>JALYGJ010000089.1 GCA_030777155.1 Chloroflexota bacterium | reverse complement strand
CTTCACGATCTGGCAGCGGGCAGCGCGATGACCGCGCGCGGCCTGCATCGCGTCTTGCGCGTCGCGCGCTCGATCGCCGATCTTTCCGGTCGCCGTGACGTGACCGCTGAAGACATCTACGCAGCCGCGCAGCTGCGCGAACCGACCGATGCGCCGGCACCATCGGAGGCGGCGTGAGGCAACGTCCGTGACGTCCGAGCGAGATGCGTGGATTGCGCTGGCGAGCGTCGACGGTATCGGCCCTGAGCTCTTTGCTCAGCTGATCGCGACCTTCGGCAGCGCCTCCGACGTGGTCGCCCGCGCGGCCGCGGGCGACGTCGGCCGCTGGCTGGCCGAACGACGACGTGCCACCGGCCGGCCGGTGATGAGCAACCGGGCGCTCGAGGAGCTGGTGGCGTTGTCGACGACGGCCGGTGAACGGCTCGCGCGCCTCGTCGAGCTCGGGCTGTGGTCGCTGACGCCGGCCGAGGGCGACTATCCGCCGCGACTGCGGGACCTCGATCCGCCGCCGCCGGTCATCCACGGCGCCGGCGAGAGGAGCGTGCTGTCGGCTGTGCCAGCGGTGGCGGTCGTCGGAACCCGGCGGCCGACGGCGGGTGGGCGGCAACTGGCGGCACAGGTCGCCACGCGGCTCGTCGAGTGCGGCGCGGTCGTGGCGTCGGGCGTGGCCGTCGGGATCGACGGCGCCGCGCACGCGGCAACCCTTGCCCGTGCGGGGGCGACGGTCGGCGTCATCGGCGGCGGCCACCTGCATCCCGGTCCGCGAGCCCACGCGGCGCTCCGCCGACGCATCGTCGCTGCCGGCGGGGCGCTGATCAGCGAGCACTACCCGACCGTCCATCCCACCCATGGCACGTATCCCCGGCGCAACCGCATCATCGCCGCGCTCGCTGCGGCGACGGTGGTCATCGAGGCGCCGGTGGGCAGCGGCGCGCTGATCACGGCGCGCCACGCACTCGAGCTCGGGCGTCTGGTGCTCATCGCGCCTGGCCGTATCGGCGACTGGTCGACAGCGGGCGGTTTACGCCTGCTTCGCGACTCGCCTGCCCGGCCGCTGACCGGCCTCGATGAGATGGTCGTCGACCTCGGCTACGGCGCATCCCCCACCAGCGCCGGCGCGCCGGCGGGCACTACCGGCACCGCCGGCCGGACGCTCTCAGGTGGAGCGGCGCTGGCCATGCTCGGCGCTGCCGAGCGCGTGGTTGCCGAGCGGCTGCGCCGTTCACCGGCCGGTCTCGACGTGCTCGTCGACGACACCGGTCTACCGCCGGCCGTCGTGTCGGGCGCGGTCACGCTGCTGCTCATGCGCGGCTGGATCCAGCCGATCGGGCCGGCCTACCTGCCCGCCGGCCCGCTCCTGCGGTGAGCGCCACCGGCCGCCGCGTGCCGGACGGGAGTACCGTTGCCGGCGGCTCGCCGCAGGCGCCATACTCGGCCGGTGATCCGCAATGCCGTCATCCATCAACATGGCCAGCTGCCGCTGCTCGTCGACCTGCGCGCCCTGCCCACCACGTCGGACGTGAGCGTCGTTTGCACGAACGTGCGCACCACCGACAACAAGCGCCCGTCGTTCATCGACGACAGCAGCTCGTGGTTCCTGATCCCGCTGGCGACGGTCACCTTCATCGAGGTGCCGCGGGCGTCAGTGACCGAGAGCGGCGAAGAGCCACCGGCCGAGCCGGAGGCCGTGCCCGCGCCGCCGCCGGAGCCGCAACGCTCGGCGCTCGACGAGGAACCGGCCTTCGCTCTCGAGCCCGACGAGGATCTGCTGGCGCGCATTCGCGAGCTCTGAATCGGGCCCGGCAACCGGCCACCGGGCGGTCCGGGAGCGCCGGAACCCGATGCTACACTCGCCGCCGATGACGAAGAACCTGGTCGTCGTGGAGTCGCCGGCGAAGGCGCGCACGATCGAGCGATATCTGGGTCCCGAATACAAGGTCCTCGCCTCGTACGGGCACGTTCGTGACCTGCCCGAGAACCCGGGCAAGAACAAGCTGGGCGTTGACGTCGAACGTGACTTCGCGCCCGACTACGTCGTGTCCGACGACCGCCGCCGGCACGTCGACACGATAGAGAAGGCGGCGCGCAGCGCCGACGCGGTCTACCTGGCCACTGACCTCGACCGCGAGGGCGAGGCGATCGCCTGGCACGTCGCCGAGGCTGCCGCGGTGCCGCCCGAGAAGCGCCGCCGAGTGACGTTCAGCGAGATCACGCACGATGCGATCACGCGCGCCTTTCGCCGGCCGCGGGGGATCGACCAGAACCTGGTCGACGCGCAGCAGACGCGGCGGATCATGGACCGGCTCGTCGGCTACACGCTCAGCCCGCTGCTATGGCGCAAGGTCCGTGGCGGGCTGTCGGCCGGGCGGGTCCAGTCGGTCGCCGTCAGGCTGGTCGTCGAGCGCGAGCGCGAGATCCGCAACTTCGTCGCACGCGAGTACTGGACCCTCGAGGTGCTGCTCGCCAGCGAAGCCGGCGAGGCCTTTACCGCCCAGCTGGTCCGGATCGGCGGCCGGCCGGCGGAGATCGGCGACGGCGAGACAGCGCAACGCCATGCGGCCGCGCTGCGCGAGAGCGTGCCGATCGTCGACGGCGTCACCACGCGCGCCCAGAAGCGCAACCCGGCGCCGCCCTTCACGACGAGCACGCTGCAACAGGAGGCCAGCCGCCGGCTGGGCTTCAACCCGGCACGCACCATGCGCGTCGCGCAGCGGCTGTACGAGGGCCTCGATACCGGCGACGGGCCGGTCGGGTTGATCACCTACATGCGCACCGATTCGACCGCTATCGCAGGCGTCGCCATGGGTGAGGCGCGCGACGTCATCGTCGGCCGTTACGGCGCCCGCTACGTCGTGCCACGCGGTCGCGTCTTCAAGAACCGTGTCAAGGGCGCGCAGGAGGCGCACGAGGCGATCCGGCCGACGAGCTTCGCGCGCGACCCCGAGTCGCTGGCCGGCCAGCTGCCGCCTGACGAGCTGAAGCTCTACCGGCTCATCTGGCAGCGCGCGCTGGCCTCGCAGATGGCGGCCAAGGAGCTGGAGACGACGACCGTCGAGCTGACGGCCGACCGCTACGCGCTGCGCGCCAGCTCGACGCGGACGACGTTCGACGGCTTCGCCGCCGTCTACACCGAGGGCTCCGACGACGCCGCCACCGAGGAGGAGGGACGCCAGCTGCCGGCGCTGGCCGGCGGCGAGCGAACGAGCGTCAGCGACGTCACGCCCAACCAGCACTTCACGCAGCCGCCGCCACGCTACACGGAGGCGACGCTGATCAAGGCGCTCGAGGAGCACGGCATCGGCCGGCCGTCGACGTACGCAGCGATCATCTCGACGATCATCGAGCGCGGCTACGTCAAGGTCGTCGAGCGCCGCCTGCGACCGGAGCCCGTCGGCGAGGTGGTGACCGACCTGCTCGTCGAGCACTTCGGCGAGTTCGTCGACCTCGAGTTCACGGCGCGCATGGAGCACGAGCTCGACGAGATCGCACGCGGCGAGCGCCAGTGGGTGCCGCTCCTGCGCGACTTCTACGGCCCCTTCAGCGAGCGCGTCAAGGAGAAGCGCAGCGAGCTGCGCCGGCGCGACTTCACCACCGAGCCGACCGACGAGGTCTGTTCGGAGGGCCACCCGATGGTCATCCGCCTCGGCCGCAACGGGCGCTTCCTGGCCTGCTCGCTCTACCCAGAGCACCAGGAGACGCGGCCGCTGCCCGGCGAGGAGCCGGCGACGCCCGACGTCGAGGGCGTCGGCGAGACGTGCCCGGAATGCGGACAGGGCACGCTCGTCGCGCGTCGCGGTCGGTTTGGCCCCTTCGCCGGCTGCTCGCGTTACCCCGACTGTGGCTACATCCGACGCAGCGGGCCACCGCGGCCGCCGGCGCTGCCGTTCGAGGTCAGCTGCCCCAAGTGCGGCGAGGGCCAGCTGACCGCCCGCCGTGCGCGCCGGACCGGCAGCGTGTTCTGGGGCTGCTCGCGCTACCCGAAGTGTGACTACACGACGTCGCGCGAGCCGCTCGGCGCTCTCCATGACAGCGACGATGGTCCCGTCGCGCGCGAAGGGGAGAGCGCCATCTGCCTGCGCTGCGGCGCACCGATCGCGCTGCCCGAGCACGTCGCCCCGGGCGACCGCCTCGCCGGTGGCGAGGCGAACCCGGCAGCGCTCGCGTCCCAGCGGGCTGCGCGCGGTCGCGCCG
>JALYGJ010000088.1 GCA_030777155.1 Chloroflexota bacterium | reverse complement strand
GGGTCCGGCCGCCCGGCGGCCTCGGCGAACGAGACATCACTCAACGGCACGAGCGGCTCACCGCGGAACACGCGCGCCAGGTACTCCCCGGTCGCCGAGCCGGCGTGGGCTGCGGCGGCAACCTCCTCGGGCGTGGCGGCGACGACCACATGGCCCCCGCGCTCGCCGCCCTCCGGGCCCAGGTCGACCACCCAATCGGCCGTCTTGATGACGTCGAGGTTGTGCTCGATGACGATCACCGTGTTGCCCGCGTCGACGAGCCGGTGGAGCACCTGCAGCAGCTTCTCGACATCAGCGAAGTGGAGCCCGGTCGTTGGCTCGTCGAGGACGTAGACGGTCTTGCCGGTCGCCCGACGCGAGAGCTCGGTGGCCAGCTTCACCCGCTGCGCCTCGCCGCCCGACAGCGTCGTCGCCGGCTGCCCCAAACGCATGTACCCGAGGCCGACATCGACCAGCGTGGCTAGCTTCGCGCGGACGGCCGGCACTGCCGAGAAGAACTCGAATGCCTCCTCGATCGTCATGTCGAGTACGTCGGCGATCGACCGACCCTTGTAGTGGATCTCGAGCGCCTCGCGGTTGTAGCGCTTGCCGCCGCACACCTCGCACGGCACGTAGACGTCGGGCAGGAACTGCATCTCGATCTTGATGATCCCGTCGCCCTTGCAGCTCTCGCACCGACCGCCCTTGACGTTGAACGAGAAGCGGCCGGGCCCGTAGCCACGTATGCGCGCCTCGGGCACGCCGGCAAACAGTTCGCGGATGGCCGTGAAGAGACCAACGTACGTCGCCGGGTTCGAGCGCGGCGTCCGCCCGATCGGGCTCTGGTCGATCTCGATCACCTTGTCGACCGCCTCGACCCCCTCCAGGGCATCATGCTCGCCCGGCTCGTCGCGCGCCCCGGTCAGCGCCCGTGCCAGCGCCCGGTACAGGATCTCCGCCACCAGCGTCGACTTGCCGCTGCCCGACACACCGGTGACGGCCGTCATCGTCCCGAGCGGAAAGCGAACGTCGATGCCCTTGAGGTTGTGGGCCCGTGCGCCGCGTACGACGAGCGCGCGGCCGTTGCCCTCGCGCCGCCGCGCAGGAGTGGGCACGGACCGCTCGCCGCGCAGGTACGCTCCAGTTATCGAGCGCGGCTCGGCCAGGACCGCCGATAGCGGCCCGGACGCGATCACCTCGCCGCCGTGCTCGCCGGCGCCGGGCCCGATGTCGAGCACCCAGTCGGCCGTCCGGATCGTCTCCTCGTCGTGCTCGACCACGATCAGCGTGTTGCCCAGGTCGCGCAGGCGGATGAGCGTCGCGATCAGCTTGGCGTTGTCCTTCTGGTGCAGCCCGATCGTCGGCTCGTCGAGGATGTACAGCACCCCCATCAGGTACGAGCCGATCTGCGTCGCCAGCCGGATGCGCTGCGCCTCCCCACCCGAGAGTGTCGAAGAGGTGCGGTCGACGGTTAGGTAGTCGAGCCCGACGTCGACCAGGAAGCCCAGCCGGGCACGGATCTCCTTGAGCACCTGGCGGGCGATCTGACGCTCACGGTCGGTGAGCCGGTTGGGCAACCGCTCGACCCATGCGAGCGCGCGGGTGATCGACATCGCGGCGACCTCGGCGATGGTCAGCCCGTCGACGGTGACCGCCAAAGCCGCCGGCCGGAGCCGCGTGCCACGGCAGGCCGGGCAGGGGCGGGCGACCATGTACTTCTCGAGCTCCGCCCTGACCCACTCGGATTCCGTCTCTCGGTAGCGGCGCTCGAGGTTGACCAGGACGCCTTCGAAGCGGGCGTCGTAGTAGTTGGTGCGGCCACCGTTGCTGTAGCCGATGCGCACCTTCTCGCCACGCGGCGAGTTCAGCAGGTAGTCGATGTGCTCGGACGCGAGCTCGCGCACGGGCACATCCGTGCGAAAGCCGCGCCGCTTGGCCACCGCTTCGACCACGCGGCCGTACCACGAGTCGGCCATCGGCATGCGCGCCCACGGCACCAGCGCGCCCTTGTCGATCGACAGGTTGCGGTCCAGTACGCGTGCCGGGTCGAACTCCATGCGCACGCCGAGGCCGGTGCAGCTGGGGCAGGCGCCATGGGGCGAGTTGAAAGAGAACGAACGCGGCTCAAGCTCGTCGAGCGTCGTACCGTCGAACGGGCACGTGTAGCGCTCGCTGTAGCGCTGCTCTTCGAAGGCGCCCGGGTCGGCGGGCGCGACGACCATCACGCCCTCTCCGAGCCGCAGCGCCGTCTCGACCGAGTCGGCGAAGCGACCCAGCTCCGGGTTGGGGTGGTCCGGACCGTAGGGTGCGCCGTCGGCGTCGGCGTGTCGGACGACGAGGCGGTCAACGACCACCTCGATCGTGTGCCGCTTGTACTTGTCGAGCGTGGGTGCCTCGTCGAGGTCGTACAGCTCGCCGTCGACGCGGGCACGCACGAAGCCCTGCCGGCGGGCGGCGTCGAAGAGGCGGTCGCCCTCCGTCTTGCGATCGCGGATGAGCGGGCCGAGGATGAGCAGCCGTGTCGCGTCGGGCAGCGCGAGGATGCGGTCGACGATCTGCTGCACGGTCTGGCGCTCGATTTCGCGCCCGCAGACGGGGCAATGCGGGTGCCCGATGCGCGCGAACAGCAGGCGCAGGTGGTCATAGATCTCGGTCACCGTCCCGACCGTCGAGCGCGGGTTCCGGCTGGCGCCCTTCTGGTCGATCGAGATGGCGGGCGATAGTCCGTCGATCTGGTCGACGTCTGGCTTCTCCATCTGGCCGAGGAACTGGCGCGCGTACGCCGAGAGGCTTTCGACGTAGCGCCGTTGGCCTTCGGCGTAGATGGTGTCGAAGGCGAGGCTGCTCTTGCCGCTGCCTGACAGCCCGGTGATGACGATCAGGCGATCGCGCGGCAGCTCGACGGTGATGTTCTTCAGGTTGTGTTCGCGCGCGCCACGAACAACGAGCCTTTCCTGGGTCATACGGCTTCCGGCGGGCACCAGCGAAGTATAGAACGCATGAACGGTTTCGGGCAGACTTCAAGCACCGCCCAGAAGAGTAGCCGACCCGTCGTAGTGGACCTGCGACACCCCTCTTCGACAGCTCGAACTTGCCGCTATTCCGCGTACTGGCGCAGGGTGAACACGAAGGCAGCGCCCCTGCCAGGCCGCGGCTCGGCGTGCATCCGCCCGCCCATCTCCTCGACGAGGCGTCGACTGACGTAGAGACCGATCCCTGATCCAGGTGTCCGTTTCGTCGATGGAGCTCGGTAGAAGAGCTCGAACAGCCGATACGCTTCCTGCGGATCAAACCCTGGTCCTTCGTCGAGCACACTGATCTCGACGAACTCTCCGTCAGTGCGCGCAACGATGTCTATTCGCGAGCCCGGCCGACTGAACTTGCCGGCGTTGCCAACGACGTTTCGCAAGACCTGCTCCACGTACGTCCGATCAGCAGCGACCGGCGGAAGGTCCAATCCGACTTGATGCTCGATCCGATGGTCGGGCCATCGCGCGCGTTCGAATGCCACGAATTCGGGCACCAGTCTCTGCAGCGACACGGGCTCGAGGACGACCTCGACTGTGTCGCGCTCGACGCGCGACAGGACGAGCAGGTCCTCGACCATCCGATCGAGCCTGTCCGCCTCAGCCAACACGTCGGCGAGCACCGCCTGCCGTTTGGCAGGCTCCAACTCGCGCGTCAGCATGTGCGCGCCGCCGTAGATGGTCGTGATCGGCGTTCGCAGCTCGTGCGACAGGACATCGATGAAAGCTTCACGCGCCTGGCGCGCCTGTCGCGCCAGGGTGACGTCGCGCAGGACGAGGATTGAAGACGCGCGGTTCTCGTGCGACTGCCTTCCCGTCGACGTGTCCACTGGGGTCGACCACAGCGGCACGCGGTAGAGCGCTGCTTCGACCCAACGCCCCGTGCCTGCCAGCGGCCGCTCAATCACCACCCGCTCCAGCTCGCGCGGGTCGTGCAGCTCGAGCGCGCTCCCCGCGTCCCTCAGCTGACGCACGTCCATCCCGTCGAGGAGGGCGGTCGCCGACTGGTTCATTAGCAGCAGGCGGTCAAGTTCGTCGAACACCAGTACCGCGTCGCCGATGGCGCCGATTACTGCCCGCAGCTCGGACGCTCGCGCCTCCTCACGCCCGAGGGCAACGGTCAGCCGTTCCCGGACTGCTTCGCTGTCCCGCTTCCCCTCCAGGCGCGCAATCGCCGCCCCGAGCAGCGACGCGACGGCGCTCAGGAAGGCGGGGTCCGCGGCGGAGTAGCTGCGCTGCCTGGTCGAGTGGGTACCGAGCACGCCCCACGGCCCGTCCGGTCCCGGGATGACGGTGCTCATACCACTTATTACGCCGTGGTCGCGGAGAAGCGGTGGCCCCCAGAAGCGCGGCTCGGTACGAAGGTCGGTGACGATAACCGGACCACCAGTGGCGAGCGTGTAGCCGGCCTGCGAGTCACGACCCGTTCCAACAGTTGCGTGACCAACGAGCCCGGGCTGCCACCCGACGCCCGAGACGAGCTTGACGGCAGTGCGATCGGGCAGCAGCTCGAGGACCTTGCAGTACTCGTGATCGAGCAGGCGGGCGACGCCCGCGACCGCGGCGTCGAAGATTGCCTGAAGGCTCTGCTCGGTTGCCGCCTGCGCGCCGAGCTCGGCTAGAAAGGCGGTGCGAGCGAGGTGCGATTCGGGCAGCCGCTCGCCGGCCACGAACGCGTGCACGCCGGTCCTCGCCCCGCGGTTGGTCGCGCGCTCGCGCTTGATCGCCACCGGTATCCCCTCACGCCCCTACGTGCGCTTCTCTATCGCCGCGGACCGTGGGTGCTTCTCACCGCGCCTTCGGCCGCCTCACGATAGCGTGCCTTCGCCGCCGCCTCATCGATCTCGGCCAGCGAGTCCTCGGCCATCGTGTCGGCCAGGTCGGCCTCACTGGCCAGTGCGGCGAGCTTCGCCGCCGACGCTGTCTTCGCTGCGGACGCCTCTGCCGCCGCCGCTGCTGCGAGTGACGCCTTGGCCGCTTCGGCCGTCGCGTGGGCCGCGTCTGCCGCCTGTGCCGCGGCCCCGGCCGACTTTTGTGCCGCAAGCCGCCCGCGCCGCGCAACAGCCGCGGCCTGCTCAGCACTTCGCCACTCACGAAGGGCGCTCGCGACGGATGGAATGACCCGCTCGCCCATTTGCCCCTCCGACTCGATACCCGCTGGGACTCGTGGGCGCGAGTATGCGACGCGCGCAACAGCGCCGCAATCCCCCGATCGTTTGGCGGCAGCGCCTGCCTATCGCAACTCGGGTCGCCGTGTCTGATGCTGGCGCGGGCGGACCGTCACGCTATCCGACCGCCTGAACCCGAGCCGCTCATAGAACGACTGCGCGCCCGCCCGCGCGTCGAGGGTCAGCTTGAGCGCCTCGCGCCCCTCCATCAGCGCGGCCATGAGCCGCTCTCCGACGCCGCGGTTCTGCCAGCGCGGCGTGACGGCGACCGTCGAGATGTAGCCGTTGGTCGCCTCGTCGGTGATGATCCGCCCGAACCCCACCAGCCGATCGCCGTCCCACGCGCTTACGGTTTCGGTCGATCCGGCCAGCATCCGCGCCGTCACCTCGGGCGTGTCGCGTGCCCGGCGCAGCAGCCCGGTCGCGGCGAACAGCCGGCGCAGCTCCTCGCCGTCGAGCTCGGCGTTGCGGCGCAGCTCGAGGCCCGCCGCTCGATCCTCGGCCAACGCCAGCCGCCGGTCGAGTTCATCGAGGTGGTCGAGTGAGTGATAGAGAGCGCGGCGGAGGACCTTGGCCAGCGTCCAGTGCTCACCCTTGCCGTCAGTGCGTGTCGCGCCCGGGTCGCGGGCACGGAGGACCTCGAGCATTCGGATCAGGAATTCCCGCGTCGCGGCCAGGTACGGACGGAGCTCACCGTCGCGTGGCGGCCCGGCGTAGCGGGCGCTGCCGTCCAGCCGGCTGGCGAACCAGACCTCGGCACCGGCGACGTGGCGGAGGACCTCGTCGCCGGTACGCCCCGCGTCCGCCCGCGACGCCAGCGGCTCGGACGACCGGTCCTCGAGCGGAAGCCTGCCACCGGCCGCCTCGAAGTCGGCCAACCGGCCGATCAGCGCGTCGAGGTCCTCGCGCGCGTAGCCCAGCCATCGCAGCTGCGCCGCGAGCTGGTCGGCGCTGACGCGTCGTGAGTCGGCGGCAAAGGTGGCGTTCACCTCATATCCGTCGTCCAGTCGATAGGCGCCCACCTCCTCGACCACCTCGACCTCGGCCAGCGGTGGCCGCGCGACCTGCTCGCCGTGCTCGGCCAGCCACTCGACGAAGCGATGAGCCGCGCTGTGGACGCGGTCGAGCGTGCCTGCGCGGTCAGGCCCCCAGCAGAACGCACCGGGCCAATCGAGTAGCCACGCGCCCGTCCGCCCGTGGTCGTAGCCCGGCTCGAGCCAGACGCGGAGCGCGTCGTTCATCGAGCAAATCTAGCCTGCCGGCGCCCGCTGCACCTCTTGCATGGGTTTGTCATACTGTGCGCCTCGGCTGATAGGCCCGCCGGTGCCGTGAACACTCGGTGGGTGACCCGACAACAAAAGAGAAATAGCCAGCGGTAATGCCCCGTCCCGGGTCCGGCGCCCCAGCGTCGCGCCCTCGCCTCAGCCGAGGATCGCGCCCCAGCGTGATCGCTCCTGCACCCTTGGGTCGGTGCCTCATCGGTCCACGTCACGTGCCGGCTCCTCTGGGAGCCGCTTGAGCCTCTGCATTGCCGCCCGGCCGAGAACTCCGTCGCCGTGCCCGAGCACGGCGTCCGGTTGGGAGGAGGCAAGAACTTGCCAGAATGCTCAAAGGGCACCACCGCGGTGCCCGGCCGACGATCGGTCCGTGTGGTCGGCCTGATCGGTCTCGCCATGACGCTCGCCGTGGGCGGAATGGCCGTCACGACGCCGGCGCCCGCTGCCGCCACGGGCAAGAAGGTCGTCATCGTCGTCGGCCCGGTCGGCTCGAACACGTCGTACTTCAAGTCGGTCGCCAACGATGCCGCCGCGCAGGCCGCCAAGTACGGGGCGAAGGTCATCAAGATCTATACACCGAACGCGACGTGGGCGCGGGTGAAGTACTACGCGCAGGGCGCGAATGTCTTGATCTACCTCGGCCACGGCAACGGTTGGCCCAGCCCGTACCCGCCTTTCCAGCGCTACACGAAGGACGGTTTCGGGCTCAATCCCAAGCTCAACAACGGCAACACCAAGGTCAAGTACTGGGGCGAGTACTACGTCGCCAAGGACATCAACCTGGCGAGGAATTCGGTTGTGCTGCTGATGCGCCTGTGCTACGCCTCGGGCAACTCCGAGCCGGGCCGCGCAAACCCGACCAAGTCGGTGGCCAAGCAGCGTGTCGACAACTACGGGGCGGGCTTCCTGCGCACCAACGCGAAGGTCGTCTTCGCGCAGGGCTACGGCAAGTCGAACCACATCTTCTACGGGCTCTACAAGACCAACCGGACGATGAAGGAGATCTTCTGGAGCGATCCGAGCAGGACACGGTCGTACAGCTTCTCGTTCGCCTCCGAGCGGACGCCGGGCACGACGGCGATCCTCGATCCGTACAAGCCCAGCCGCTACTATCGCTCGGTCATCGGCTGGCTCGGCTTCAGGGCCAGCGAGTGGCGCTGAGGCGGGGCGAGGGGCAGGCCGCGGAAGCGTCCGACTGACACCGCCCGTCCAAACAGACACCGGCCCGGGACGACCACCCGGGCCGGTTCTTTTTCTCCGGTCAACGGCCACTCGACGGAGCCACTAGACGGCACCCGTAAGATGCCCGCGGAGGGGGAAGCCCCCATCCTCGTGCACGGAGGGCTTCAACACGAGCGCGTCACCGCACGCTCGAACACAGACACAGCGGCATCCGCTCAAGCGGGCAGCGGGCGCCATGCAGACGGGCCGTCGCATCAGCCCGGTGTACGGCCTGTTCGCGCTGTTCGGGCTGGTCCTGCTGATCCTGACCGCCGTCTTCCTGTTCATGCCTGGCGTGGCGTATGTCATCCGCGCCGCGGCGGCCGACCTGATCCTCGATACGGCCGCGACCGTAATCGCCGGTACGGTTGCTGCCCGGGCGTGGCTGCGCTACCAGGACGCGGGCGAGAACGACGCGCTGTTCCAGGGCAGTGCCTTCCTCGTCCTGTTCGTGGGCGGCCTGCTGCGGCTGGTCATGGTCGGCACGGACAATGCATCCGTTGCCGGCTACGATCCCGCCTCCCCCGGCCAGGCGCCGCTCTACATCTGGACGCTGCAACGCGGCATCGCGGCTGTCCTGCTGCTGCTCGCCGCAGTCGCCGCCCTGCGTCGCTGGCGGCGACCGCGCCACACGGTCGCGCTGCTGACGCTGCTCGTTCCGGCGGCGGCGGTGCTGGTGCTGGGCGCGCTCGCACTGTCAATCCACCCGGGCCTGCCGGCACTTGTCGCCGCCGACGAGCTGGCGCGCCTGGTCCAGTCGAGCCCGTTCGTCGACCCAAGCGTCTTCGTCGGCCTGTGGGCGGTCGCGCAGCTGGCCATCGGCGCCGTCTTCCTCGCGGCTGCCGTCGGTTTCGTCGGCATGGCTGCCCGCGCGCGGAACGCGGGCTACCCAGGTTACCTGTCGGCCGGCCTGCTCGTGGCCGCCTTCATGCAGGTCCACTACGCGGCAGCGCCGGGGATGTATGCCGGGATCATCACCAGCGGCGACCTGCTGCGCGTCGGCTTCTATGTGCTCGTGTTGGGCGGGATCGCCGCCGCGACGCGCGCAGACCTCGCGGCGCTGGTCGCCGCCAACCAGACGCTGGAGCGGCTGCGCCATTCGGAGGCGAAACGGGCGATCGCCGAGGAGCGCGCGCGGATGGCACGGGACGTCCATGACGGGCTGGTGCAGGACCTGTGGTTGGCCCGCCTGACGGGTGCCCAACTGCGCGAGATCCCTGATCTGCCGCCCGATGGGAACGAGATCGTGCAGCGGGTGGACACGATCCTCGAGGGCGCTCTGGCGGAGGCGCGTGAGGTGGTGCTGGCCCTCCAGCCCGAGCTGCACGGCGGCTTTGGCGAGCTGCTCGACCGCTTCGTCGCCGACTACTCAGATCGCTTCAGCATGGACATCGAGTTCCACGCCGAGGGCCAAGACGTCGTGCTGCCCGGCGATGTCCAGCGCGAGCTGCTGCGCATCTCGCGCGAGGCGCTCAACAACGCACGCAAGCACGCCGACGCGGGACACGTGCGGGTTCACCTCGAGACGCG
>JALYGJ010000087.1 GCA_030777155.1 Chloroflexota bacterium | reverse complement strand
GGCCGACGCCACCCGGCACGGCGTCGTACAGGTAGACGAGCGGCCGCTCGGCGTGCGGCGAGCGGACCTGCGCGACCATGCCGAGATCGCGCGGATCGGCCATCAACAAGATGCTCCCCAGCGTCTGCATCGCGCGGCCCATCCCGGCCAGTGCGCTATCGAGCTCGTCACGACGCCAGCCGGCGAGCGCAGTGGGGTCCAGTGCCAGCCAGTAGGACGTCGTGTGCAGCTCGATCTCGGGCAGGTGGATCCGGCCCCAGCCGAGGTTCTCGTGGGTCTCCAGGCGCAGCTTCTTGTAGATCGTGGCAAGGCTGCTGACCATCACCTCGCCGTGGGCGCGCTCGCCCGCCGGGACCGCTGCCGCGGCGAACGTCTCGAGCGGCTTGAGCGTGACCGCCAGCTCGGCCTGCGTGTAGTGGTCGACGTCGACCGGCCGGACGTAGGCGCGGCGTTCGTCCCACTCGAGCCGATCGACGTGGTACTGGCGGCTCTCATGCAGGTAGATCGCGTTCTCATGGACCAGCGTGGGTGCCGAGAACAGGTCGACCTCGCCGATGACGCGCGGACGCGGCCCGGCGGTGTCGACGATGACGACGTTCTCGGGTGCGGCAACGCGGAGCGAGATCGCGGAGGCGGGGAAGTTTTCGCTGGCCCAGTACCAGCGCCCGTCGTCGGCATGCCGGACGTGGCCTTCCTCGGCCAGGAATTCGAGCAGCTCGTCGACCGCCACGCCACAGAACTGGTCGCCGTCGCCGAACGGCAGCTCGAAGATCGCCGCGCGAGTGTGGGCGAGCAGAACGTGCAGGTTCGTCGGATCGAGACGCGCCTCTTCCGGCGACGCCGCGAAGAGGTAATCGGGGTGGCCGGCCACGAACTGGTCGACCGGACCGGGACCGGCGACGAGGATCGCCACGCTCGCCTCGGCACGCCGCCCGGCACGGCCCATCTGCTGCCACGTCCCGGCGATGGTGCCCGGGTAGCCGGCGAGCACGGCGACGTCGAGGCGGCCGATGTCGATACCCAATTCGAGCGCGTTTGTGCTGACGACGCCGAGGATCTCGCCCGAGCGCAGGCCGGCCTCGATCTGGCGACGCTCGCTGGGCAGATAGCCGCCACGGTAGCCGCGTACGCGCTGCAGCGGACCGCGGCCCTCGCGCAGCGCCTCGCGCAGGCCGGTCAAGAGCAGCTCGACGCCGACTCGCGAGCGGCCGAAGACGATCGTCTGGCGGCCCGCACGCAGGAAGGCAAGCGCCGCTCGGCGGGCGAGACCGAGGCCGCTGGCGCGCATGCCGGCACGAGGGTCGACGACCGGCGGGTTGAGGACGACGATGTGCTTCTCGCCCGATGGGGCGCCGTTGCGCTCGATGACCGTCATCGAGCGGCCGGTCAGCGTCTCGGCGAGCGCCTGCGCGTTGCCGATGGTCGCCGAGCAGCAGATCACCTGTGGCCGGCTGCCGTAGTGGGCGCACAGGCGGAGCAGCCGGTGCAATACGTTGGCGACGTGGCTGCCGAAGACGCCGCGATAGGTGTGCGCCTCGTCGACGACGATGAAGCGCAGCTGCTCGAAGAGCTGGAACCAGCGCGTGTGGTGGGGCAGGATCGCCGCGTGCAGCATGTCCGGATTGCTCAGCACGACCTGGCCGGCGGCACGAATCGACGATCGGACAGGGCCGGGCGTATCGCCGTCGTAGATGGCAGCGGCAAGCTGCAGCCCGGCATCGGCGGCCAAGCGACGGAAGCCGGCCAGCTGGTCCTGGCTCAGCGCCTTGGTCGGAAAGAGGTAGAGCGCCCGCGTCTGCCGGTCCTCGGCCAGTGCCTGCAGCACCGGCAGGTCGTAGCAGAGCGACTTTCCCGAGGCGGTTGGCGTGACGACCACGATGTCCTGTCCGGCGCGCAGCGCGGCAAGCGCGTCAGCCTGGTGCCTGTACAGCGCGTCGATCCCGCGGCCGTGCAACGCCCCTACGAGCCGATCGTCGAGCCACTCGGGTAATGGCATCAATTGCGGCGGGCGGGCAGGCAGGACGCGGTGCGCCGCAACCGCGGCGCTCACGTCCTCTTCGGCGAGCAGCCGCTCGAGGCAGGCGACGGTGGTTGATGGTGTGTAGAGGCGCACCGTCTTTCCTTTCGATCATACGTTCGGTTTGGCGGGAGTCTAACAAGCGGGTGAACGAGCCGAGTGCCGGTTGCACGCGGCGTCTCGATTTGACAATGCGAATCGGGCGTGCCTACGCTCCGCCGAGATGCCCACCGCCGCCGCGGCTCTCGCCGTCACCGCGCGCCGCCTGCGCCCAACGCGTGCCCACCTCGGCATGGTCGTGGCGATCGTCGTCGCGCTGTGGGTGCTGCTCGCCTTCGGCCGCGTGCTCGCCCAGCTCAACGAAGCCAACGCGCGGGTTGATGGCGTGCGCACCGACAACGCGGCGCTGCAGTTGCGCCTCGAACAGGCGAGCCGCGAGGCTCAGGTCCTGCAATCCGATGCCTACGTCCGCTTTGCCGCGCGCGCCTACGGCGTGGGGCGGCCGGGCGAGCGCGCTTTCGCCCTCGAACCCGGCGCGCCGCCGGCGCCGGTCGTCGAGCCGCTGGGTGGACCGCCGACTTCCGACGTGCCGGCGTCCCCGCTCGACAGCTGGTTGAGGCTCCTCTTCGGCGACTGACGCTTCACGCTCGCGGGCACGCATGAGACGCCCGCCGCCATTCGAGCCGCTGCCTGCCGCACCGGCAGCGCTCCGACTGCGCGCGCTGCGCGACGGCCTGATCATCTCGGGCTGGCTGGCGACCGGCTTCACGCTCGTTGTGGTGACCTACTTCGGGCGCAGCCTGGGCTATGACGCTTACTCGTACTGGTCGATCGACGTCGCCGACCTCTACGGCCGGACGATGTTCAGCAACTTCACGCTCGGTGCATTCCGCTATGCACCACCGATCGCGCTGCTGTTCGCCCCGCTCGGCGCACTGCCGTGGTGGCTCTTCCTGTGGCTGTGGCAGGCGCTGATGCTCGCCTGCGTCGCCTGGCTGGGCGGCCGCTGGACGCTCGCCCTGCTCGCCCTGCCGCCGGTGGCGCTCGAGCTATACCACGGCAACGTCCACCTGCTGATGGCGGCCGCCATCGCCCTCGGCTTCCGCTACCCGGCGAGCTGGGCCTTCGTCGTACTCACCAAGGTGACCCCGGGCGTGGGCCTGCTCTGGTTCGCTGTGCGCGGCGAGTGGCGTTCGCTGGCCATTGCCCTCGGCGCGACGGCCGCGGTCAGCGCCGCCAGCGCGGTCGTCGCGCCGCACTGGTGGAGCGAGTGGATCACTGCCACGCTGAGCAACGTCAACGAGCCGCAGCACTACAGCGTGCCGCCGCCGCTGCCCATCCGCCTGCCCCTGGCGGCCGCGCTCGTGATCTGGGGTGCACGCACGGACCGGCCGTGGACGGTTGCCGTGGCGGCGACGCTTGGCCTCCCGATCATCTGGCCGCACGGCCTGACGGTGGCGCTGGCCGCCGTCCCGTTCGTGCGTGGCGCGGACCGCGCCGCCCGGCTGCTCGGCTGGCCGAGAGTGGCCAGCGGCCGGCGGTTACTCGTCGTCACGGTCGCCGTCGTCGGTACCGCGCTGGCCGTCGCGCTGGTCTTCGCCGGCCCGGTCGAGACGGTCCTCAACGAGGCGTCGCGCAATCTCGATCCCTACGGGCGGCGGCCGTGAACGATCGATTGGGTCTATGCCCGGCGCGGCCGGTCGCTTACGGCGGAAGCGCGCACAACCTGACCGCGCGGCCGACGTCGACATAGCGGCAGGCACCACCGTCGTCGTCGAGCTCTTCGGCTCGACTCTCGTCGTCAAGCCCGCGCCGGCGCCGGCCGCGGCCGAAGGAGGGACGCTCAATGCCTGATTTCATCGAGTTCGGCGGCACCGCCCCGCTGCTCGTCGTGGCGTTGATCGCAGTCCTGGCCCTGCTCGTCTCTACATCGTCAGCCGCTATCGCGTCGCCAACGCGAACGAGGCGCTGATCGTCGCCGGCTCGCGTGGGGCGAAGGTGCGCGACGAACGGGGCGAGATCGCCGCGAGCAGCGCCGCCGACAAGGGGATCCGCGCCGTCGTCGGCGGCGGCACCTTCGTCCTGCCGCTGATCCTTAGGGTCAGGCGGCTGAAGCTGGCGGCGCGGCAGATCAGCGTCGCCCTGCTCGACGCAGTCACCAGCCAGGGCATCAAGGTTGGCGTCCAGGCCGTGGCGACGTTCAAGATCGGCCGCGACGTCGAGTCGATCCGCAACGCGGCCGAGCGTCTCCTGGATGCGCGCGACGACCAGGTCGACTCGATCGTCAAGAACGTGCTCGAGGGCTCGCTGCGCTCGATCGTCGGCACGCTGACGATCGAGGAGCTGATCATCGACCGCCAGAAGCTGCTCCAGCAGGTGCAGGACGCGGCCAAGGGCGACCTCGCCACGTCGGGCCTGCAGATCGACTCGTTCACCATCCAGGGCATCGACGACGAGTGCGGCTATGGCGAAGGCGACGGCCGACCAGGAGGCCGCGGTGCGCGAGGCGCAGGCCCAGCAGATCAAGGTCAACGCGCAGCGTGACGTGAGCTGCGCCAGGCCGAGGTGCTGATCCACACGTCCGCCGCGGAGGCACGTGCGCTGCAGGCGGGGCCGCTGGCCCAGGCCGAGGCGCAGCAGGAGGTCGTGCGCAAGCAGACCGAGCTGGCCGAGCTCGAGGCGGCGCGCAAGGCGATGGAGCTGCTAACGACAACGATCCGCCCGGCCGGACCCCGAGGCAGTCGTGCGGTGCGCCGAGGGCGAGCGCCAGGCCAAGATCGCCGCCTAGGCAGAGGCCGAGCGCCAGAAGCTGGCCAGCCAGGCCGAGGCGGCGGCCAAAGTGCTCGCCCTGCGCGCCGAGGCGTTCAAGCAGTTCAACGAGGCGGCGGTCATCCAGACCGTGCTGGGCATGCTGCCCGAGATCGTGCGCGTGCCGATCCACGCCTGGTCTACGAGGTGGAGACGGGGCGGGTGCGCAAGGTCGCCCAGACCGGGCATTGCTGCCTAGAAGACGCGGCGCGATCGTGTGCGGGGCGCCGGTCGGCGATTGTGCGAGACTTGGCGACCACTTCGCGCACGCCTGGCGCGGCTCGGGGAGCAGCTTCGGGGGATGGCACTGTCGGTTCTTGTGCAGTCAGGAGAAGCACGCCGGCTGACTCTGTCCGACGCCGTCGCTCGCGGTCTCGACTCGGCGCGTCGCACGCTGTCGCGAGACGACTCGCGGATTGCCGCCGGCGCCGTTACTGCCGTCCTTCTCGTACTCTACACGCTGACGCTCCTGCCCGGCGTCGGCTTCTTCGACCCGGGTGAGCTTCAGACTGTCCCGGCCGTCCTCGGCATCACCCATCCGACTGGCTACCCGGTGTATACGCTCCTCGGGCACCTGTGGAGCTATTTGCCCTTCGGCTCCATCGCCTACAAGGCAAATCTGCTGTCCGCCGCGTGTGCCGCCGCGGCAGCCGGCGTTGGCACGCTGATCGCCTCGAAGCTCGGTGCACGAACGGCCGTGGCGATGGCGGCGATGCTACTCGTCGGCGTAAGCCCGACGTTCTGGGAGAGCGCTCTGCGGGCGGAGACGAAGCCGCTGCACGTGCTGTTCATCGCGCTGCTGCTGCATCGGCTCGTGATCTGGTCGGCGACGCGCCAGCTCCGCCACCTGGCGCTGGGCGCACTGCTGCTCGGTCTCTCGTTCGGTAACCACATGCTCACGATCGCTGCGGCGCCGGTCATCGTTCTGGGCGCCATCGCGCTCGGGGCGAAGGAGTTACGGGCTCGGCCCGCATGGCTGGGGGTGGCGGCGCTCGCGTTCCTGGTCGGCATATCGACATATCTCTATCTGCCGCTCCGTTCAGCCAGCGACCCGCCGGCGGCATACACCGCTATTGACGACTTTTCTTCCCTCGTCCGCCACGTCAGCGGTCAACAATTCTCGGGCAGCATGCGCTTTCTGTCGCCCGCCGGCGTGAGCGGCTTCGTTGAGCGCGCGCCCGAGTGGCTGGTGGAGGTGGCGAACGGGCCGCACGTGATTCTGCTGCTTGGCGGACTGCTCGGCGCGGTCCTCGTTCCCCGGCGCTCGCCAGTTCTCGGCCTGGTGCTGATCGGCACTGCGGCGGCGACGCTCTATGTCTACACCAACTACACCGCCGGCTCCCTCGAAAGCTACACGATGAGCGTCTGGCTCGTGCTCGGGGTTCTGGCCAGCGTTGGCTGGACCGCCGTCGACCGCTGGCTTCGGCTGCCGCTGGCGGTCGCCGGCGCGATCGGAGCAATGGCCGTCGTCACCGCCGCCGCGTCGTTCCCGGCAGTAGACCTGAGCGATAACCATGACGCGGCGCGGTTCAACGACCAGATGCTCGCCACTCTGCCGCCGAACGCAGTCCTGATCACCTATTGGGACACCTGGATGCCGCTGCAGTACGCGCAGCTGATCGAGGGGCGTCGGACCGACGTACTCGTGACGCCGTATTCCCACTTACCGAACCGTGAAGAGTTGAGCGGTCGACCGATCTTCGAGCTCGAGTTTCACGAACCCGATCTCAGCCGTTACTTCCCCGGCTGGGTTCGCTGCCCGGTGCGGGAGATGAAGGTGGGATACGGCGACGTCACCGGCGACTACACGCGCTGGCTCCACGAGCTCAGGCCAACGAGCTGCCGCCAGCCATGAGCCGACGGTCGCTGAGATCGACCGGCCCACGGCCCGGACCGACCGTCAGTTGCTCCTGCTCGGTCCGTCGGGCACGCTGATCCAGCCGCGCCGGACGGCATAGACGACGGCCTCGGTCCGGTGGCGCAGACCGAGCCGGCGCAGGATCGACGACACCGCTGCCTTGACCGTGTTCTCGGAGATACCCATTGCCTGGCCGATCTGCCGATTGGTCAGGCCGGCGGCGACGTAGCGCAGGATCTGCGCGTCGCGCGCCGAGAGCGAAGGTGCGCCATCGTGCTCGACGACGCTGGTCTGGGCAAGCTGGCGGTACATCTCGAGTACGCGCCGGCTGACCGACGGGCGGCCGGCGATCCGCTGGCCGATCGGCTCCTCGCCGAGCGCGGCAAGCCTAATCGTGTCGGCCAGGGCCGCCGGCTCGTCCTCCTCGGCGACATGCCCGGACGCGCCGGCCACCGCGGCCTGGTAGAGCTCCTCGTCACCGTCACGATGAGAAAGGATCACGACCGCCGAGTCGGCGCATTCGCGGCGCAGCCGCTGCACGCCCTGCAGCAGTCCGGGAGCGGGCAGGTCGAGATCCATGAGCACGACATCGGGGCGGTGCTCGCGGCAGTAGCTGAGCGCCTCCTCGACGGAATCCGCTTCGCCGACAACCTCCATGCCCCAGTCGTTCTCGAGCATCGTGCGGACGCCCGCACGCACCAGCGGGTGCTCATCGACGATCACCAGTTCGATCGAATCCTTGCCATCCATGGCGCTTCCTCCTCGCATGGCCGGTACGTGCCTACGCTAGGCGTGCCGGCCGGCGAGGGCCAGACACAACCTGCTGTCCCGGCTCGCCGTTGGTACTGCCCCAAGTGCCGAGCGGTGGACTCCGGTGCCGTCGAGAACGGTGGTGAGCGGCTTGCAGGTCCATTGCAGGGAGGCGCACAAAGAACCGGGGCCGCCGTCGTGCGGCCCCGGTTCCCGGTCCGAGGGTGGTGCGGCGTCACTCGCCGTATAGGCCGACGTTGTCAAAGCGTTGTCAAAGGTGACCGTGCCCGAGGTGGCCGTGTCGGTGGGGCTGAAGGCGCTGAGCACGATCTGCACCGCGCTGACGTTGAGCGGCACGTTCACCGTGTGGCGTCGACCGACAGGCTGATCAGCTCGCCCAGTGTGTAAGCCGGTCCGACCTCGCCACGCCGGCGCCCCGGTAGGGCCGCGCAACGGCGCTGCCCGGCGCGCCGTGTAGAATCGCCCTGCGCGGCGGGGTAGCTCAGTGGCAGAGCTGCGGACTCATAAGCCGTCGGTCGTGGGTTCGAATCCCACCCCCGCCACCAATCAACGGGCAGCGGAGCGCTGCCAGTCGCCCGCACGCACCGCGTTTCAACGCCTCTGTCGCGCCGCGCCGAGCGACACGCGATGGGGCCGTCGTGATCGGTCCTATAATCGGCCGGCGTGCCCTACGGCATGCGCGTCCCGCTGGAGGCCGTTGATCCCTTGAACAACCGATTTCTGCGTAACGGCATCGTCACGCTCATCCTCGTCGTGGGCACCATCGCGCTGCTCTACATGCTGGTCTTCCCGGGCGACGCCGGCGATCCCGTCCCGTACAGCGGTACCGAGGACTCTTTCCTGGGCCGGGTGGCGCGCGGCGAGGTGGACAAGGTCACCCAGCGCGGCAACGTGCTCGAGATCAGCCTGCGCTCGGTCGACCCGCAGACGAACAAGCCCGAGGTCATCACGACCAAGGTGCCCAGCGAGTACGTGACGAACGTCGCCGCCGACATGGCCGCGGCGTGCCAGGCGTCGGTCCAGTGCAGCTCCCCGCCCGGGCTGTTCGGCGGGGACCCACCCGAAGGGGGCGCGTGGTTCGGTCTCGTGCTCTACGCACTGCTGCCGATCCTGCTCATCGGCGCCTTCCTGTTCTTCATGCTCCGCCAGGCGCAGGGGACCAACAACCAGGCGATGAGCTTCGGCAAGAGCCGCGCGCGGATGTTCCTGGGCAACAAGACCGTCGTCACCTTCCAGGACGTGGCCGGCGTCGACGAGGCCAAGACCGAGCTGCAGGAGGTAGTCGAGTTCCTGAAGTACCCCGAGAAGTTCAACCAGCTCGGCGCGCGCATCCCGCGCGGCGTGCTGCTGGTGGGCCCGCCGGGTACGGGCAAGACCCTTCTCGCCCGCGCGGTCGCCGGTGAGGCCGGCGTGCCGTTCTTCTCGATCTCGGGTTCCGAGTTCGTCGAGATGTTCGTCGGCGTCGGCGCATCGCGCGTGCGCGACCTGTTCGACCAGGCCAAGCGCAACAGTCCGTGCATCGTCTTCGTCGACGAGATCGACGCGGTCGGCCGCCAGCGCGGCGCGGGCCTGGGTGGCAGCCACGACGAACGCGAGCAGACGCTCAACCAGATCCTCGTCGAGATGGACGGCTTCGACACCAACACCAACGTGATCGTCGTCGCCGCCACCAACCGTCCCGACGTGCTCGACCCGGCGCTGCTGCGCCCTGGCCGCTTCGACCGGCAGGTCATCCTCGACCGGCCCGACATGAAGGGGCGGCTCGAGATCCTCAAGGTCCACGTCAAGGGCAAGCCACTCGACAAGGCGATCGACCTGCAGACGATTGCCCGTCAGTCGCCGGGCTTCTCCGGCGCCGACCTGGCCAACCTCGTCAACGAGGCGGCCATCCTCGCCGCGCGGCGCAACAAGAAGGTCATCGGCACGCCCGAGTTCTCCGAGGCGCTCGAGCGCGTGGTGGCTGGGCCCGAGCGCAAGAGCCGCATCATCAGCGACGCCGAGAAGGCGATCATCGCCTATCACGAGGGCGGCCACGCCATCGTCCAGCGCATCCTGCCCAAGTGCGATCCGGTTGCCAAGGTGAGCATCATCAGCCGCGGCATGGCCCTCGGCTACACCATGGGCCTGCCGACCGAGGACCGCTACCTGCAGAGCAAGAGCGAGTTCGAGGACAAGATCGCCGGCATGCTCGGCGGCAACGCCGCCGAGAAGTTGATCTTCGGCGACACGACGACCGGCTCGTCGAACGACATCGAGAAGGCGACCACCCTCGCCCGCCGGATGGTCACCGAGTTCGGCATGAGCGAAAAGCTCGGCCCACTCGCCTTTGGCAAGCGCGACGAGCTCGTCTTCCTCGGCCGCGAGATCGGCGAGCAGCGTAACTACAGCGACGATGTGGCCAAGCAGATCGACGAGGAGGTACGGGCGATCATCGACCGCTCCTACGCTCGCGCGGTCGACGTCCTGACGCGCTACAAGGATCGCCTCGTCCAGCTCGCCGAGCGGCTGGTGGCGGAGGAGACGCTCGAGCAGGACGAGTTCGAGCGGCTGTTCTCGGACATCCCCGACCCGCGCAAGGACAGCCATGTCACGCCGCAGCCGCTGAGCGGCCCGCTGCGCCGACCGGAGGAGGCGCCGCCGGCGCCCGGCGTCGCGCCCAAGCCCTCGCCGCAGCCCGCGTAGGTGGAGGCCGGAACCAGCGATTCTCTGGCCGAGGTCGAAGGCTACCTCGAGCGGACTGCCGAGCAGCGGCTGGCCGACTACCTCGATTTCCTGCGCATTCCCAGCATCGGCACGCTCGCGCAGCACGCGCGCGACGTCCGCGCCGCGGCCGAGTTCGTGGCGCGCCGCCTGTCCGAGGCCGGCGTCGAGCACGTCGAGGTGTCCGAGACGGGCGGGCACCCGATCGTGTACGGCGACTGGCTCCATGCGGCCGGCGCGCCGACTGTGCTCGTCTACGGCCACTACGACGTCCAGCCCGTCGACCCGCTCGAGCTGTGGCAGCGGCCGCCTTTCGAGCCGGTCGTTGAGCGCGGCAGGGTCTACGCGCGCGGGGCAGCCGACGACAAGGGGCAGGTCCACCTCCACCTGTGGGCGGCGCAGGCGTGGCTGGCCACGCACGGGAAGCTGCCGCTGAACGTCCGCTTCGTCTTCGAGGGCGAGGAGGAGTCGGGCTCGACGCACTTCGACGGCTGGGTGGCTGCCAACGTCGAGCGCCTGGCTGCCGACGTAGCGGTGATCAGCGACACCGGCTTCTATGAGGGCAACCTGCCGGCTATAACCATCGGCCTGCGCGGGCTGATGTACGCCCAGATCGACGTCAGCGGCGCGCGCCTCGACCTGCACTCGGGCAGCTTCGGCGGGACGGTACAGAACCCGGCCAACGCGCTCGCCGCGATCGTCGCCGCGCTCAAGAACGGGGACGGATCCGTCGCCGTGCCCGGCTTCTATGACGAGGTCCGGCCGCTGAGTGAACGTGAGCGGTCCGAGTTCGCCCGGCTGCCCTTCGACGAGGCGGCCTTCCGCGCCGAACACGGCCTCCTCGATCTGTTCGGCGAACCCGACTTCACGCCGCTCGAGCGCCGTGGCGCGCGCCCCACGCTCGACGTCAATGGCATCTGGGGCGGCTTCCAGGGCGAAGGCAGCAAGACGATCATCCCGGCCCACGCGCACGCCAAGGTCAGCTGCCGCCTGGTCCCCGACATGGATCCGCAGCGCACGTTCGAGCGACTGCGCGCGCACGTCCTCGCCGTTGCGCCGCCTGGCGTGCGCACCGAGGTGACGCTGATGAACGTCGGACACTGGAGCCTGACGCCGATCGATCACCCGGCAACACAAGCGGCTGCCGCCTCCCTGGCCGAGGTCTTCGACCGCCAGCCGTACTACCTGCGCGAGGGCGGCTCGATCCCGGCCGCCGCCACGTTCGGTCGACTGCTCGGCCTGCCCGTGGTGCTGCTCGGCTTCACCCCACCCGACGACCAGGCGCACGCCCCCAACGAGTCGATGCGGCTCGACAACTACGAGGGCGGGCTGCGGACGATCGCCCGGTACTGGCAGCGGCTGGCCGACACACACCTCTGAGGCGCCTGGCCGCGCGCTGCCCGTTTCGCGCCACAGGCGACAGTTCGACGAGATCAATCTCCTGCCGAGCCGGGCCGCGTCCGCCAGGTGACGGATTACGCCGCCCCTTCGACCCGACCCTCGGGGGGCGCCGCGGGACCTCTGGCGCCGGCCGGCGTAGGAGGTTCGGATGGTGCCATTGCGGCCCGAGCCGGTGCTAGCCTCGGGCGACGGGTCACCACGGGCGCGGAGGGAGTTCGAGATTGGGCAGCAGTCGCTGGGGCCGGCCGAAGGCGGATGTCGGCGCGGCCGCCGTAAACGGCGGGCCGAGCTTGCAGCATGACGAAGAGTCGTCGGCCGACGTGAGCGGGCACGGCGACGGCGGCACGCTGCGCTGGCCTCGTCCTGCCGGCGCGCCGGCACCGTGGGAAGAAGTCAGTCCCGCTCCGCCCCCCTGGGCAAGTGCGCCCGGGCAGTCGCCGGCCGCCGATCGGTCGGCGGTACCACCGTCGAGCGCGCTGCCGAGAATGGACGATGGCGGCGCCGCCTGGTCGCGCGACGGCGATCAACTGCCGACAGTGGACGATGGTGGCGCGGGGTGGTCGCCCGGGGGCCTGCCGCTGGCCTGGCCGGCCGGCGACGCGCCGTCGTGGTCGGCCGAGCCGCCGGCCAGCGAATGGGCCGGCGATCCTTCCGAGAGTACGGCGGCTCTACCGCCACCGGTCGGCTATTCGCCGCCACCCGACTCGGTTGCGCTGACGCAGCCGCTCGCCGGCAGCGACTGGGAAGTCGACGCCCACGGCTGGTCGATCAGGCCGCGCAGCGCCGCCGACGTGCTGACCACGCTGTCGGACAAGGTCCGGCGCGGCGAGGTGGGCGAGTACCAGCCGATCCCGCTCGGGCTGACGCCACTCGACAAGACACTCGGCGGCGGGATCCGGACCGGCGAGTTGTTGCTCATCGGCGGCGCGCAGGGGACCGGCAAGACGACGGTCGCACTGCAGATCGCGCGCAACATCGCCCTCGGCGGCCAGGCGACGGTGCTCTACATCTGCTTCGAACACGACGAGGAGTACCTGCTCAGCCGGCTGATCGCGATGGAGTCAGCTCTCGACGGGCTGCGGCAGGCGAACGGCGGCATGCGCATCCAGGACGTTCGGCGGGAGATTCTCGCCACGTGGATGGCGCAGGGAGCGACCGAAGCGGCCGACCTCGCCGGCAACCCGCGCCTCCGGCCGGCGCTCGAGCGGATCACGCGCTACGGGCAGAACCTGTACCTGATGCGCGGCATGCAGACGACAACGACGGTCGACAACCTGCGCGCGCTCGTCAATGCCTACCGCAGCCTCGCGCCCGACCGCCAGCTGGTCGTCTTCGTCGACTACCTCCAGAAGATGCCGATGATGCCCGACCCGGCCACCGAGACCGAACGGGTGACGGTCGTGGTCAACGGGCTGAAGGATGTCGCGCTATCACAGAGCGTGGCGATGATCAGCATCGTCGCCGCCGACAAAGAGGGCCTGAAGGCGGCGCGGCTGCGCAACCACCACCTGCGCGGCTCCTCGGCGATCAACTATGAGGCCGACATCATCCTGATCCTCAACGAGAAGTACAACATCGTGGCCAAGGTCAACATCGAGTTCAACCCGTACCAGGCGCAGCGCTTCCGTGACTGGGTGGTCGTCACCGTCGAGAAGAACCGCGCCGGTCAGCACAGCGTCGACCTCGAGTTCGAAAAGCACTTCGAGTACTCCTGCTTCGACCCGTCGGGCCGATCGGTGCAGGAGAAGCTGATCGAGGAGCGCCTCTACAACGACTAGACTCGGGCGGTGCGTAGGGTACCGCCTCCGTCGCTCGACGCCGTCTTCCTGGACGTCGGCGACACGCTGATCCGCGCTCATCCGTCATGGGCCGGCGTCTACCGGCTCGGGCTGGCCGACTGCGGCATCGACGTCGGCGAGGAAGAGCTCGAGCGCGCCCTGCTGGAGGAGACGCAGGCCGGCGGCTGGTGGCTGTTCGAGGACCCGTTCGAGCCGACCGAAGAGGTCTCGTTCACGCGGATCAAGGAATTCGATGCGGCGGTCCTGCGCCGCCTGGGCCACGGCCAGCTGGCCGATGACGTCTTCCGGGCGATCGAGACTGCCTTCGCCCGTCGCTCCGCGTGGCACGTCTACCCCGACGTCTTGCCCGCCCTCGGCGCACTGCGCGAGGCCGGCCTCCGGCTCGGCGTCATCAGCAACTTCGTCTGGGGCGGCCCAGAGCTGTTTCATGACCTCGAGCTCGCCGCCCACTTCGACGCACTCGTGGTCAGCGCGCGAATCGGCTTTCAGAAACCACACGCGGGCATCTTCCGCCACGCGCTCGCTCAGCTGGCAGTCGAGGCCGACCGGGCCCTCCACGTCGGCGACTCGTATCGCGCGGACATCCTTGGCGCGCGCGGCGTCGGCATGGCGGCCGTGCTGATCGACCGTAACGGGCGCGATCCGGCGCGGATCCGCGAGGAGCACGCCGACGAGCACTTGACCGTCGTCCACGACCTGTATGCGCTGCTCGACGTGCTCGGCATCGGGCGACCGCGTCCGAACGCGAGCTGAGATGCGCGACGAGCACGCCGGCCGTCGCTGGCGGCTGTTCGTGGCCGCGCCCGTCCCGCCGCCGGCAGCCGAGGCGCTGTGGCGCCAGCTCGAACCGATGCGTCGACGCCACCCGCATGCGCGCTGGCTGCCGCCCGAGCAGCTGCACGCCACGCTCGTCTTCGTCGGCCCGATCGATCCGACGCGTGCCGGCGTCCTGAGCCGGGCCATCAGCGCGGTTTCGGCCGGCCAGCCGCGATTTGCCGTCTCCACCGGTGCGGGCGACGGGCGCGCCGACAACCGCCGCGGCGGCGTGGCCTGGCTACGGCTCGCCGAGGGGTCCTCGGCCGTGCGCCGCCTTGCGCTCTCGCTTGATCAGGCGATGGCCACCAACACGTATCACTCGCCGCCGCCGCGGCCACACGTGACCGTCGCGCGCCGGGTCGCCGAGGCGCTCCTGGCCGACCTACGCGTGCACTCGGCCGGCGTCGCCGCAGACTGGATCGTCGACGCGGTCGTCCTGTTTCGAAGCCGTACCCTTCCGACGGGTGCCCATTACGAAGCCATATCAGCGCACCCCTTGACGGAAGGCCACGCCAGTCCCTAAACTCGCCCGCCTCAGGACCAATAGTGGCGATGATCGGGAGCAGTACTCCTCGGACGGCGCGACAGAGAGCCGGCGGCTGGTGCGAGCCGGCGCGACGACGAGGGGGAATGGACCCGGGAGCCTCCGGACCGAACGACACGCCCGAACGGAGGGGGCGGGCGCGTCGCTAGGCTCCGGCGCAGCGCGCCAGCGTTATCACGGCAGCACCGATCGGCGCCCGTTCCACCGGCGCCCGTCGGCGACGAGCGCGATGGCGATCAGCCATCGAAAACGGGTGGCACCGCGGAAGGACCGGCCTTTCGTCCCGGCGGGACGAAGGCCGGTTACGTGTTTCCGGCCCCGGAACGTGGCCGGAGCGAGCTGGAGGTGCAACCGTGGCGCTCGATCGAACGAAGTTCGTGCTCGACGAGGAGCGCATTCCGCGCGCCTACTACAACATCAGCGCCGACCTGCCGCGGCCGCCCGATCCGGTGCTCCATCCGGGCACCCGCCAGCCGGTTGGCCCGGACGACCTGGCGCCGCTGTTCCCGATGGCGCTGATCGGTCAGGTCGTGAGCCAGGAGCGGGAGATCGAGATTCCCGACCCTGTCCGCCAGGCCTACGCGCTCTATCGCCCATCCCCGCTGTACCGAGCACGACGGCTCGAGAGTGCGCTCGATACGCCGGCCCACATCTACTACAAGTACGAAGGCGTCAGCCCGGCGGGCAGCCACAAGCCGAACACGGCGATCGCGCAGACCTTCTATAACCGCGAGGAGGGCGTGCGCCGCCTCGCCACGGAGACCGGCGCTGGCCAGTGGGGAAGTGCGCTGGCTTTTGCCGGCGCGCTCTTCGGCGTCGAGGTGATGGTGTACATGGTCCGCGCGAGCTACGACCAGAAGCCGTACCGGCGCGTGCTGATGGAGACATACGGGGCGCGGGTCGTGCCCAGCCCGAGCCGCGAGACCACCTACGGCAGCGGCGTGCTCGACGATCGCCCCGACCACCCTGGTTCCCTCGGCATTGCGATCAGCGAGGCCATCGAGGACGCGGTCAGCCACCCCGGCACGAAGTACTCGCTGGGCTCGGTCCTCGACTTCGTTCTCCTGCACCAGACGGTGATCGGCCTCGAGGCGATGGAACAGATGGCGCTCGCCGGCGAGGCGCCCGACGTGATCATCGGCTGTGCTGGCGGCGGCTCGAACTTCGCCGGCCTGGCCTTCCCGTTCCTGGGCAGCCAGCTCCGCGGCGAGCGACGGTACCGTGTCATCGCCGTCGAGCCGGCAGCGGCCCCGTCGATGACGCGCGGCCGCTTCGAGTACGACTTCGGCGACACCGGTCAGATGACGCCGCTGGTCAAGATGCATACGCTCGGGCATGACTTCGTGCCGCCGCCGATCCACGCCGGTGGACTGCGCTACCACGGCATGGCACCGCTGGTCAGCCTGCTCGTCGAGCTTGGCCACATCGAGGCACGCGCTGTCCACCAGGTTGCGACCTTCGAGGCGGGCGTCCGCTTCGCGCGCGCCGAGGGCATCCTGCCCGCGCCCGAGTCGAACCACGCGATCCGGGTGGCAATCGACGAGGCACTGGCCGCGCGCGAGGAAGGCCGTCCACGGGTGATCCTGTTCAACCTCTCGGGCCACGGCCACTTCGACCTGGCCGCCTACGAGTCGTTCGTGGCGGGCCGGCTAGAGGACTATGAGTTCCCGGCCGCGGAGGTCGCGGCGGCGATGGAGCGTGTACCGGCGATGTGACGGCCGGCGGCGAAGACGGCGGCGAAGACGGCGGCGATTCCGCGCCGAGCACAACCCGTCGCGCGGACGAAGCGCTCCCCCGGCTGCGCAAGTTCGAGTACGGCGACGTGGGCGATGTCGCTCGACGTCTCCTCGTCGATGCCGGCGAGCTGCCAGTGACGGAGCAGTTGGCCCCCGATCGTCGAGTTGGCCATCGATCACCTCCTCGCTGAACCGGCAATCGCGGCCACCATCGGCGGCACAGGTGCTGGCCGCCCGGCGTCTGCGCCTCCGGTCAGCGGCGCGCTCGGGCTACGATCACCGCGCCGATGACATCGTCCGACGAGCTCGTGCTCGGCCTGCCGCGTTCAGCAGTGCCTGGTGGGCTGGGCTGGCGCGGCGTGCGGGCGGTCGACATCGGCCCGCTGCTGGCCGCGCTCAGCGAGCACGGTGGCTTCCGACCACGGCGCGAGGCGGAAGTCGACCCGGCCTGGAAGCAGGTCATCCCGTACCTCTGCCTGCGCGACGGTACCGATGTCTTCCTGATGCGCCGCTCACGCGCCGGTGGCGACGCCCGGCTGCACGACCGCTACACGATCGGCATCGGCGGCCACGTCAATCCGGCTGACGACGGGCCGTTGGGCGGCCTGCGACGTGAGTGGGGCGAGGAGCTGGTCGCCGATTTCGAACCGCAGTTCGTGCCCGTCGGCGTGCTGAACGACGACGACAACGCGGTCGGAGCGGTGCACCTCGGGCTCGTCTTCAGCGCCGACGCTGCCGGCCGGCCGGTCGCGATACACGAAACGGACAAGCTCGACGGCGGCTTCGTCGCGCTGGGCGACGTCGCCGACGTGGCCGAGTCGCTCGAGACGTGGAGCGCGTTGCTGTTCGCCTTCCTGGTCGGCGCCGGGCAGCCGGGAAGCAGCGGTGGATAATCGTTCCAGACATATGCTCCCTTTCCACGCGCTGTCACGCCGGCGCACGCGCGAGCTGCTCCGCTCGGCCGCGCGGCTGCTGCTCGCTGTTGGCCTCGCCCTGCTCGTGGTCGGTGGTACGCGCGGACAGGAGACCGGGCCGAAGGTCTACGTCCTGCCCACGACCGGCATCGTCGACCAGGTGATGGCCGGATACCTGCATGAGGGCCTGGCCAAGGCGGCACGCGAGGGGGCGGCGGCGGCCGTCATCCGGCTCAACACACCGGGCGGCGCGCTCGACGCGACGCGCAACATCGTCAGCACGCTGCTCGAGGCGCCGCTGCCGACGATCGTGTGGGTCGCACCGGCGGGGGCGCACGCGGCGAGCGCCGGTACGTTCATCACCATGGCGGCTCACGTGGCGGTGATGGCGCCGGGCACCAACATCGGCGCGGCCACGCCCGTGGCGGCGGGCGGCGAGGACATCCCCGAGGACCTCCGGCGCAAGGTGATGGAGGACACGCAGGCGCTGCTGCGCGGCATCAGGGAGCTGCGCCCGCAGCGCAACGCCGAGTGGGCGCTGACGACTGTCGTCGATGCTCGCTCCTACGCCGCCGGCGAGGCGGTCGAGGCCGGCGGGGTCGACGGCGTGGCGGCAACGCTGCCCGACGTCCTCGCCTTCGCCGACGGGCACACGGTCAACGTCCGCGCGCAGCAGGTCACCCTCGAGCTGACGGGGGCAACGACCGAAGACCTGCCGATGAACCCGCTGCAGGCGTTCCTTCACCTGCTGTCCGATCCGAACATCGCCTTCATCCTGTTGACGATCGGTTTCTACGGCCTGATCTTCGAGCTGCAGAACCCGAACTTCGTGACCGGCGTCCTGGGCGGCATCTCGATCATCCTCGGCTTCATCGGCTTCGGCAGCCTGCCGCTCAACGTGGCTGGCCTGCTCCTGATCGGGCTCGCCATAGTCCTGTTCATCCTCGAGTTCACGGTCGTCAGTCACGGCCTGCTCACGATCGCCGGTATCGTCTGCTTCGCGCTGGGCGCCGCCGCCCTGTACACCGAGCCGGGCACACCGACCGCGCCCGATGTCTCGGTCGCCATTGAGGTCATCGCCGTCATGACTGCCTTGACGGCTGTCTTCATGATCATGGTGCTGATCGCCGTCATGCGCACCCGTCACATGCAGACCGCCGAGGGTCTGATCGGCGCGCCGTTACCCGCCGACGCGTTGGGCGAGGTACGCCGGCCGCTGGTGCCCATCGGCTCGGTCTACGCGGGCGGCGAGGAGTGGTCGGCGCGCAGCGTCGACCAGAAGCCGCTCTCGCGCGGGACGCCCGTGCGCATCGTCGGCCACGATGGGCTGACGCTCGTCGTTGAGCCAGCCGACGCCAACAAGTCGTCGGCCTAGCAGAAAGGAACCAGCATGCCCTTTGACATCGGCAACATCGGCCTGGCCATCGTCATCGCCGTCGTCGTCTTCCTGCTGCTGCTCGCCTACATGGCCATCAAGGTCGTCAAGCAGTACGAGCGCATGGTCATCTTCCGCCTCGGCAAGACCGGTCCCGAACTCGTCCGCGATCCGGGCCTGCGCTGGGTCTGGCCGATCATCGACGACCCGCGCAAGGTCGACATGCGCGAGCGCTACGTCGAGGTGCCCAGCCAGACCAACATCACCAAGGACAACGCGCCGATCAACATCGACTTCCTGATCTACTGGAAGATCGTTGACCCGCTGCGCAGCCTGGTCAACGTGCAGGACTTCGACGGCGCACTGCGCGGCATCGCCACGACCACCCTGCGCGCCGTGATCGGCGACATCCTGCTCGACGACGTCCTGTCCAAGCGCGACCAGATCAACGAGGTGCTGCGCGCCAAGCTGGACGAGCAGACCGAGCGCTGGGGGGGCAAGGTGACGACGGTCGAGATCCGCGAGATCATCCCGCCGCGCGACGTGCAGGAGGCGATGAACCGGATGCTCTCGGCCGAGCGCAACCGGCGCGCCGTGATCACCGAATCGGAGGGCACGCGCCAGGCCAACATCAACGTCGCCGAGGGCGAGAAGCAGTCGGCGATCCTGCGCTCCGAGGGCCGCCGTCAGGCGCAGATCCTGGAGGCCGAAGGCTTCAGCCAGGCGCTCGAGCGGATCTTCGCCGCCGCCCGCGTCGTCGACGAGAAGACGATGACGCTGCAGTACATGGAGGCGCTGAAGGCGCTGGGCACGGGTCCCGCGACCAAGTTCGTCATTCCCCTCGAGTTCGTCGAGCTGACCAGGCACATCAGTGGCTACACCGACCGCGGGATGCGCGCCGACGAGGGCGGCTGAGCGGCGCTGTCCGCTCGCCGTCGGCAACGCCGGCGCGATGGTCCTTCCGGCCAAGTGCGGGGAGTACCACTGCGGTGTGGGTAATGTGAGGTTGCGCGCATAGCATCGGCGCATGGCCGCACGCATCCTCTTGATCGCCCAGGACCCAGCTGTCCAGCGCACGGCGGCCGTCGGTCTGCGCAAGGAGGGCTACGACCTCCTGACTGGCAACGACGGGCGCGACGCGGCCCGGCGCGTGGCCGTTGATGGGCCGGACCTGGTCGCGCTCGAAGCCAGCCTCGACGGCCTCGACGGGTACGCCGCCGTCGAGGCTATCCGCGCCGCCCGTGCCGGTGAGGGTGGCGCCGCGCGCCACCTGCCGATCATCCTGATCGGCGAGCAGGCCGACCTGGAGTCGAAGATCCGGGCCCTGCGCGCCGGTGCCGACGACTACGTCGCCAAGCCGCTCCACCCGGCCGAGCTGTCGGCGCGCGCACGCAGCCTGCTCGTCCACTACCTGCCCGCCGAACAGACGCGCGGCGCTAGCAGGAGCGGCCGCGTGCACGCCTACTATGGCGCGAAGGGCGGCGTGGGTACGACGACGATCGCCATCAACACCGCCATCGCGCTGCACCGGGACACCCGGCGCTCGGTCGTGCTCGTCGACGCCAACCTCCAGTTCGGCGACCACCGTGTCTTCCTCGACCTGGGCCCGGACAAGCGCTCGATCGTCGACGCCTGCACCGCGCCGGCCATCGACGAGGAGCTCGTCCGCTCGGTCGTCGTGCGCCACGACTCGGGCATCGACCTGCTGCTCGCGCCCAGCGCGCCGGAGGCGGCCGAGCACGTGCGTTCCGACCTGCACCACCTGCTGCAGGTGGTCGAGGTGCTGCGCGGCATGTACGACCATGTCCTGGTCGACCTCGACAAGCGGCTCGACGACCACACGCTCGACGTGATCGGCGCGACCGACACGCTGTTCGTGGTCATGACCGCCGACCTGTCGTGCCTCAAGAACGTCCGCCTGCTGCTCGAAACGCTGCACCAGGTCGGCGTGCCTGAGGAGCGGATGGAGCTCGTTCTCAACCGCAACAACGCCTACACCGGCATCAGCGTGAAGGCCGCCGAGGGCGTGCTGCGGCGCAAGATCGAGCACCAGATCGTCAACGACTACCGGGCGGCCATCTCGTCGCTCAACAGCGGCACGCCGTTCATGGTCAACCGGACCGAGTCGGCCATCGGCAAGGGCGTGCTGCGCTTCGCGCGGGCGATCGCCGAGCCGACGGAGCAGTCAGAGCCGGTGCGCATGCGAGAGCTCGTCGCCGTCGCCGACTGAAGTTCCTAGCGAGCGCCACCGAGTAAGCGGCCGATAAGCGCGCACGCAGCCGGCGCTAAGCGGCGCCGGCTAGGTTGCGCGCATGCTGGCCACGCTCGTCACCGCCGTCGTCAACGGGCTGCGCGGTGAGCTCGTCCGCGTCGAGATTGACGTCGCGCCCGGGTTGCCGGTGTGTCACATCGTTGGCCTCCCCGACGCCGCGCTGTCGGAAGCGCGCGAACGGGTCCGCGCGGCGATCAGGAACAGCGGCTTCGAGTACCCGAACTCGCGGATCACGGTCAATCTCGCCCCCGCCGACCGGCCAAAGCGGGGGGCGGCCTACGACCTGGCCATCGCCGTCGGCATCCTCGTCGCTTCTGGCCAGATCGGGCGCGGTGGTGGGTCGTGGGCGTTGCTCGGCGAGCTGTCGCTGGCCGGTACCGTGCAGCCGGTGACCGGCGTACTGCCGATGGTCGCGACGCTGTCGCGCGCTGGCCATCGTCGCATCGGCGTGCCGGCGGCCAACCTGGCCGAGGCCAGCGTCGTCGCCGGTCTCGAGCTCGTCGCGCTCGACGGACTCGACGACGCAGCCCGGCTCATTGCCGGCCCCCGCGGTCGCACTGCCGGGCGTGCCCAGCGGCGCGTGCCGCTCGCGGTGTCCGGTTCGCCCGTCGTTCCGGCAGTCGGCGGCGGAGCGGAAAGCTCTGCTGGCGGCGCGCTGACGAGCGGGCTTGAGCCCGTCGATCTGGCCGACGTGCACGGCCAGCGCCACGCTCGGTGGGCGCTCGAGGTCGCCCTCGCCGGCGCACACAACCTGCTGATGGTCGGGCCGCCCGGTGCCGGAAAGACGCTGCTCGCCCGCGCGATCCCCGGTCTGCTGCCGCCGCTGACCGAGGAAGAGGCGCTCGAGGTGACGGTCATCGAGAGCGTCGCCGGCCTGCTCGACGACCCGAGCGCACGGCCGCGCAGGCCTTTCCGCGCGCCGCACCACACGAGCTCCTACGCGGCGCTCGTCGGCGGCGGCCCGGCACTGCTGCCCGGCGAGGTGACGCTCGCGCACACGGGGGTGCTCTTCCTCGACGAGCTGCCCGAGTTCGACCGCAACGTGCTCGACGCCTTGCGCCAGCCGCTCGAAGAGGGCACGGTCAGCATTGCCCGCGCGCGCGGTCGAGTGCGCTACTCAGCGCGCTTTCAGCTGGTCGCCGCGATGAACCCGTGCCGCTGCGGCCACTTCGGCAGCGCCGACCGGGCCTGCCGCTGCCCGACCGGCGACGCAGAGCGCTACGTGCAGCGCATCAGCGGGCCACTGCTCGACCGCTTCGACATGCGCGTCCATATGACGCGCGTTCCGCCAGCCCAGCTGCTGGCCGGTCAGCCGGCGGAACCGAGCGCGGCCGTCGGCCCGCGCATCGCCGCAGCTCGCAGGCTTG
>JALYGJ010000086.1 GCA_030777155.1 Chloroflexota bacterium | reverse complement strand
GTCCGTCAGTGGCTGCTGCCCTCGATCGGCCTGCTCGCCCGGCCGACTGCGCCGTCGAGTGCCCGCCGGCTCGACCATGCGCGCAACACGCGCATCATCGAGGAGAAGCTGCGCAGCTTCTCGATCCCGGCAACTGTCACCGCCACCAACACCGGCCCGGTCGTCACGCAGTACGAGGTGCGCCCCGACGCGCACGTCAAGCTGTCGCGCATCGAGGCGCTGGCCGACGACCTGGCCATGGCACTGGCCGCCCGCTCCATCCGTATCGAGGCTCCCATTCCGGGCCGTGACGTGGTCGGCATCGAGATCCCCAACCACGACAGCGAGATCGTCGCATTCCGCGAGGTAATCGAGGAGACCGGGCTGACCGAGGCGGACAGCCGGCTCACCTTTGCGCTGGGCCGCGACGTCTCGGGCAAGCCCTACGCCGTCGACCTCGCGCGCATGCCGCACCTGCTGATCGCCGGCGCAACCGGCTCGGGCAAGAGCGTCTGCGTGAATGCGCTTATCACCAGCCTGCTGTTGCGCGCGACGCCCGACGAGCTGCGGCTGGTGCTGGTCGACCTCAAGCGGGTTGAGCTGGCCGCTTACCAGGAGCTGCCCCACCTGCTGACCCCGGTGATCATGGACGCGCCGCTGGCGCGCGGCGTGCTGGCCCGGATGGTCGACCGGATGGAGGAGCGCTACGAGACGCTGGCCGCCGCCGGCGAGCGCAACATCGCCTCGTACAACGCCAATGCCGCCAGCGTTGGGCGACCGCCGATGCACTACATCGTCGTCGTCATCGACGAGCTCGCCGACCTGATGCTCAAGGAGGGGCGCAAGGTGGAAGAGCCGGTCGTCAAGCTCGCCCAGAAGGCGCGGGCGGTGGGCATCCACCTCGTGCTCGCCACGCAACGGCCGTCGGTCAACGTCGTTACCGGCCTGATCAAGGCGAACGTGCCGAGCCGGATCGCCTTCGCCATGACGTCCAATGTCGACAGCCGGACTGTGCTCGACGCGCCCGGCGCCGAGGACCTCATCGGCCGCGGCGACATGCTCTACCAGCCGGCCGACCTGCCCCGCCCGATCCGGCTGCAGGGCGTCTTCGTCAGCGACGACGAGGTCAACGCAGTGGTCAAGGTGTGGCGTGACCAGGCACCGGAACCGAACTTCGACGAGCCGTTGCTGGAGGCCGACGAAGCCGACGAGACAGGCGGCGGCGAGTTCGCCTGGCTGGCGCGCGAGCCGGGCGTCGACGAGCTCGCTCCACGCGCCGCACAGCTGGTCATGGAAACCGGCAAGGCGAGCACCTCGATGATGCAGACGAAGCTCAAGATCGGCTTCAACCGCGCCACCCGGCTGATGGACGATCTCGAGAAGTACGGCATCATCGGGCCGCTCGATCCACGCAATCCGGCCACGCCGCGCCAGATCTACGGCCCCGACAACTGGCTCCGCGGGGCCGCCGACGACGCTGGGAACGACTGACTCAATTGGTCATAACGACCGATGGAGCCGGCGACGGTTTGCCCTTAGACTGACCGCAGGCGCGCAGCCCACCGTCCACGACGTCGGATCCGGGGAACCCCTTACGCGATGACTGCCCGACACAACATCCGCATCGGCAATCGCCGTCTGGGCCGTCAACGGGCGGCCATCGACGCGACGCCGGCGCCGCGCGTGGGCGAGCTGCTGCAGATCGCGCGAGAGCGGAAGGGTGTCGACCTGTTCCGCGCCGAGCGCGACACCAAGATCAGACTCAAGTACCTGGCCGCGCTCGAGGACAGCGCCTACGCGGAGCTACCACCGCTCGTCTACACGAAGGGGTTCCTGCGCAACTACGCGATCTACCTCGGGCTGGAGCCCGAGGACATCATCACCCGCTGGCGCGACGAGACGCAGGTCGGGCGCCGGCACGAGCGGCCGGTCGTCGCGCCGCCGCCACGGCCGCTCGCCGCACCACGGCGGCCCGTGCTGGTCACCCCCGGCGTCCTCGTGGCGCTCATGTTCACCCTCATGGTCATCGCCATCTTCGGCTGGATCGGTTGGCAGCTGCTCCGTTTCGTGGGCGAGGTGCCGACGGTGTCGGTGACCTATCCGCCCGCACTGGTCAGCGTCGTAGAGGAGGACAGCATCGTCCTCTCGGGCGTGAGCGGTCCACGCGCCGAGATCACGATCACCACGCCCGACGGCCAGCGCCGCTCGGCGATCGCCGACGAGAACGGCAGGTGGTCGCGCGAGGTGCTGCTGGCCAAGGGGCGCAACGACTTCACCGTCGTCGCCACCGACCCTGTCACCCACCGCACGTCGGAGCCGGTCAACCTCATCATCAGCGTGCCCCTGCCCGGTGCCTCGCCCGGCGCGACGGTCGCGCCCACGCCGGCGCCGCTACAGCTCGTGCTGCTCCAGCCGGCCAATGGCCTGGTCAGCGACGACGGGCGGGTGACCGTCGCCGGTACGACGACGGGCACGCGGGTGACGATCGACATGCGCTACCTGGGTGCGATCGATCAGCCGGCGGCGCCGCTGCCCAGCGCCGCCACTCCGTCGGTGACACCCGCCACGCCGACCGCCGAACCGGCCACGCCGACCCCGGCTGCCTCGGCTGGCGCTGCCGCTTCACCCGATCCGGCTGGCTCGCCGGCGCCGGTAGTGCCGCTGCGCGACATCACCGTCGGCGCCGGCGGCTCGTTCTCGGAGAGCTACCAGTTGCTGCCCGGCCGGTGGGAGGTGAGTGTGACGACGCATCGCACGGGCGTCGGGGAGCGGACCGAGACGCGCACGGTCATCGTTCGGCCGCCCGTTGCCGAGGGTGAGCTGACGCTGGTCATCGAGTCGGTCGGTGGGCGGTCGTGGGTGCGCATCGTGGCCGACGGCAAGGTCTGGCCGCGCTACGGCAGCCGGACACTGCGGCCGGGTCAGACGGTGACCGTCACGGCGCAGGAAGACATATGGCTGCGGACGGGCAATGCCGGCGCACTGCGCATCACCCAGAACGGCCAACCGGTGCCCCGGCTGGGCGATGCCGGCGTGGTGGGCAACTGGATCTTCCGCCCCGGCCAGCCGCCCGAGCGGACGTCCGAGCAGCGCTGACGCCGAATTGGACGAGCTGCCCGCCGTGGTCGAGCTTGCCGAGCGGGTGCAGCGGGCGTTCCTGCGCCGGTCGATGACGCTGGCCAGCGCCGAGTCATGCACGGGCGGCCTGGTCGGGTACGCACTCACCGAGATCTCCGGCTCGAGCGAGTACTACCTCGGCGGCGTGATCAGCTACAGCAACGAGGCCAAGCGCAACCAGCTCGGCGTATCGGCTGCCACACTTGAGCGGCACGGCGCTGTGTCGGCACAGGCAGCCGTCGCGATGGCCGAAGGCGCCCGGCGGATCTTCGGGGCGGACGTAGCGGTCGCGGTCACCGGCATCGCCGGGCCGGCCGGCGGGACGCCGGCGAAACCGGTCGGGTTGGCCTATGTCGCGGTCGCCGACGAGGCGGGCAGCGAGGTGCGCCGGCACCAGCGCCATGGGGACCGCCATGCCAACCGGGTGGCCAGCGCAGGCGCCTGCCTCGAGCTCGTGCTGGAG
>JALYGJ010000085.1 GCA_030777155.1 Chloroflexota bacterium | reverse complement strand
CGCCTCACCGGTGGCCACTACCGGCGGTGGGCCGGCCATCGCCTGCGGCGCAACAGCGGCGGGTGCAACGTCGGTCACCATCGCCGACTTCGCGTTCGAGCCGGCCAACGCCGCCGTCGCCGTCGGCGGTGGGGTCACCTGGACGCATGCCGGCGACTTCCCCCATACGGTCACCTTCCGCGACGGCACCGACTGCGGGCGCGTGACGTCGGGCGGCACAGTCAACGCCGTCTTCAACCAGCCCGGCAGTTGGGACTACTTCTGCGCGATCCACCCGCAGATGACGGGCACCGTCACCGTCGAGCCCTAGCACCGGCCGAGTCGCGGTCGATGGCGCTGCTCGTCGGCACGTCCGGCTGGCAGTACCGCCACTGGCGCGAAACCTTCTACCCGCGCGGCCTGCCCCAGTCGCGCTGGCTGGAGCACTACGCCGCCCGCTTCGCGACGGTCGAGTCGAACGCTGCCTTCTACCGGCTGCCGGAGCGGTCGACGTTCGAGGCCTGGGCACAGCGGACGCCGGCCGACTTCGTGTGGGCGGTCAAGGTCAGCCGCTACCTCACCCACGTCAAGCGCCTGGCCGATCCGGTGGAGCCGATCGCCCGCTTCGTGGCGCGCGCGCACGGACTGGGCGCTAAGCTCGGGCCGGCGCTGCTGCAGCTCCCGCCCGGGCTGCGCCGCGACGACGAACGACTGTCGGCGGCACTGCAGGAGTTCCCGCCGGGGGTGCGCGTCGCCGTCGAGTTCCGCCATGGCAGCTGGTGGCACGACGACGTGCGGCGGATCCTCGAGGAGTACCGGGCCGCGCTGTGCTGGGCGGATCGGCGCGGCCCGGTCGCACCGCTGTGGGTGACGACCGACTGGGGCTACCTGCGTTTCCATGGCGGGCGCGCGCGCCCGCCCTCGTGCTACGGCCGGGCCGCGCTGGCTACGTGGGCCGCGCGGGTCGCCGAGCACTATCGGCCCGCCAGCGAGGTCTTCGTCTACTTCAACAACGACGGCTTCGCCTGTGCGCTGCGCGACGCGCGTGTCTTCGCGCAGCTGGCCGAGCGCGCCGACCTGCGCCCGACGCGCGTGCCGCCGGCGCGCGACGTCAAGCTGGGCACGGGCTGAGCAGTCAGCCGCGCTCGTAGCCCGGTGCCGGGAGCGGCGGGCAGCGCAGCGGCTTGTCCTCGCGGTACCCCAGCAGGTAGTCGGCCTGGATGAGCGTGTGCAGCTGGCTCGTGCCCTCGTAGATCACCGCCGCCTTGGAATTGCGCAGGTAGCGCTCGACGGGGTACTCGTTCGAGTAGCCGTAGGCGCCGTGGATCTGCACGGCGTCAAGCGCCGACTGGACCGCGTGGTCGGTGCAGAACCACTTGGCCAGGCTCGTCTCGCGCGTGTTGCGGCGCCCCCGGTTCTTCAGCCACGCGACCTGCCGGCACAGCAGCCGCCCGGCCTCGATGCCTGCTCCCATGCGCGCGAGCATCTGCTTGACCAGCTGGTGGCGGCCGATCTCCTCGCCGAACGTCCTGCGCTCGTGCGCATAGCGCAGTGACGCGTCGAGGCACGCCTGCGCCAGACCGACGGCGCCCGCCGCGACGGTGTAGCGCCCCTGGTCGATGGCGCTCATTGCGATCGTGAACCCCTCGCCCTCCTGGCCGACGCGGTTGGCCGCCGGCACGCGCACCTCGTCGAGGTAGATCTCACCGGTATTGCCGGCGTGAATGCCGAGCTTGCCCTCGATCGTGCCCGTGGTCAGACCGGGCATCCCGCGCTCGACGACGAAGGCCGTGATGCCGCGGCGACCCTGACTGCGGTCGAGCGTGGCGAAGACGAGGAAATGGTCGGCGATGTCGGCCAGGCTGATCCAGACCTTCTGCCCGTTCAGGACGTAGTCGTCGCCATCACGCCGCGCGCTCGTAGAGAGGTTCGCCGCGTCGGTGCCCACGCCGGGCTCGGTCAGCCCGAAAGTGGCCAGCTTCTCGCCACGCGCCTGCGGCACGAGGTAGCGCTGCTTCTGATCCTCGGTCGCCCACTGGAGCAGCGTCAGCGAGTTGAGGCCGACGTGGACGCTCATGACCACCCGAAAAGCGGTGTCCGCGCGCTCGAGCTCCTCGCACAGGATCCCCAGGCTGACGTAGTCCATCGCGGCGCCACCGTACTGCTCGGGAATGGGCGCGCCCAGGAAGCCCAGCTCGCCCATCCGCGCAAAGACCTCGCGCTGAACCTCGTGCCTGGCGTCCCATTCGCGGATGTGCGGATTGATCTCGGCCGCGGTGAACTCGCGGACGGCGTCCTGGACGAGTCGGTTCTCGTCGCTGAGCGACAGGTCGATCGTCACGCGACCATTGTCGCCGGGCCAGCGGTCGCACGCACTACCACACCATTCGCGACGCCGGTCAAGTGTCCCAGCCCCGACGGCACGAGTTCAGCGAACGGTGACGGCGACGTCCTGAACGCTGTTGTTGCCCATGCCGTGGTAGTTCCACGGCTGCTCGAGGGGCTGGACGTTACCCGCCGCGTCGGTCGCCCGGCAGGACAGGATGTGCTCGCCCGGCTCGGCCTGCCACTCGAACGACCATCCACGCCAGGCGAACTCGCCGAGCTGTCGGCCCAGCTCGGCTTCGCACCAGTCGCCGTCGACGCCAACCTCGACCTTCGTCACCGGCGCGACACCCGACCATGCCCGTCCGGTCAGCGTGACCGAACCTCGTTCGACGAAGCGGCGGCGGGTGAAGAAGTCGGGAATGCCAGGCGGGATCATCAGCGCATGGACGCGGATCCGCCGCACCGGCTCGCCCGGATCGTCCGCATCGCGACGATAGTGGTACGCGACCGCCTGTTGGTAGCCGCGAAACGGCTCGCGCACGACCTCGACCGATTTGAGCCACTTGACGCTCGTCCTCCCGTACCAGCCGGGCACGATCAGGCGCAGCGGGAAGCCGTGCTGCGGCTCGAGTGGCTGGCCGTTCATCTCGTAGACCAGCATCACTTCCGGCCGAAGAGCTTCAGCGATCGGCAGGCTGCGCGCGTAGTCGTGCTCTTCGTCGCCCTGCAGCCCGCGATCGGCGCCCGTGAAGACGACTTCGAGCGCCTGCGGCTGAACGACCGCCCGCTCCAGGATCGCGCCGAGCGGCGTACCGGTCCACTCGGCCGTCCCGGTCGCCTCGACCAGCCAGGGCTGGCTGAGCGGCCGCGGATTGAGCCGGGCACGACCGTTGCCCGCGCATTCAAGGGTCACTGGCATCGTCTGCCGCGAGAGCGACCGGATCTCGTCGAGCGACAGTTCGAGCGGCCGGTCGACAGCACCACGGACGGGCAGCCGCCAGGTGAGCGGATCGACCGCCGGGATGTCGAAGTGGATGAGCAGGTAGTGCAGCCCCGTCGGCGTCAGGTCGTAACGCAGCGCCTCGAGCGGCATGCCGCGGTTGCGCCCGGCAACCTGGAGCTCCTCGAACGTCAGCGGACCGGTCGTCGGCTCCCTGGACAGGGCACGCTCGCCCCCCTGTTCGGTGACCACGTCGACAAATGTAGCCGCCCGTTCAATCACACTGCTGGCAGGTAACGTGAACCGCCGGCGGGCACACACCGGCGGTTCACTCATCTCTGCGCGGCGGCTCCAGCAGCCGCGCGCCGTTTATCGGTTCTTGTGCAGGAACTGCATCACGTCGTCAAGCCGGAAGCGGCGGTCGCCCCGCTTGCAGACGCGATAAAAGGGCAGCTCGCCGCGGTCGCCCAGGCGCTTGACAGTGTTGACGTGGAGGTGCAGGAGCTCTGCGACCTCGCTCGCCGTCAGCATCGGGCCGATATCGTGGACTGCCATCGACGACATGTTGTTTCCTCGTGGTCGTTCCGCCCACGGCGGAGTGCGGTTGGGAGCCGACCCGCTGTCGGGGCCGGGCACTGCAGTGAGCCGGACTAACGGGGCCAATGCTGGCGTTGAGGGTAGGGCGCGGGCAAGCCGTACTTTGGGGGGCGGAAAGCGGTACGACGGGTGTTGCGCTGCGACACCGACACCCGCGCGGCCGGCCCGCGCGCACGGAAGAAACCGGCGATCGGCGAAGGCGCGAAGGCGCGCGAAGGCGCGAACGCGCGAACGCGCGAACGCGCGAAGGCGCCCGGACTACTCGAAGTCGATGCGCGATATCGGCGAGGTCACGATCGCCGGCCGGATGCGCGGCGGTGCTGCGCGCATGGCAAGCGCGAGCTCCGCCACGAGGGCATCGATCGCCGCCTGCGATGCCTCCGCCACCGGACGGGTCAGCGTGCGCAGCAACCAGGCGCGATCTTCCTCGGACAGGTCGCTCTCGCCGACGATATCCAGCGCGAGCGAGTAGAGGGCTTCGGCTACCCGCCCGCGAGCGTGGAGCGAGCGCGAGCGGCGCTGGATCGCGGCGACCACCTCATCGACGGGCTTGCCCAGAGACGGCGCGGGGCGACGACGGACGGGGATCGGTGTACTCGATTGCTCCACGGCGGTGGACCTCTGCACGCTGCGCTGGGGGTGCAATATTATTGATAGGCAAACGCGCTGGCGCGATCCATAGAAGTGCGATAGGGATTGCACGCGCATAACAACCTCGCCCCAGCTCGCCGCGCCGGCGCGCGAACCGCTGGCACCAGCCCGGCCGGCCGGACGCCGCTACGCTATGGCGATGACATCGACCGATGACCGGCTGAGCCATCTCAGCCCCATCCAGTACGCGGTAACCCAGGAGGCACATACCGAGCCGCCCTTCAGCGGCGTCTACTGGGACCACCACGGCGAGGGCGCCTACCGCTGCGTCGTCTGCCGTACCGAACTGTTCGACTCGGACACCAAGTTCGAGTCAGGCTCAGGCTGGCCAAGCTTCTTCGATGTCGTCGAGAAGGGACGCGTGGAGCGGCGCGAGGACCTGTCTCATGGGATGCGGCGGGTCGAGGTCGTCTGCGCCAGCTGTGGTGCCCACCTTGGGCATCTGTTCCCCGATGGGCCGCGCCCCACCGGCCTGCGCTACTGCATCAATTCGGCGGCGCTTGAGTTCGCGCCACGCGACTCGTCGTCGAAGGCTGAGGGATAACGCGCCCGACCGCGCAGGTCGGCGCTCCAGGCGGGCAGGCGGAGCGCGAGCCAGCTCTCCTCGGGCCAAGCCGCCGGTGGCTCGATGCCGATCGCGCGCGCCGATTCGAAGCCGAAGCGCGGGTAGTAGTCGGCGTGTCCGAGCAGGCAGACCAGCGGCTGGCCGCGCCGCGCGGCGAGCGCGATCGCGTCGTGCATGAGTGCAGCTCCGATGCCCCGCCGCTGCCAGGCCGGCGTGACCGCGACCGGGCCAAGGAGCCAGATCCGGCGCGCCGGCCGGCCATCGTCGAACTCGAGATCGCCCTCGCTCAGCAGCAGGTGACCAACGATCGTTCCGTCGCTCAGCTCGGCGACGATCGAGCCGCCGTCGAGCCATCGGTCGGTGCCGCGCAACGCGTCGACGATGCGTGCCTCGACCGGACGGCCGAAGGCCGCCTCGTTGACTGCCCGGATCTGGTCGAGGTCGGCGGGTCGCTCGGGTCGGACGGTCAGCTCGGTCATGCTCGCTGGAAGTGGCGTCCCCGGCAGGATTCGAACCTGCGACCCGCTGCTTAGAAGGCAGCCGCTCTGGTCCACTGAGCTACGGGGACGTGACCACATGGTAACGGGCACTCGGCGTCACGGGGGCGCGGAACTCCGGCGCGGGCAGCGTAGACGGACGTTATATTCCGCCGCGCTGGGATGGAGTCGCCTGCACCGCTCGGTCAACGTACACGCCTCGCAGGGCTTGCCACAGCCCTGTTGCTCGTCGCCTGCGCTCCCGTTCTGCCCCGTGCGCCGATGGTTGCGCCGTCGCCCGCCGGCGGTCCGACGGCCCCAACTCAGGGTGCGCCGACGCCGGCAGCCGCGACGACGATCTCGAGCGCGCCAGTCGGCGCGACGGCGACGCCGATGACCGGCTCGAAAGCCGACACCGGAACATATCAAGTGTGGCTGTCAGGCGACGTATCGGGTCATTCCTTCGCCCGCCCGGCAACGCTGGTAGTGACCGAGAGCATCGACCGGGGCGCGTCGAGCAATGGTGTCAACGCGATTGACGTCTGCCTCAGTTCGGGCAACCCCTACGCAACGCCGGCGAGCGGCGCCATCGCCTTCGGCTCGAATACCGGCTGCCTGCCCGCAGCGCGTGCGCAGGACATCGACATGGTGTTCCTCGAGGTCAACGGAGGAGAGGTCACGATTCGGCCGGATGCCACGATGCTCGCCGTCGGCCTCAACGCTTTCACGGTCACGGCGTCAGTCACCTCCCCGATCTACATGATCGAGACGGGCGAGATGCGGCTGAGCTTCGATGGCGATGCCGTCGCGGGGACCATCGATGTCATCGGCTTCTGCTCGTTCTGCACGGGTGGCGCCGGCGGCAGTCGCGGCCGTTACCAGGCCGCGCTCGAGGGTCGCCGGACGCCGTAGACCGGGACGCGGGGGCGGTACTCGGACGCGCGCTGGAGGACTGCGCCGGCAACCAGCTCCTGCCTCGCTGGCTATACTCGCCTCGCTCGATGAAGCAGATGTACCACCCCGACGACCTGGCGGCGATGGATCCGCTCGTGCTCATGAGGAACCTCGACCACGTGCGAATGACGAGCCGACGGCTGAGCTACATCCTCCAGCAGCAGGTACACCTCTACACGCCCGAGGCGAACCGCCTGCGCGACGAGATCGACGCCTACGTCGAGGCCGAGCGCCAGATCGAGTGGGAGATGGCGCGCCGTCAGCTGCGCAACGAGTAACGCCCGCCCTCAGCTAACGCGCAGCGGCGGGAACACATCGCGCAGCCCGGTCGCCGTCGCCTGGAGCAGCTCGATCGGCTCGGGCAGCCCGCCCAGGCGGTATTCGCCCAGGCTGGCTATCGCGATGCCCCTCGGCGGCTCGCCGATCGCGCGCAGGGTGGCGCGGCTGAGCACGATCTGTCCGCCGTGGCCGGCTGCGCAGACACGAGCCACGGCATGCACGGCAAGCCCGACGTAGCCGCCGCTGGTCAGCGTCGGCCGTCCACTGTGCAGCCCCATGCGCACGCTTGGCCGGCTGCCATCCGGCCAACCGTGGCGAGCCATCGCGCGCTGCGCCTCGACCGACCCGTGCAGCGCGCCCGAGGCATCGGCAAAGACGGCGAAGAACTCGTCGGCGCGCGTATCGACCTCGTGGCCGCCAGCGCGTCGGACGGCCGCACGCACCAGCCGGCGGACGTCGGTGCGGAGTCGAGCGTAGCCGTCGCCCAGGCTGGTCAGCAGGGACGTCGAGCCCTCGATGTCACACAGCAGGAGTGTGACGTTGCCCACCGGCAGGCGGCGGTGCGGCTCGAGCTGGCCAGCGACGAAGCCGATCGGCATGATGCCGTGACGACGGGCCGCCTTGAGCAGGCGCAGCCGCGCGCGGTCGCGCGCCGCTTCATCCTCGAAGTCGACGCGCGCGAAGCGGGCCAGCGCGTTGCGGACGTGGGCGGCATCGTGGATCGGCAGCAGCCGGCGCCCGCTCGAGTCGATGTAGGCGAAGGCGCCGTCGGGCAGGTGCGCACGATCGCGGCCTCGAAGACTGCTCATGGGGCTTCAATGATCGCACGCCGAGCGGCCGGGTCAGCTCCTCGCCTGCTGCTGGACGAGCATCATCGGTACCGGCTCGCCGCGGCCGAGCTCGCGCAGCAGGCGGTCTTCGCGAACCACCTGCTCCGTCAGCGCGGCGAGCCGCGGCAGCCGGTCGAGGCTGAAGAGGATGACGTGCTCGGCAAGATCGGCGTAGCCGAGACCACGGAACGCGCCGCGCGCTGCGACCGCGCACATCTCGTCGTACAGCGCCGGCCACGGTACGCGCCGCCGGCGGTAGCAGAAGCGCACGAACTCGAGCGACTCATCCGGCCCGCCGGCGACGGCCGTCGGGCCGCTGGGCGGCTGCTCCTCGCGCCGGGCATGGGCGGGCCAGCGGCCCGCAGATTCGGTCGACACCCTCTCCTCGCTCGCGCCGGCTGCTTTGCCCTGCGTGCCCGGCGCGGATCTATGCCTGCGACACGACGCCGTGGCACGACGGTCGCCGGTGCCGCTTGCAGATGCTGGTTGGTGCGCCGCCGCCTCGGTCTCACGCGACGCGTTGCCGGGCATCTTACGCCTGCCGTCGGCGGCCCGGAAGGCGCTCCGTCCACCATCTTGTCCACGACGTTTTCCACATCCCGGGAGGACGATAGGGGCGGCGCGCAGGGAAGCGGCGGCTACCGTCCGGCAGCCGGCGCGTGGCAAACGGAGACGCCCCCGGGGCGCGGTCCGGGGGCGTCTGGGAAGTTCGTCTGGTACCGCATACCGGATTCGAACCGGTGATCTCCGCCTTGAGAGGGCGGTGTCCTAGGCCTCTAGACGAATGCGGCTCGGGTGACGAATCTTACCAAACGCAGCGGCCGTGCTGACAATAGGCGCGGCCAGGCCGTCAGGCGGCCATGTCGTCTGTGCCAGACGCGCCGCCGCTACAACCGATTCGACTCGAGAAACGCGCGGATGGTGTCGGCCACCTGCTCGTACGCCGCCTCACCTATCACGAGCCCGTAGTGCGAGTGCGCGCCGAAGGGCTCGTAATTCGCGCCCAGCCATTCGGCCAGCCGCTCACTGTCGGCTGCCGGAAAGAGGCGGTCGAGACCGCCCCCGACGACCAGCCGTGGCACGGGTGGCAGGGCAGATGCGTCGACCGGTACCCCTTCGAGCATCGTCCGCCGCGCCGCGCCCGACTCGACACCCATCATGTGCTGCACGCGCAGTACGTCGGCGAGCGACAGGTCTGAGTTCTGGCGCTGGAGCGCAGCTGCCGGCCCGTCCCAGCCGACCAGCTCGCGCCGGTACTGACGGGGCATCAGCCGGACGACGTGCGGTGGCGGCGGTGGCAACAGCGGAGCGGGCAGGGCCGGGCTGACGAGCACGAGGGCTGAAACGGGTGCGCGCTCAGCGACCTTGAGCGCCAGCAGCCCGCCCATGCCGTGACCGATCACGACAGGCGGTCGGGGCAGGTGGGCCAGGCCGGCCAGCGCGTCCTCGACGTAGCTGTCGAAGTCGAGCTCGTCGACCGCTGCCGTCTCGGACCAGTAGTGGCCGCGCAGGTTCAGTGCGTGTCCTTCCCACCCGCGTGGCGCGAAGTAGCCAAGGTAGCGGTGCCAGAGCCAGGAGCCGCCGAGCTCGCCGTGCAGGAGGTACAACGGCCGCCGGCGAGAGCGGCGCTCGGGCAGCCAGATCTCGACGTACAGCCCGCGCTCGGCGATGACGCGTTCGTCCTTCCGGATCGGCTTGCTCGTCCGATCGTGCGCACGTCCAGCGCCGTTGTCCGAGCGTGCCCCGTCGCCGGCCACGGTCGTCCGATCGTCGTCGTCCATCAGTCGCTCAGCGGGTTGAAGACGAGGCCGGTGGCCGCCTTTGGCTCGAAGTAGGTCGACTTGGGGGGCATCACCTCGCCGCGTGCGGCATGGCTCAGCACGGACTCGATGGGCGTCGGATTGAGCAGGAAGGCGGCGTCGGCCGTGCCGTCGTCAACGCTGTGCACGGCCTCGTCGGCGGCGCGCGTATACCACAGCACGCCACGTCGCTCCAGCTCGTCGGTCGTCACACCAAGCAGGCGCGGCAGCGCACGAGCGAGGACGCTGACGTCGAGCTCGCGTTCGCCAGCGGACAGCGTCGCGCGTCCGCGCTCGCCGGGCACGGCCAGCCGAGCGCCGCCGTGGCGTGTCCAGATGCCGATGCCGCCGTTGCGAATCGCGTTCAGCACGTTGGCCGGCCGAGCGTGGTGCTCGACGGCAAGGAGCTCACCAAGCGCGGCGAAGAGTGACTCGGTATCCCCCACGCCGCTGATCAGACGGTGCGTCGGCGCGATGCGCAGGCCGCCGCTCGCTGCTTCGTACAGCAGCGCCAGCACGAAGTCGGCGGCGGCGTCCTCGGCGCGGCTCGCGACCGCCGTCTCGTCGCGGAAGCGCAGCGCCGTCTGGTAGCGATGGTGGCCGTCGGCGATCGTCAGCGGACCGCTCGCCGCCGCTGCCAGCAGCTGCGCTGCCTCGGCCGAGAGTGCCGGATCCGCCGTCCACAGTCGGTGAACTATGCCGTCGTCGGCCGTTGCCTCGCGCTCGGCTGGCCGATCGGTCAGCCGATCGAGCAGCTGCGCCGGCGGAACATCGCCCGCAGCATGCTGGTAGAGCAGCAGGACCGGGCTGAGGTTGGCGCGGACCGCGCGGAGCAGCCGGTAACGGTCCTCCTTCGGCGCTGCCAAGGTGTGTTCGTGCGGCCGCACGCCGGCGTCGCGTCCGGGCTGCTCGAGGCGCAAGCCGCAGAAGAAGCCGCGGCAGCGACCGGCGGAGCCGTCGTCGAGCCGGTAGCGCTGCTCGTACACGTAGATCAGTGGCCGCTCCTCGCGGCGCAACGTGCCGTCGCCCTGCCAGCGCGCGAAGAGCTCGCCGGCGGCGCGGTACGCCGCCTCGCCGGGCGGCGTGTCCGAGGCGGACGCGGGTAGCTCGACGTGCACGGCGTTGCGCGGATCGCGCGCCGCAAGGCGGGCACGCTGCTCGGCGCTGATGATGTCGTAGGGCGGGCAGATCACAGCACTCAGGTCAGGCACGGACAGCGGGTCATAACGAAGGCCACGAAACGGCCGCAGCTGGGGCACGGACGATCATGGTAGCGGGCAGGCGAAGAGCGGCCGACGGGAGGGTACTGCGGCCCGCGGTCAGGGGACGCGGCTCGCCCGGACGGCTCGCGTCGTAACGCTGTCGCGGCCGCGCAACTTTCTGATTGGGCAGTGCGTCTAGGGGCGAAACATGGCCGGCAGGCGCCGGCGTACCACGCTACGCGTAAGCTGAGGCCGCATTGCCCTCGACTCGACGACTGGCCGCTCGCCTGTCTGGACCCATCACCCGGCTGGCAGTCGTGTTCGCCGTGGCCGCGATCTGTGGACTGCCCTTGGCCCGCCCCGCCCTGGCCGCCGACATCACGCTCGAGGCGCGCGCCGCCCTGGGTGGCCACGTCCGACCCGGCGCGTGGGCCGAGGTGACAGTCGACGTCGCCAACGATGGACCGTCACTCGACGGCGAGCTGCGCGTGCGCAGCCAGGTCCAGGGGCGGTCACAGTACGGCGTGGCGGTTTCCCTCCCCTCCGGTGCGCGGCAACAGCATCGTCTCTACGCGCAGACGCCGCTCTTCGGAAGCAAGCTTGTCGTCGAGCTCGTCGTGGACGGCCAGGCCGTCGCCACGCAGGACGTCCCGATCCGCTCGCACGACGTCTACTCGCCGGTCATCGGCATCGTCGCCGAGCGCCCAGAAGGCTTCCAGCGTGACGTGACTGCCGCCGCCCACAACCCCAACTTCAACCAGTCGACGGTGATCGCCCTGACGCCGGCCGACCTGCCCTGGCGGGTCGAGGCGTGGGCGGCCATCGACCGCCTGATCTGGCAGGACGTGGCCAGCGAACAGCTCGACCGCAATCAGCTCGCGGCGCTGCGGTTGTGGATCGGCGCCGGCGGTCGCCTGGTCCTGCTCGGCGGCACGACCGGTGCGGCAGCGCTGCGCGCGTTCCCGGCCGAACTGCTGCCATTCCAGCCGCTTCGTACCGTCGACGTGCCGCTGGAAGACCTGCGCGCGTTCCTCGGCTCGCTGCCCGCCGAGGCGGCGCCGGCAGCGGCCCTTGCCGGCACGCTCGAACGGGGGGCTGTGCTCGGACGCACCGGTGATTCCGTCTTTGCCGCCCAAGCCGCGTGGGGCCAGGGCACCGTCGCGCTGGTCGGGCTCGATCCGGCGGAACCGTGGCTGGCGCGCAGCGACGCCGCCGAGACGCTGTGGCGGCGGCTGCTGCCGCTCAGCTCGGGCGCGCCGGTGAACCCGCTGGTGCTGCCCGACGACAGCCAGTTCGTGTTCGCCCTGCAGAACCTGCCCGCCGTTGCGCTGCCCCCGATCGAGCAGCTCTTCCTGCTCCTTGTCGCGTACATCGCGCTCATCGGGCCGATCAACTACATCGTGCTGCGCCGGCTCGATCGGCGCGAGTGGGCGTGGGTCACCATGCCGGCGCTGGTCGCGATCTTCGCCGTCGTCAGCTACGGCATGGGCGCGACGCTGAAGGGCAGCGACGTGGTCATCAACGAGCTGGCCGTGGTGCGCTCCGGACAGGGCACCGGCGAGGGCCTCGCGCAGGCGTACGTCGGGATCTTCTCCCCCAGCCGCCGTACCTTCGACGTTCGCATACCGGGTGGTGCCCTGCTGTCGAACACGGTCAGCCAGTTGAGCGGGGGCGAGCAACCGCTGGACGTGCTCTTCGGCGACCCGTCACGGCTGCGCAACTTCGAGGTCGGCTTCGGCGTGCTTCGTGGCTTTCGTGCCGAAGCGCCGGCCGCCGCGCCGGTCATCGACGCCAACCTGAGCATGACCCGCGGCCGCATCAGCGGGACCGTGACGAACCGTTCCCCGGTCGACCTCGAGCACGTCGCGGTCGTCTTCGCCGGTGCAGTGGCCGTGGCGCCCCAGCTCAAGGCGGGCGAGTCGTGGACCGTCGATCTGCAACAGACGTCGAGCGCGTTCGGCTTCCAGCTGTCGGAGCATATCTTCGGGTCGAGCTTTCCGCGCGACCCAGGCGAACAGCGAACGCTCTACACGCGCCGCCAGGTGATCGACCAGCTCTCGAACTACAGCCCGACGATCGCCGGCACGCCGCCCGACGTTCCGTTGCTGCTCGGCTGGCACCGCGCGCCGGCGCTGCCCGTCGAGCTGGCCGACGAACGTGCCAACCGCATCGGCGACAGCCTCTACATCACCTCACTCGCCCTGGCCCTCGACGCGGAGGCGCTCTTCACCGATCAGCTGATCGTCAAGACGGTGGTGGAGACATCGGGGCAAGAGGTGTGGAGTGACCCCAGCGGCTACTCACTGGGCCGCGGAACGATGACCATCGAGCTGCGCCCGGCGGCGCTCTCGGGATCGTTCACTGTCACGTCGCTCGAGCTCGCCTTGACCAGCGGCGAGAGCAGGAACCTGCGCGGAACGGGCGAACAGGTCGAGCCCTTGCCAGACGCCGAGCAGCCGGACCAGGAGGACCCGCTGGCATCGGCGACCGGTGGCGCGGCGGCGGTGGGCGCGGGACAGGTGGGCGGCAGCGGTGGAGGCGGACTTGGCGGGGCCGTGGGCGTCGTCGGCGAGCGCCCGCCGGCCGGGCCGGACATCGCCGAGCCGAACCCGTTCGAGCCGTGGCAACCGATACCGGATATCCAGCTGTTCGACCATGGCGCCGGTCGCTGGTACGAGTTTCCACGCTTCGACGCCCACCGCAGTTACGTCATCGCCAACCCGCAGCGCTTCGTCGACGACAGCGGGCGCGTGCTCGTGCGACTGGTCAACCGCAGCCCGCTGGGCGACCAGAAGTACTTCCAGCTGCTCGCCCGGCTGGAGGGAACGATCGAATGAGCATCGCCCTCCGGACGCACGCCCTGACCAAGCGGTACGGGCGTAGCGTGGCCGTCGCCGGCGTCGACCTGGAAGTGGCCAGCGGCGAGATCTTCGGCCTCGTCGGCCCGAATGGCGCGGGTAAGACGACGACGCTCAAGATGCTGGCGACGCTTCTCCCACCGAGCGCCGGGGACGCCGAGATCGGCGGCATGTCGGTGCGCCGGGAACCCGACGGCGTCCGCCGCGTCATCGGCTACATGCCCGACACCTTCGGCGTCTATGACGACATGCGCGTGTGGGAGTACCTCGACTTCTTCGGCCGCTGCTACGGGCTGCCGGCGGCCCGCCGGCGGCAGATGATCGGCGACCTGATCGAGTTGGTCGATCTGGCCGACAAGCGCGACGCCTACGTCCACGAGCTGAGCCGCGGAATGCAGCAGCGGCTGTGCCTGGCCCACGCGCTGGTCCACGATCCGGACGTGCTGCTGCTCGACGAGCCGGCCTCCGGTCTCGATCCGCGCGCCCGCGTCGAGCTGCGCGAGCTGCTGCGCGAGCTGCGCGCGCTGGGCAAGACGATCGTCATCAGCAGCCACATCCTGCCCGAGCTCGAGGAGCTGTGCACCTCGCTCGCGATCATCGATCACGGTCGCGTCATGGCCAGCGGGCGTGTCGAGGACATCGCCGAACGCTTCCGCACCGGCGGCGTCTACCGGATCGAGCTGCTCGCCGACGAAGACGGGCTGCAGGCAGCCGAGCAGCACCTGCTCGGCCAGCCCAACGTCGCTGGCGTCGTCCGCCGAGGCAACGGCTTCGAGCTGGCCCTGCGCGGTGACGACGAAGCCGCCGCGCAGCTGCTCGCCGCGACGATCGCCGCCGGTCACCGTGTGGTCAGTTTCGCGCCGACCGCAAGCGACCTGGAGGAGCTCTTCCTGCAGATCACCGACGCGCCGGCCGGCAGCGCGGGGCCGGCGGCGGTGGCGCGCGCATGAGCGGCGT
>JALYGJ010000084.1 GCA_030777155.1 Chloroflexota bacterium | reverse complement strand
GGCCGGACGGCGCCGTGCGCGTCTGCTCGGTCACTCGGCTGCGCCGGCGCCGTCGGCCGGCGCTGTCGGCACGCCGGCGCGCTGACGGATGATGCGCTCGAGACCGCGCAGGGCGAGCTCGGGCCGTTCGTCGCGCAGCAGCGGCAGGGCCAAGCGCTCGCGACGCAGCTCGGCGAGGTCGACGTCGACGACGTAGAGGCCCTCGTCGTGGAGCGGGGCGCGGAAGATGCTGTGGCCGGCCGGGTCGATGACCTCCGAGCCGCCCCAGAAGGTGATCGACTCCTCGACGCCGACGCGGTTGACGTAGACGACGAACGAGGTCGTCAACATCGCGTAGGCGCGCAGCAGAACGCTCCACGACTCGGCCGTCCCGAGCCCGCCCTCGACGGTGGCCGAGACGTCGCGCCCGGGCGACGAGGAGATGTTGATGAGCACCTGCGCGCCATCGAGGGCGAGCAGGTAGGGCACGGCGAGATGCCAGAAGTCCTCACAGATCGACAGTCCCAGCCGCACGCCAAGCCGGCTGTCGACGGCCTCCACGCGGTTGCCGCCACCGAAGAAGCGCCGCTCGTCGAACAGCGCGTAATTGGGCAGGAACGACTTGCGCGTGACGTGCGCGACGGTGGCGTCCTCGAGCAGCGCGGCGGTTATGAACAGCCGGTGGTCGTCTGACTCCTCGACGAACCCGACTACGGTCGTCACACCCGCCGCCGCTTCGGCCAGGCGCAGCAGGCGCACGTCGTCGGCGCGCATGGCGACCTCGGCGTTGAGGTCCTGCAGCAGGTAGCCGGTCAGCCCGAGCTCGGGGAAGACGAGCAGGTCGACGCCGGCGGAGCGCGCCTCCTCGATGAGCGCCGCGTGGCGCGCCAGGTTCGCGGGAAGCGCGCCGAGCCGCGGGGCGATCTGGGCCAGACCTATGCGCAGTGACGGCACGCGCTGAGTCTAGACGTGCTCGATCAGTGCGGCAGCACCTCGTCCGGTTGCGAAGGCTCGGTGTCCTCGACGCGTGGCGCGACGACGGCACCCTCGACTGCCTCGCCAGGCGAGGTATCGATGGCCGAACTGTGAGCGCTGGCGGCCTCGACCAGCTGCGCCCGCCGATCGTCGGGCATCAGCTCCTCGGAGAAGTGGCAGGCCGCCGCGTGGCCCGGGCGCAGCTCGCGCAGCGGCGGGTACTCGGTCACGCAGCGCTCCGGGTTGTCCAGCTCGCGGCGCAGCCAGCAGCGGGTGTGGAAGCGGCAGCCGCTGGGCGGGTTGATCGGCGACGGGACGTCGCCGCGCAGGATGATCCGGCGCCGCTGGCGCTCGACATGAGGGTCGGCGATCGGCACAGCGCTGACCAGCGCGTGCGTGTACGGGTGCAGCGGCTGGCGGTACAGCTCCTGCGACGGCGAGAGCTCGACGACGCGACCCAGGTACATCACCGCTATGCGGTCGCTGATGTGGCGCACGACCGAGAGGTCGTGGGCGATGAACAGGTACGTCAGCCCGAACTCGCGCTGGAGCTCTCCAAGCAGGTTGACGATCTGCGCCTGGATGCTGACGTCGAGCGCGGACACCGGCTCGTCAGCGGCCACGAACTCGGGTCGCACGGCCAGCGCGCGCGCGATGCCCGCCCGCTGGCGCTGCCCGCCGCTGAACTCATGCGGGTAGCGGTTGATCGCACTGGGCGGCAGCCCGACGACTTCGAGCAGCCGGCGTACCTCGGCGCGCGCCTCGGCGCCGCGCTTGGCGCCGTGGACGCGCATCGGCTCCTCGAGCATGCTGCCGATCGTCATCCGTGGATTGAGGCTCGCGTACGGGTCCTGGAAGATCATCTGCATGCGTGATCGAACACGACGCAGCTCCTCGCCGCGGAGCGTCGTGATGTCCTGACCATCGAAACGGATTCGTCCGGCTGTCGCCTCGTACAGCCGGATGACGGCACGGGCGAGGGTCGACTTGCCGCAACCGGACTCGCCGACGAGGCCGAGCGTCTCGCCGCGTTGGACGGTCAGGTTGACGCCGTCGACCGCCTGCAGGTCGCCGATGTGCCGGTCGAGGATGAGCCCCGACTTGATCGGAAAATAGACCTTCAGGCCGTCGAGCTCGACGAGGTTTGCCGGCGCGTCCGCGGGCTGCGCTGCCGGAGCCGTCATCGGTTGGCGAAGCCGGAAGGCACCAGCCGCTCACCCTCCGCCGGGTAGAAGCAGGCGATCTTGTGACCGGCTGCCGCCTGCGGCGCCTGGGCCAGCGGCGGCATCTCCTCCCAGCAACGCTCCTGCACGTTGAAGCAGCGCGCGGCGAAGGGACAGTGCCGAATCTCGCGCGATAGGTCAGGCGGCTGTCCCTCGATCGGGACCAGCTGCTGCGGCCGCTCCTCGTCAAGACGCGGGATGGAGCGCAGCAGCCCGACGGTGTAGGGATGGCGGGGCCGGCCGAAGAGCTCGGTGGTGGCCGCCTCCTCGACGATCTGACCGGCGTACATGACCAGCACGCGGACGCACAGTCCGGCCACCACGCCGAGGTCATGAGTGATCAGGATCAGAGCCGTGCCCCGTTCCGTCACCACACTCCGTATCAGGTCGAGGATCTGGGCCTGGATGGTCACGTCGAGCGCCGTCGTCGGCTCGTCGGCGATGAGCAACTTCGGCTCGAGCGCGAGGGCCATCGCGATCATCACGCGCTGGCGCATGCCGCCCGAGAACTGATGCGGGTAGTCGCCGAGCCGCTTCCGCGCCTGCGGGATGCCAACCATCTCGAGCAGCTCGGCCGCCCGCCGGCGGGCCTCGTCGCTGCGCATCCGGCGGTGGACCTCGAGGACCTCGGTCAGCTGCCGGCCGACCGTCAAACTCGGATTGAGCGACGTCATCGGGTCCTGGAAGATCATCGCCAGTTCCTCGCCGCGCAGGGAGCGCATAGCCGAGTCCGATAGCTCGGTCAGCTCGACGCCCTCGAAGGTCACCCGACTCGATCGCGCGAGGCGGCCGGCGGGCTTGGGCAGCAGCCGCATGACGGCCAGCGCGCTGACGCTCTTGCCGCAGCCCGATTCCCCGACAATGCCCAGCGTTTCGCCGGGCGCGACGTCGTAACTGATGCCGTTGACAGCATGCACCACGCGCTTGCCGCTACCGAACGTCACGCGCAGGTCGCGCACGGACAGCAACGGGCCGTCGTCCACGCCGGCGCGCGCGACTTCTGCCTGGGGAACGCTCTGCGTGCCGACCTTCATCGGCGCAGCCTGGGGTCAAGCGACTCGCGGAGCGCGTCACCGAGCAGGTTGAAGCCGAGCACGGTGAGAACGATCACGGCGCCCGGGAAGAAGGCGAGGTACGGCGCCCGACTCAGGAAGCGGTACGTGTCGGCGAGCATCGCGCCCCACTCCGGCGTACGCGGATCAGGCGGCCCGAGCCCGAGGAATCCGAGCGCCGCTGCATCGATTACGGCGGTGCCAAGGGCGAGCGTGGCCTGCACGATCAGTGGCCCGACGGCGTTGGGCAGCATGTGGCGGATGAGCAACGCCGGTCCCCGGACTCCGACCGAGCGAGCGGCGATCACGTAGTCGGCTTCGCGCAGCGCGAGCAGGCTGCCGCGCAGGATGCGCGCGAAGATCGGGATGTTGACCAGCGCGATCGCAATCGCGATCTGGGTCACTCCCCTGCCCAGCCAGGCAACGACGGCGATGGCGAGCAGCAGACCCGGGATCGAGAGCATCACGTCGACGACACGCATGATCGCGGCATCGACCCAGCCGCGGAAGTAGCCGGCGATGGCGCCGAACAGGACGCCCAGGGCAACGCCGATGGTTACCGAGAGGACCGCGATACCGAGCGTCAGCCGCGCGCCAAAGACGATCCGGCTGAACAGATCCTGCCCCTGGACGTTCGTGCCGAAGAGGTGCCCGTCGGTGAACGGCGGGATGTAGCTGTCGGCGAGGGAGCCGCGCAGCGGGTCGTGCGTCGCGAGCTGCTCGGCGAAGATGGCAGTCAGGATGATGGCGAGGACGAGCCCGCCGCCTGTGATCGCGCCGGGATGGCGGACGAGGCGGCCGAACGCGTCGCGCCACAGGCCCACGGAACGCTCTTCGGCAGAGCGAGCCGCGGCGGCGGTGGCGGCGGTCACGAGTGTCTGATCCTTGGATTGAGGAAGGCGTAGCTGACGTCGACGATCAGGTTCACCAGCACGAAGATCAGCGCCAGGATCAGCACGCCACTCTGGATCACGGCGTAGTCGCGGGTCGTAACTGCCTCGTAGATCCAGCGCCCCACACCGGGCCAGGCAAAGATCGTCTCGGTCAGGATGGCACCTCCGAGCAGCAGCCCCGTCTGGAGTCCGATCACCGTGACCACCGGCAGCAGCGCGTTGCGCAGGACATGGCGGCCGTCGATCAGCCGTTCAGGCAGCCCCTTGGCCCGCGCCGTCCGGACGTAGTCCTCGTTGATCACGTCGATGACGCTGGCCCGTGTGATGCGCATGACGATCGCGAGTGGGATCGTGCCCAACGCCACCGCTGGCAGCACGAGGTGGCGGACGGCGTCGAGGAAGCCTTCGAAGTTGAGTGCGATCAACGCATCGACGGTCAGCAGCTGCGTCACCGTCGGGAAGCGCGCGGCGGTCAGGTTGATCCGGCCTTCCGAAGGCAGGACCGGGAACTCGACGGCGAAGAGGTACTTGAGCATCAGTCCGAGGAAGAAGATCGGGATGCTGATACCGAGCAGGGCGAAGATCGTGCCGAGCTGGTCGATCCAGCCGCCGCGACGCTTGGCGGTAAGCATGCCGAGCGGGATGCCGAGCGTGATGGCGAAGAACATCGCCGCCAGCGACAGCTCGGCGGTCGCTGGGAAACGCAGCAGGAAGTCGTCGAGGACGTCGCGGTTGGTGATGAACGAGCGGCCCAGATCGCCCCGTAGGAGGTCGGTCATGTAGTTGATGTACTGCTCGTGCAACGGGCGGTCCAGACCGAGCGCCGCCCGCACGCGGGCGTAGTTCTGCGGCGTGGCCCGCTCGCCGAGGATCGTCGTCGCCGGGTCACCCGGCAGCAGGTGGATGAAGACGAAGATCAGCATCGTCAGCCCGAGCAGGATCGGGATGAGCAGGAGCAGTCGGCGGACGATGAAACGAGCCACGAGACTCCGAATTTAGCGGATAGCCGAGAGCCCCGGACTTGCCGGCCGGGGCTCTCTTTTGGTTGCGGTTCCGCCCGAGGGCGAGGCTACGGACTCGGGCTGGCGCCCGTCGGCGTTGCACCCTCGGTCGGGCTCGGCGCCTCGGTTGGCGTCGCGCCCTCGGTTGGCGTCGCGCCCTCGGTCGGCGTCGCCTCGGGCGTCGCCGGCGGCGGCGCGCCGTCCTGCTGTAGCCAGACGGTCTTGAACGACTCGGACCCGGTCGGTGCCGGGACGTACCCCTGCACCTGCGGCTTGAAGGCGAGGGCGGTGTCACCGTGTACGAGCGTCACGAAGCAGACGTTCTCGTGGATGATCCGCGCGACTTCGTTGAAGGCCTGCCCACGCGACTCTTCGTCGAATGAGCTGTTGGCTGTCTGGAACGCCTCGCGCAGGCCGGGGGGATCACAGTTGAACTGGACCGGTGCCTCACCGTCCTGGTAGTCGAAGTGATAGCCGTACCAGTTCCACGGGTCATCGTAGTCGCCGGTCCAGCCGAGGAAGTGGAGCTCGTAGGCGCCCTGACCGGTAGCGGCCGGAATGTACTCCGTCCCCCAGATCGAGCTGTTCGGGGTGACCTGGAAGCCGACCTCCTCGAGCATCGTGATGACCGCTTGGGCGATGCCCTGCGGATCGGGCATGTATGGACGAGTCACCTCGGTCGGGTACCAGAACTCGACCTGCGGCGGGTTATCGGGCCCGAAGCCCGCGTCGGCCAGGAGCTGCCGGGCCGTCTCGACGTTGTGCTCGTACGTCGGCACGCCCGCGACCATGACGTCGTACCACGCGCTGGTCGGAGGCATGAAGATGTCGGCTGGGCGCCCGCGGCCGCCGTAGAACGGCTCGATGAGCGCCTCCTTGTTGACCGCGTGCGCGATCGCGTGGCGGACGGCGAGGTCCTGCAGCGGCGAGTTCTCGCGCGACTCCGGGTTCACCGCGAGGTAGAGCGTGTTGTACGAGAGCCGCTCGACGAGCCGGAGGTTCGGGTCGTTCTCGACGATCTCGTATTCGGTCGGCGCGACGAGGTCCATGCCCATGATGCCGGTCGGCGACTGCAGCGACTGCAGGCGCGCCGAGGCATTGGGAATGGCCTGGATGATGGCGCCGTCAAGGAACGGGCCCTCCGACGGATCGCCCCAGTAGTCCTCGTTTCGGACGAGCGTGGCAACACCCGCCTCACCAGGCACGTACGACTCCCACTTGAAGGGGCCTGTGCCGCCCTGGCTGATATCGGTCCCGAAGGTGCTCGTTGCCGGGTCATCGGCGTTCATCGCGTCGAGCACGGCCGGGCTGACGATGCTGAACGGGGTAAGTGCGATGCCCTGGATGAAGTCCGCCTTCGGCGCGGTGAGGTTGATGCGTACGGTGAACTCATCGACCACCTCAACGCTCTCGACGAGGTTGTTCTCGCCGAAGCCGCCGGTGACGGCGCTGTAGTAATACGCGTTCGGCTGGAATTCCGTCGCGAAGTTGTCCCATCGATCGAAGTTGCGCTTGACCGCCTCGGCATTGAAGGGGGTGCCGTCGTGGAACGTCACATTCTGGCGGAGGTTGAAGGTGTAGGTCGTGTCCTCGGGATCGCCCTCCCACGTCTCGGCCAGTACGCCCACGATCTCGCTCACGCTTCCCTCGGCCAGGTCGACGAGCGGCTCGTAGATCTGCTGCAGGATCCGGAACGACTCGCCGTCGCTGGTCAGCGCCGGGTCGAGGCTTGCCGCAACGCGGGAACCGGCAAAGACGAGCGTGCCGCCCTGCTGTGGCGGGCCCGCATCTGGCGATTCCGTCGGTGTCGTGCCAGGGGTGCCGGTCTCATCAGGAGTTTCGCCGGGCGTCCCGCCGGGCGTCGTGGCCGGTGAGGCAGTCACGTCCGGCGTTCCTGCTGCGGGCGACTGCGTCGGCTGAGCGGTCGGCGCGCAGGCGCCAACGATCAGGACGAGCGCCGCCAGGAGAGACAACCAAAGGGTCGGTCTCATGATTCCTCCTCTGTATCTGCTCCGCTTGCCAGCCCGGGAGCACCGCCTCTCCCGGCGCGCGGCCCGAGATCACTCGCTGCGAAGCGAGCTGGTAGTCTAGCAAAAGGTCTCGCGCAGCCTTCGCCGGTGGATGGCCCGCGTGCGACTGTGTCGCGGCGCCGCCGGCCACGCACGCCTCGTTGCGGTCGCGGCGAGCCCTGTGCCGCCCGGCTCAGGCGTGCGGGAGAGACTCCTCGACGTTCTCGGTGCGCTGCTCGACGCTGCCGCCGCGTCCGGCACCGGTTCCATCGACATCACTCTCCGCACCCAGCTCGACCGTACTCTGCCCGGCGGCCTGCGCTATCGCCCGCGGATCGATCTTCTCGGCCCAGTGACAGGCGGCCGACTGGCCGTGACCCAGATCGCGCAGTGGCGGCTCCTCCTCGATGCAATTGGCCGGCTGGCCGAGCTGCTCGAAGAGCCAGCAGCGGGTGCGGAAACGGCAGCCCGACGGCGGATTGGCCGGACTGGGCACGTCTCCGCGCAGCACGATTCGCTTCTTCCGCACACGCGGATCAGGCTCGGGCACCGCGCTGAGGAGGGCCACGCTGTACGGGTGGCGCGGGTCGGCGTACAGCTGCTCGACCGGTGCGAGCTCGACGATCTTGCCCAGGTACATCACGCCCACGCGGTCGGAGAGGTACTGCACGACCGACAGGTTGTGCGCGATGAACAGGTAGGTCAGGCCGAACTCCTTGCGCAGGTCGATGAGCAGATTGAGGATCTGCGACTGGATCGAGACGTCGAGCGCCGAGACCGGCTCATCGCAGACCAAGAACTCGGGCGCAAGCGCCAGCGCGCGGGCGATGCCGATCCGTTGCCGCTGGCCACCGGAGAACTCGTGCGGGTAGCGCCGCGCGTAGTCCCGCCGCAGGCCGACGATCTCGAGGTAGTCGCCGACCCGTTCGTCGCGCACCGAACGCCTGTGCCAGTTGTTGGTGCTGTCCGCCTGCGCGATCAGCCCCTCGCCGATGATGTCGCTGACCGGCATGCGCGGGTTGAGCGAGGCTACCGGGTCCTGAAAGATGATCTGCATCCGCCGGCGCATGCGCTTCAGGTCGCCGCCGTTCTGCGAGAAGATGTTCACCCCGTCGAGGTAGGCCTCGCCGGCCGTCGGTGGGAGCAGCCTGATCAGCGTCCGGCCGAGCGTCGACTTTCCGCAGCCCGACTCGCCGACGAGGCCGAGGATCTCACCGCGTCTGATCTGAAAGCTGACGTTGTCGACGGCGCGCACGTCGCCGACGTGGCGGCGCAGGATGCCGCTCTGGATCGGGTAGTACTTGACGAGCTCCTTGACCTCGACGAGTGGGCGGCCGTCACCTGCGCCCGCGAATCCGCTGCTCACGGGCTTCGTCTGGCCGCGGTCGGCTCGACCGGCAGGGCACTTGTCACCGGCGCCGCAGTGGCAGCTGCTGCACGGCGCGCCGCCGCCACCTGCTCATCGTGCAGGTGCTGTGGAATGTCGTGGCCGGGCGCCCTCTTCCACAGCCAGCACGCGACCGGTGGCCCGTCGCCTTCCTCGATGCGCGGGTCGTGATCGGGGCACGGCTCGAAGCGATATGGGCAGCGCGGCGTGAAGTTGCAGCCCTTGGGCATGTTGAATGGGTTGGGCACCGTGCCTCTGATCACGTTCAGGCGCGCGCCGCGCATCCCCTTCGACGGAATCGAGGCGAGCAGCCCCTCCGTATACGGGTGACGCGGCTGGAGCAGGACCTCCTCGACGGTGCCTTGCTCGACGATGCGCCCGGCATACATGACGACGACGTCGTGGACCATCTCGGCAACCACCCCCAGGTCGTGCGTGATCAGCATCAGCGCCGTTCCAGTCTCCTGCTGGATGCGCCGGATCAGCTCGAGGATCTGGGCCTGGATCGTCACGTCGAGTGCGGTCGTCGGCTCGTCGGCGATGAGCAGCTTCGGCTCGCATGAGAGAGCCATCGCGATCATGACGCGCTGGCGCATGCCACCGGACATCTCGTGCGGGTACTGCTTAACGCGTCGCTCGGGGAAGTTGATGCCGACAAGGCGGAGCGACTCGATCGCCCGTTCCATCGCCTCGCGCCGGCTGACACGCAGATGCACGCGCACGGCTTCGGCGATCTGGTTACCGACGGTGAACACCGGATTGAGGCTGGTCATCGGCTCCTGGAAGATCATCGCGATGTCGTTGCCGCGAAGGTGGCGCACCTCGCTCTCCGACATCGTCAGGATGTCGCGCCCGTCGAACAGGACCTCTCCGCTGGCGATCTCGGCCGGCGGGATGTCGAGCAGCCGCATGATCGTCAGCGCGGTCACGCTCTTGCCGCAGCCCGACTCACCGACGATGCCGAGGGTCTCGCCGCGCTTGATCGAGAAGGTCACACCATCGACCGCCCTGACGGTGCCGTCCATGACGTGGAAGTACGTGCGCAGGTCGCGCACGTCGAGCAGCACGTCAGCCGCCGCGTCGGTCGCCTGAGCGGGGGCCGGCGCAGCGGTGAGGGAACGGGTCACGGCTCGCGGCTCCGCGGGTCGAGCGCGTCGCGCAGCCCGTCACCCATGAAGTTGATGGCGAGCACCGTCAGCGCGATGGCCATGCCGGGAAAGAACGCCCACCACCAGTTGCCAAAGCGGATGCCCTCCTGCGCGTTGGCCAGCGCATTGCCCCAGCTGATCTCGGTGTCGCGGATGCCGAAGCCGAGGAAGCTGACGAATGCCTCGAGCACGATCGCGTTGGCCATCAGCAGCGTCATCGCCACGATCACCGGCGAGAGCGCGTTGGGCAGGATGTGACGGAAGGCGATGCGCATGTTGCCCACGCCCACCGCGCGTGCTGCGTCGACGAAGTCGGACTCGCGCAGCGAGAGGAAGGACGCGCGCACAAGTCGAGCGATGAGCGGCCACGATAAGAGGCCGATGATCAGCACGAGCGAGAGGACGTCGCCGCGGCCGAAGAAGCGCGCTGCGACCAGGATGACGAACAGGAAGGGGATGGCGAAGAAGACGTCGACTATTCGCATCAGCGCGTTGTCCACGGCGCCGCCCAAGAAGCCGGCGATCGAGCCGACGACGACGCCGACGAAGCCGGCAATCAGCATCGAGAAGACGCCCACCGACATCGAGATGCGTCCGCCGTTGACGACGAGGTTGAAGACGTCTCGCCCCTCGTTGGTGGTGCCGAAGATGTTCACCCGATTGGGTGGTTCGCCGCCCGCGCGCGGCGCACCCGGAATGTTCTGGAAGATGTACGGATTATCGATCGGAACGAGCACGATCACCGCGACCATGAAGATGAAGATGCCCAGGCCGACCATCGCCATCTTGTGCCTGCGGAAGCGGCGGGCAGCCAGCTGCCACTGGCTCAGCGAAGCGAGCGCGACCTCGGTGTCCTGCGGTTCCTGATCACCGGCCATATCCGCCGCCAGGCGCGGCCGGTCGTGCGCGTCGGTGCCGGTGCCAGTGGCCGCTGCCCGCCGCGGACGTGCGTCTTCTGCCATGCGCGGTCTAGTACCTGATCCGCGGGTCGGCCCACGCGTAGATGACATCGGCTATGAGATTCATGATCACAACCAACGTCGCGCTGACGAACAGGATCCCCATCACGAGGTAGTAGTCGCGCTGCAGGATCGCCTCGAAGTAGAGTCGCCCCATGCCCGGCCAGGTGAAGATCGTCTCGGTAACGATGGCGCCCGAGAACAGGAAGGCGAGTGCGAGCGCCACGTTGGTGATGATCGGCAACAGCGCGTTGCGGAAGGCGTGCCGGAAGACGACCGTGCGCGACGGCAGCCCCTTCGCCTTCGCCGTGCGCACGAAGTCCTGGCCCAGCACGTCGAGCATCGCCGAGCGGACATAGCGCGTGTCGGCCGCGACGCTGACCGCGACCAGCGTGATGACCGGCAGCACCAGGTGCTCGGCGATGTCACGGATCATCGGCAGCGGGTTCTCCGCGAACGCGGCCCAGTAACGCTCCGTGTTGAACGGCGCCGGCGCGTCGCGGATCGACACGATGCCCTGTGACGGGAACATGCGCAGATGCACGGCAAAGATGTAAATCAGCATCAGGCCCAGCCAGAACGTGGGCAGCGAGTAGAAGATGTAGCTGAGCAGCGTGATCGCCTGGTCCAACACCGAATAACGTCTCACCGCCGCGATCACGCCGAGCACGATCGCCAGGCTGACCCAGATCAGGAACGCGGTGAACATCAGGATGAGCGTCGCGGGCAGGCGGTCGACGATCAGCTCGAGCACAGGCTTGTTGGGCGAAACCGTGATCGAACGGCCGAAGTCGAGGTGGATCAGGCCGTTGTCGCCGCCGCCGAGCGATAGGGGAAGGAAGTTGGGCGCCCCCTGCTCTGAGAAGAAGCCGTCCAGCCCCGTCCCGCCGTGCTCACAGTTCCAGACGCCGATCCAGCCGCCGAAGGTGCGCAGGATGCCGACGGCGTCGGGCTGACGCTGCAGGCACCAGCGGGCGAGGAAGCGGTCCACGTCCTCGTTGGAGAAGCGAGGGTTCTGCTGGAACTGCGCCTGCGGGCCACCCGGGGCCATCATCATCAGCGTGAAGCTGACGACCGCGATCAGGAACAGGACCGGCACCGCCTGGATCGTGCGGCGGATGATGTAGGGAACCATCTACTGCCTGGCTATCGGTTGGCTGGGACGGCCGACGCGCTTGGAGGCCGCAGGGTAGAGCATGTGGGCGCCCAATGGGCGCCCACATGCCTTATCTGGCCGGGTTACCCCTGGTCAGGCTATTCGATGAAGTACCACTCGTGGACGTTCCAGACCGGCCCGAACAGGCTCGGGTTGGCCTTGAAGTTGCCCAGGTGCCGGCTGACGCCGGAGGTTTCACCTCGGTAGTACAGCGGGATCTCCGGCTTGAGGTCGACGATTGCCTGCTGGACCTCACCGAGCGAGGCCAGGATGTTCTCCTGGCTGATCGCCTGCAGAGCGTTCTCGAGCAGCGTGTCGAGCTCGTCGTTGGCGATCCGCGTCCAGTTGCCGTTGTCGCCGCCGGGCGGAACGTTGGCCGAGTGGAAGAGGCTGTAGTAGAGGCCACCCGGATCGCTCAGCAGGTAGGTGAAGAGCGAGATGTGGTAGTTGCCTCGCGACAGCGCGCACTCGGTCGTGTCGGTCACGTCGGGGTAGTCGGCGAAGACGACATCGGCGGCCGAAGCGGTGCGGATGTCGGACTGGATGCCGACGTTGAGCAGGTACTCGTTGATCTTGCCGAGCGTGGTCAGGCGGGTCGGGTTGCCCGAGGTCGTGCACAGGATCAGGCGCATGACGGTGCCCTCGGCATTGGTCCGCGGGCCACCGTCGGTGCTGGTCCAGCCGGCCTCGGTCAGCAGCCGATCGGCCTCTGTCGGATCAAACGGCGTGCAGGTGATCGACGGGTCATACCACCACGTGCTGGGCGGCGCGTTGGAGCACGCCTCCGTGTACGGGTGGCCTGGGAAGAGCGTGTTCCACAGGTCTTCCTTGTCGATCGCCGCGTGGATTGCCTGGCGGACGTTGACGTCGTCGAGGCCCATCTCCTGCGGCCGGACGAAGCCCGGCGGGTAGTCGCGGTCCTCGGTCAGGCCGGCGCCGTTGTTGATGTCGAGGTGCTCGTACTGCCACGCCGGGATCAGCTCGGCATGGCCAATGTCGGGCGACACGTCCCTGATCGCGTCGTAGTCGATCTGGGTCATGTTCGAGATCTGGTCCACGTCGCCGGTCAGGAACGCGGCGATCATGCCGTTCTTGTCGCCGAAGTACTGGCGGCGCAGGTTATCGAGGTTCGCCTGCGGGAAAGCGTTGAAGTTCTCGTTGCGCGCGTAGTCGATGCTGCCCGAGCCGGCGTCGACGAAGACGAACGGGCCGGAGGCGGGGATGTCGGCGAGCACCGAGCTGAGCGGCATCGAGCCACTGACCTGATCGGGCGGGATGTCGCCGAAGTACTGCTCAGGCAGCGGCGTCATCGCTGCCCACGGCAGCCAGCCGGCGTACTTCTGCTGCCACGTGAAGGTGACGCTCATCTCGTCGTCGGCGACGGCAACGTCGGTCACGTAGTAGTCCGAGTCGTCGGGCAGGCGCAGCGCCGTACCGCCACAGCCGCCACAGCCGATGTCGGCTTCGGCCATGTCGACAGCCCACTGATAGGTGTAGGCGATGTCGGTCGCGTTGAGCGGCTCGCCGTCGGACCAGACAAGGCCGTCCTTGACGCGCATGGTGATCGTGAAGCCTTCGCCGTCCTCGGCCTCCTCGGCCGTCGGCAGCTCAGCCAGCAGGTACGGGAACCACTGCCCCTGGTCGTCGATCATGATCAGCGGCGACAGCACGGGCATGGCGGCCTGCTGGGTGACCCAGGCGTTGCTCAGGTAGGGGTGAACCGTGGCCGGCGTCTGCCACTCACCGATGATGATCGTCCCGCCGGGCTGGACCTGGCCACCCTCGGTCGGGGAAGCGACAGGCTCGGTGCCGGTGGGCGTCTCGCCGGGCGTGCCGGCGGGCGTCTCGCCGGGCGTGCCGACGGGCGTTTCGC
>JALYGJ010000083.1 GCA_030777155.1 Chloroflexota bacterium | reverse complement strand
AGCTGCTCGCCACTCTGCCGCGGCTCGACCCGGCGCACATCAATGGCGTTCTCGCCGATGGTGATGCGGCCGCCGTCGAGCTCGGCACAGCCGTGTCGCTCATGGCCGAGATGCGTTCCGACGCGGCTTCTCTGCAAGACGAGTCCCGGCTGAGCCGGTCCAACCGTCAGCTGCTGGCGGGCATCGATGAGACGCTCCAAGCGCTCGAGCCGGCGCCAGCGACGTGGGGCCGTCTCTCCCGGCCGGCGCGCCACGTGGCCGCCCTGCTGGTCGCCGTCTCCGGCCACGAGGACCTCGTCTTCCGCGCCACGTCGGCGGCTCGCCGCGAACGATGGGACAACGCGTTGCGACTGCTCGACAACGCCCGCACCGAGCTCGCCCGAGCGGCTGAGACCCGCGACCGGCTCGCGCGGGAGGGTGACGTGACGACACTCGACGAACTGCTCGCGCGCTACGCCGACTACAGCGCGGCGCTGGTCGATCTGTACACCGCGCTGCGCGACGGCGCGGCGCCCGGCGGTCCTGAAGTGGCGGCGAGGCTCGATCGCGTCGAGCGGACGCAGGCAGCGCTGCCGGCCGACACCTCGGCGCTGCGCGTCGCGGTCAGCGAGGCCGCCGGCGGACCGGTTGCCGACGGCGTGGTGAGCCTCGAGCGAGCGCGCGCCGTCGTGACGCAGGTCGTCGGCGACCTTCCGTGAGCATCGATTTGGTGCTGCCCGTGGCGGCATTGCTGGGCCTCGTCTTGGGCCTTGCCGCCGACCGGCTGGCTGCCCGCTGGCCGGAGCATGAGCCGGGTGTCGCCCGCCGCGGCCTGGACTGGCGGACGGCGGTACTGGCCCTCAACGGCGGCCTTGTCTTCGCCGCGCTGGTCGTGCGCTGGCCCGATCCCTGGCACCTGCTCGTGCTCGCGCCATACGCGGCGGCACTGATCGTCCTGCTGGCGACGGACCTCGACCAGCGCCTGCTGCCTGACGTGATCACGCTGCCGCTGATCGTCTACGCGGCAGTGGTGCTCCTCGCCGGCTGGTCGCCGTTGCTGGCCGGTAAGGAGGCCGCGCTCTTCAGTGGCCTGGCTGCCGGCATCGGCGCGCCGGTGCTCCTCTTCGTGAGTGACCGCGCCTTGCACGGCGCGCTCGGCCAGGGCGATCTCAAGCTCGCCGTCAGCGTCGGCTTCCTGTCGGGTCTGTCGCGGCTGTTCGGCGGCTTTCTCGTGGCCAGCGTCGCCTTCGCCGTCGTGCTGTTGGTGCTGATCGCCGTCCGCCGGATCGGTCTGCGGACGGCAATCCCGTTCGGCCCCGTGATCATTGGGGCTGCGTTCGTGGCGATGCTGTCCGGCTGACCTTCGCGTAGCGCGAAAGGGACATTTCACGCTCCTTGCAGGGGCTGGCATAATGGCCGCCTGCCGGCAGGCCCGTAGCGCGCCCCAGAGCCTACGCCCAGCCGCATACGTGGGGTTTCCGTCACAGCGTGCGCCTGTCACTGCCTGCCGCGATCGTCGCCTGCCTGCTCGCCGCCGGACTGATCCAGGCAACGCCGTCGACCGCGCATGCCGAGGGCGAGTTCGTCTGGCCGACCGAGGGCCGGCTGACCCAACCCTACGGCTGCACGGGCTTCTGGGCCGAGCCGCGCCGTGGCAGCTGCCGCCACTTCCACTCGGGAGCGGACATCGCCAACGAGGCGGGGACGCCCATCGTGGCCCCCGCTTCGGGCGAGGTCACGATCGTCGGCTGGAACCCCTACGACCGGCCCGGCCAGCGAGCGTGGGTGGTGGTCATCAAGCACGACGCGGGCTTCACCGGCTGGTACGCGCACATGCAGGCGCGGCACGTGCCGGGCGTCGAGCCGGGCGAGCGGGTGCGGGCGGGCCAGCTGATCGGTTACATGGGCGACACCGGCCGCTCCACCGGCGTGCACCTCCACTTCTCCTTCATGCGCGACGGTGAGCCGATCAATCCGCTGCGCTATCTCCCGCCGGGGCCGCCGGCGGCCGGACAGGCCGAGAGCGATGCGGCTGCGCTTCAGTTCCACGCCGTGGCCGGCGCCGTCTTCGCAACCGGGCAGGCAGGCGCGCGCAACTAGGAGCGGGTCCGCCTGCCAGGGCGGCGGGTGTACGATCGGCGATGTGAAGCGCGTCCTCGCGATCGTTCTCGCCGGCGGCGAGGGGGAGCGCCTGTCGATCCTTTCGGGCGTCCGCGCCAAGCCCGCCGTCCCGTTCGCCGGCAAGTACCGGATCATCGACTTCACGCTGTCGAACTGCGTCAACTCGGACATCGACAACGTGCTCGTTCTGACGCAGTACAACCCGCGCTCGCTCAACGACCACATCGGCGCCGGCCGACCGTGGGACCTCGACCGCAACGCCGGCGGAATTCGCCTGCTCCAGCCGTACATCGCGCGCGGCCGACCATCCGAGTGGTACCGCGGCACTGCCGACGCCGTGCTGCAGAACCTCGAGATGATCCGCCAGTGGCCGGGCGACACCGTGCTCGTGCTGGCCGGCGATCACATCTACAAGATGGATTACGGGCCCTTCGTGCAGGCCCACCGCCGCTACCGCGCCGATGTCACGGTTGCGGTCAAGCAGGTGCCGCTGGGCGAGGCACATCGCTTCGGCATCCTGGCCCTGCGCGACGATGGCCGGGTCGCCGACTGGCAGGAGAAACCGAAGCAGCCCAAGAGCGATCTGGCCAGTCTGGGCATCTACGTCTTCGCCAAGCGCGCGCTGCTGCAGTGGCTCGACGAGTCGCTGCGTGACTTCGGCAGCAACGTCATCCCGGCCATGCTTGCCGGCGGCGCGCGCGTGTTCGGCTACCGCTTCAACGGCTACTGGCAGGATGTCGGCACCGTCGAGAGCTACTGGCAGGCGCAGATGGACCTGCTCGAAGAGCATCCCGTGCTGGACCTGTACGACAAGGAGTGGCTGATCCACACGCGCTCGGAGGAGCGCGCGCCGGCACGTATCGGACCGACGGGCAACGTCCACCGCAGCCTGATCAGCCACGGCTGCCAGATCTGGGGCACGGTGGAGCGGTCGGTCCTCTCGCCGGGCGTGCGCGTCGATCCGGGGGCTGTCGTGCGCGACAGCATCGTGATGTTCGACACCGTGATCCGTGCTGGCGCGGTGGTCGACCGGGCCATCATCGACAAGGAGGTGTCGGTCGGACCGAACGCCGTGGTCGGCATGGGTAACGACTTCGACACGGCCAACCGGCAGGAACCGAATCGACTCAACAGGGGCATGACGGTCGTCGGCAAGCGGGCGCTCATCCCGGCCGGCGTGCGTCTCGGCCGCAACGTCAAGGTCGCCGCCGGCGTTCGCCGGGCCGACTTTGGCGCGCGGAAGCAGATCGCGAGTGGCGGCACGGTCGACGTCAAGGGCGAGGGGAAGGCGCGTGCCCGGCTGGCGGCCGTGGCGGCCGCGGCGCGCCG
>JALYGJ010000082.1 GCA_030777155.1 Chloroflexota bacterium | reverse complement strand
CCGCCGTCCAGATCGGCACCGGCAAGGCGCGACGGCTGACCAAGCCGCGCGCCGGCCAGTTGAAGGACCTGCCGCCGGTGCGCGACGTGCGTGAGTTCCGTGTCGACGACGTCGCCGAGTACCAGGTCGGCCAGGTCGTCGACGTCAGCCTGTTCGCGCCCGGCGACGAGGTCGACGTGATCGGGGTCAGCAAGGGCAAGGGCTTTGCCGGCACGGTCAAGCGCCATGGCTTCCGCCGCGGCCCGGAGACGCACGGTTCGGACTCGCACCGCCAGCCGGGCTCGATCGGCGCCGGCACGTTCCCGGGCAAAGTGCTCAAGGGCACGGGCATGGCCGGCCGCATGGGCGGCGACCGAACGACGATCAAGAAGCTCGTCGTCGTCAGTGCCGACACCGAGCGCAACCTGCTGCTCGTCCGCGGCGCCGTCCCCGGCGCGCGCAACGCGCTGCTGATGGTCAGGAAGGCCAAGTGATGCCGACGACCACTCTCTTCTCGAAGACCGGCGCGGAACTGGGCACGGTCGAGCTGCCCGAGCAGCTCTTCGCCGCCGAGGTCAGCCGCGACCTGCTCCACCAGGCGGTCACGGCGCAGCTCGCCGGCCGGCGCATCGGCACGCACGACACCAAGACACGCGCCGAGGTCAGTGGCGGCGGCGCGAAGCCGTACCGCCAGAAGGGCACCGGCCGCGCGCGCCAGGGCTCGCGCCGTGCTCCGCACTACGCCGGCGGTGGCACCGTTTTCGGGCCGCATCCGCGGAACTACGAGCAGCGCCTGCCGCGGCGGATGAAGCGGCTTGCGCTGTTGGGTGCGCTGTCCGCCAAGTTCGGCGCCGGCGCGGTGCGCGTCGTCGACGAGCTGAGCCTCGAGGCCATCCGCACGCGCGAGCTGCTCGGCTACCTCGATGCGCTCAAGGCCGGCGGCCGTATCGTCGTCGTCGCCGCCGACGGCGACGAGAAGCTGCTGCTGTCAGCGCGCAACCTGCCCCGCGTCTCGATCCTGCGCGCCGATTCGCTCAACGTGGTCGATGTGCTCAACGCCGACACGTTGCTCATCTGCCAGCCGGCACTCGCCACGATGGCCGAGGTCTACTCATGACGCTGTCCGCCGCCGAGATCGTGCTGCGCCCGGTCATCAGCGAGAAGTCGATGGACCAGACCCAGCGCGGCCGCTATACCTTCCGCGTACACGAGGACGCCAACAAGCTGCAGGTCAAGCGCGCGGTCGAGGAGCTGTTCAAGGTCGACGTCGTCGACGTCAACGTGCTCAACACCAAGGCCAAGGAGAAGAGCCGCGGCCGTGGCCGGGCGCGCATCCGGGGCTGGACGTCGCCGTGGAAGAAGGCCGTCGTGACGCTCGCACCCGGCCAGAAGATCGAATTCTTCGAGGGGGTCTAGCGATGCCGCTGCGTAGCTACAAGCCCACCTCGCCCGGCCGGCGCTTCGTCACGCGCCCCACGTTCGACGAGATCACGACGACTGAGCCGTACAAGCCGCTGCTCGAGCCCAAGAAGCGGATCAGCGGCCGTAACGACCAGGGCCGCATGACCGTTCGCCACCGCGGCGGCGGCGAGAAGCGCTACTACCGGCGGATCGACTTCCGGCGTGACAAGTGGGGCGTGCCGGCGCGGCTGGCCACGATCGAGTACGACCCCAACCGCTCCGCGCGCATCGGCCTGCTCCACTATCGCGATGGCGAGAAGCGCTACATGCTTGTGCCCAACGGACTGCAGGTGGGCGACATCGTCGTCTCCGGCCCTGACGCCGAGGCGCGCGTGGGGAACGCCCTGCCGCTGCGCAACATCCCACTCGGCACGACGATCCACAACATTGAGCTCGTGCCCGGGCGTGGCGGCCAGATCGTCCGCTCTGCCGGCGCCGCTGCGCAGCTGCTGGCCAAGGAAGGTGACCACGCTTCGATCCGCCTGCCGTCGGGCGAGGTCCGGCGCGTCGAGCTGCGCTGTGTCGCGACGGTCGGCCAGGTGGGCAACCTTGACCACGAGAACCAGAGTCTCGGCAAGGCCGGCCGCGCGCGTCGGATGGGCAAGCGGCCCGAGACGCGCGGCGTGGCGATGACGCCGCGCGACCATCCACACGGCGGTGGCGAGGGCAAGTCGCCCACGGGCATGCCGCCCAAGACGCCGTGGGGCCAGCCGGCGATGGGCCATCGCACCAGGCGCAACAAGATCTCCGGGCAGAACATCGTGCGTTCCCGGCATCGCAAGAGCTAGGTACAGGACGAGGTTGAGATGTCGCGATCGCTGAAGAAGGGCCCCTACGCCGAGCCTCGGCTGCTGGCGCGGGTCCAGAACATGAACCGGCGCAACGAGAAGAAGGTGCTGCGCACGTGGTCGCGCGCCAGCGTCATCTTCCCCGACTTCGTCGGCCATACCATCGCCGTCTACAACGGCAGGAAGCACATTCCGGTCTACGTCACCGAGAACATGGTCGGGCACCGGCTCGGCGAGTTCGCCGCCACGCGCAGCTTCCGCGGCCACGGCAAGCACACCGAGCGCTCGACGGCGCTGAAGTAGTCGACCGATGCGAGTTTCCGCCACCGCCAAGTACCTCCGCCGCTCGACGCGCAAGACGCGGCTGGTCACGTCGGCCATCGTCGGCCTGCCCGTCAGCGAGGCGGCCGCTGCCCTGCGTTTCATGCCCCAGGGCGCCGCGCGCGACGTTGCCAGGGTGCTGGCCAGTGCCACCGCCAACGCCGAGAACAACCACAACCTCGCTGTCGACGACCTGGTCGTCGTGCAGGCAAGCGCCGACGAAGGACCGACGATGAAGCGAATCCGCCCCCGCGCGCAGGGCCGCGCGTTCCCCATCCACAAGCCGATGACCCACGTCACAGTGGTCGTCGAGAGCCGGGAGGCCTGAGCATGGGACGCAAGGTCCATCCATACGGCTTCCGGCTGGGCGTCGCCCGGACGTGGAACGCCAAGTGGTACGCCGACAAGACCTACACCGACCTGCTGAAGGAAGACATCTCGATCCGCACGCTGGTCAGCCGGCGGCTGGCCAACGCGAGCGTGAGCATGGTCGACATCGAGCGCGGCATCAACCACGTCACGGTCACCGTCCACACCGCCAAGCCGGGCATCGTCATCGGCAAGGGCGGCGCCAACGTCGAGGCGCTGCGCCAGCAGATCGGTCGGCTGACGTCGAGCAAGGTGAAGCTCGAGATCAAGGAAATTCGCCAGCCCGAGCTCGACGCCGTGCTCGTGGCGAACAACATCGCCCAGCAGCTGACCCGCCGCATCGCCTTCCGCAAGGCGCTCAAGCAGGCCATCCAGCGCACCATGAAGGCCGGCGCCAAGGGTGTCCGGATCGCCGTCTCGGGGCGACTCGGCGGGGCCGAGATGGCGCGCCGCGAGTGGGACAAGGAGGGGCGCATTCCGCTCAACACGCTCCGCGCCGACATCAGCTACGGCCAGGTCCACGCTCATACGACGTACGGCCGCATCGGCGTCAAGGTCTGGATCTACCGTGGTGACGTGATGCCCGAGCGGCAGGCCCCGCGCGAGCCGGCGGCGGCCGGAGGTGGCGCCTGATGCTGATGCCCCGCCGCGTCAAGCATCGCCGCGTGATGCGCGGCCGCATGTCCGGGCTGGCTAAAGGCGGCAGCACGATCGCTTTTGGCGATTACGCGCTGATGACGACCGAGCCCGCCTGGATCACCGCCCGCCAGATCGAGGCCGCGCGGCGCGCCATGACCCGCTACGTCAAGCGCGGCGGCAAGATCTGGATCCGCATATTCCCCGACAAGCCGGTGACCAAGAAGCCGGCCGAGGTGCGCATGGGCTCGGGCAAGGGCGCACCCGACCACTGGGTGGCCGTCGTCAAGCCCGGCCGGATCCTGTTCGAGATGGCCGGCGTGCCCGAGCCGCAGGCAGCCGAGGCGATGCGCCTGGCCGGCCACAAGCTGCCCGTCGATGTGAAGTTCCTGGTTCGAGAAGGAGTCGGTGGCGATGGACATCGATAAGGTTCGCGCGCTGACCGACACCGAGCTGTACGACGAGCTGGCCAACCAGCGCCGCCACCTGTACGACCTGCGCTTCCAGCTCGCCACGCGCCAGCTCAACGACTACAACCAGCTGGCCCGCACGCGGCGGACGATCGCGCGGCTGCTGACCGTGATGACCGAGCGCGGGCTGTCGCCGGCCGAGCGGCGCGTCCCGGCGACGGCGGGCAGGCGAGGCAGGCGATGACGGCGAGTCGAGCCGGCACCCGACGGCGCGACAAGGTCGGCCGCGTCGTGTCGGACAAGATGGACAAGACGATCGTCGTGTCGGTCGAACGGTTGTCGCGCCACCCGCTCTACAAGCGCGTCGTGCGGCTGACCAACAAGTTCAAGGCCCACGACGAGAACAACGAGGCGCGGACCGGTGACACCGTCCGCATCGTCGAGTCGCGGCCGCTGTCGGCGACGAAGCGCTGGCAGCTGGCCGAGATCATCAGTCGCGCCGGCGACGCGGCCGGTGAGCCGCTCGTCGCCGAGGAGGAGGCGACCAGCGAGGCGATCCACGCTGCCGCCCACCCCGGGCGCGGGCAGGGCCAGGCGCAGCCTGAGGAGGGCGCCGAGTGATCCAGCAGTACAGTCGCCTGAAGGTCGCCGACAACACCGGCGCGCGGGTGATCCAGTGCATCCGGATCATGGGTCGTTCGCAGAAGACGACCGCCGGCGTGGGCGACGTCATCGTTGCCAGCGTCAAGCAGGCTGTGCCCAATGCTGCCGTGAAGAAGGGCGACGTCGTACGTGCCGTCGTCGTGCGCACGAACAAGGAGCTCGGCCGGCCCGACGGCAGCTACATCCGGTTTGACGAGAACGCCGCCGTGCTCATCAACAACCAGGGCAATCCACGTGGGACGCGCATCTTCGGGCCGGTTGCGCGCGAGCTGCGCGACCGCAACTACATGAAGATCGTCTCGCTCGCGCCGGAGGTGCTCTGATGCCGCGCACCGCGCAACCCATCCGCTCCACGCGCGTGCCCGATATCCGGCAGGGTGACGAGGTGGTGGTCCTGACCGGGCGCGACGCCGGCAAGCGCGGCACGGTCGAACGCGTCGTGCGCAACCCGCAGGGCTTCAAGAAGACCACGGCACGCTACGGCTCCTCGTGGCAGCAGGTCTCGCCGCTGGCCGGGGTGCACGTCGTGGTAGAGGGCGTCAACATCGCCAAGCGCCATACCAAGCCGCGCCTGCGCCAGGGTCGGAACGAGCGCCAGCCACGCGTGCAACAGGGCGGCATCCTCGAGATCGCCAAGCCCATCCCGGCCAGCAAGGTGATGGTCGTCTGCCCCAACTGCGGCAAGCCCACCCGCGTCAAGCACACCACCGGCGCGGACGGGCGCAGCGCGCGCATCTGCGGTCACTGCGGCGAAGGCCTGACAAGGGAGGCTCAGAAGCATGAGCGGTAACGGCAGCCGGCCGACCGCGACGGGCGGCAGCGGCCTCCGCCAGCGCTACCACGATGAGGTCGTACCGACGCTGCTCAAGGAATTCGGCTACCGCAATGTGATGGAGGTCCCGCGCCTGTCGAAGATCGTGGTGAACATCGGTCTGGGCGAGGCGCTGACCAATGCGAAGGCGCTCGACGCGGCGACCGGCGACCTGGCCGCAATCACCGGCCAGAAGCCGATCGTCACCCGCGCCCGCCGTTCGATCGCGCAGTTCCGGCTGCGCACGGGCAACCCGATCGGCGCCAAGGTGACGCTGCGCGGCCAGCGCATGTGGGACTTCCTCGAGCGTCTGACGCGGCTCGCCCTGCCCCGCATCCGCGACTTCCGTGGCGTGCCCAGCCGCTCGTTCGACGGACGCGGCAACTACTCACTTGGGCTGCGCGAGCAACTCGCCTTTCCCGAGATCGACTACGACAAGATCGACCGCCTGCGCGGGCTCGAGGTGAGCGTCGTCACGACCGCCAAAACCGACGAGGAGTCCAAGCGCCTGCTGCAGCTGCTCGGAATGCCCTTCGCCAGCTGACGGCAGAGAGGAGAGTAAGTGGCCAAGAAATCGATGATCGCCAAGGCTAAGCGCGAGCAGCGCTTCGAGGTGCGCGAGTACTACCGCTGCTACATCTGTGGCCGGCCGCGCGCGTACATGCGCCGCTTCGGTCTGTGCCGCATCTGCTTCCGCGAGCGCGCCCTTCTCGGCGAGCTGCCCGGCGTGACCAAGTCGAGCTGGTAGAGCGATGAACGTTTCCGATCCGATTGCCGACATGCTGACCCGCATCCGCAACGCCACCCGCGCCCGCCACGACGAGGTGGTCCTGCCGGCCTCACGAACCAAGGCGGCGATTGCGCGCATCCTCGTGGAGGAGGGCTTCATCGACGGCTTCGAGGAGTTCCAGGAAGGCTCGCAGCGCCTGCTGCGCCTCCGCCTGAAGTACGTCGGCCGCGTGCCCGTGGTCAGCGGCCTGCGCCGCGTCAGCAAGCCCGGCCTGCGCGTCTACGCCACCAAGACCGAGATCCCGCGCGTGCTCGGCGGACTGGGCCTGGTGATCGTCAGCACCAGCCACGGCATCATGACCGGTGCCCAGGCACGCAAGGCTCAGTTGGGCGGCGAAGTGCTCGCCTACGTCTGGTAGTCAGTTCGATGTCGCGCATCGGCCGCATGCCCATCCCAATTCCCGCCGGCGTCGAGGTCGACCTCGATGCCAACCGCATCACCGTCAAGGGTCCGCGTGGCGAGCTGAGCCGCGAGCTGTCGCCCGAGCTGCGCGTCGTGCGCGAGGACGGCAACCTGCGCGTCGAGCGACCGTCCGACGACAAGCGCGCACGCGAGCTGCACGGGCTGACCCGCACGCTGGTCGCCAACATGGTCACCGGTGTCACGACCGGCTACCGCAAGGCTCTGGAGATAACGGGTGTCGGCTACCGCGCGCAGCTCGTCGGGCGCAAGCTCCAGCTGAACCTGGGCTACAGTCATCCGGTCGAGATCGATCCGCCGGCCGGCATCAGCTTCGAGGTCGAGACCCCGGTCCGCCTCGCCGTCGTCGGCATCGACAAGGAGCTCGTCGGCCACGTCGCCGCCAAGGTGCGCAGCTCGCGCCGCCCTGAACCATACAAGGGCAAGGGTGTCCGCTACAGCGGCGAGCAGATCCGGCGCAAGGCCGGCAAGGCGGGCAAGATCGGCGGCAAGAAGTGATGCCCACCCGCAGCGCCGCGCGACAGAAGCGTCACGAGCGCATCCGGCTGCGCGTCGCCGGCACGACCGCCAGGCCGCGGCTGGCCGTCTTCCGCAGCCTCAACCAGATCTACGCCCAGGTCATCGACGACAGCAACGGGCGTACACTCGCCAGCGCGTCGTCGCTCGAGAAGGGCCTGCGTGACTCGGACGGTACGAAGTCAGAGCAGGCGCGCGTCGTCGGCCGCCTGCTCGCCGAACGTGCCCGCGCCGCCGGCGTCGAGCGCGTCGTCTTCGACCGCGCCGGCTTTCGCTATCACGGCCGAGTGCGCGCGCTGGCTGACGCAGCGCGTGAGGCAGGCCTCGACTTTTAGCCGCCAGCCAAGGAGTTTTCATTGCCCAGGATCGATCCGTCCAAGCTGACGCTCGAAGAGCGCGTCGTCCAGATCAACCGCGTGGCCAAGGTCGTCAAGGGCGGCCGACGCTTCAGCTTCAGTGCGATCGTCGTCGTCGGCGACGGCGCCGGTCATGTCGGCGCCGGGCTGGGCAAGGCGGGCGAGGTACCGGAAGCGATCAGGAAGGGCGTCGAGGACGCCAAGAAGAACCTGATCAGGATCCCGATGGTCGGCACGACGATCCCCCACGAGGTCCGGACGAGCTACGGCGCCAGCACCGTCCTGCTGAAGCCCGCCTCGCAGGGTACGGGCGTGATCGCCGGCGGCTCGGTGCGCGCGGTCGTCGAGGCGGCCGGCATCCGCGACATCCTGTCCAAGTCGATCGGCTCGCACAACCCGGTCAACGTCGTCCGCGCGACGGTTGAGGCACTGCGCGGCCTGCACAGCGCCGAGGAGCTGTCGCAGCGCCGTGGACGCCCGCTGCGCAGCGTCATCAGTGGCCAGCCGTCGGGGGAGGTGGCTGCCGATGCCCGGTAAGCTACGCGTCACGCTCGTCAAGAGCCCGATCAGTCACACTGCCCGCACACGGGCGACGGTCCGCGCGCTCGGGCTTCGCCGGTTGGGCGACAGCGTCGACGTCGCCGACACGCCCGAGATGCGGGGTATGACGACGACCGTCCGGTTCCTGCTGCGGACCGAGGAGCTGAGCGGCGAGCCGAGTCCGGCAGGCGAGCAGCCGGCGACGAGGGGTACAGAGCAGGCAAACGGCACAACGGGCGCGCCGCGCCGTTCGGCGGGTCGGCCGGCCAGGGCCAAGAAGGAAGAGAGCACCGAGTGAAGCTGCACGACCTGCGCCCTGCCGCCGGCGCCCGCCGGCCGCGCACCAGGGTTGGCCGCGGCATCGCCGCCGGCAAGGGCAAGACCGCCGGCCGCGGCACCAAGGGCCAGAAGGCACGCGCCGGATCGTCGATCCCGGCCTGGTTCGAAGGCGGCCAGACACCCATTCACGTCCGCGTGCCCAAGCTGCGCGGCTTTCGCAACCCGTTCAAGGTTGAGTACCAGGTGGTCAACGTCGGCCGGCTCGCCGAGTACGCGGCGTCCGGTCGCTTCGGCCTCGCCGGCGACGCCGGCGAGACGCAGCCAACCGGCAAACCGGGTGCGCCGGTGACCGTCAACCCGGCACTGCTCGCCTCGGCCGGGCTCATCCGCTCGGACGCCCGGCCGGTCAAGATCCTCGGCACAGGCGAAGTGGAGCTCGCCCTGTTCGTCGTCGCCGACGCCGTCACGCAGAGCGCGCGACGCAAGATCGAGACTGCCGGCGGCCACGTCCAGCTGCTCGCCGAGGGCGCTGGCGAGTCGCAGCATGGCGCCGTGCAGCCGGCCGAGGCCGATGCCCCGACTGCGCCGAGCGCCGAGCAGCCGGCGCCGGCTGCCGACGAGGAACCAGAAGCGGCCGCCCCCCCGACGCCTCGCTCGCCACGCCGTAAGCCGCGCGCCGAGGAGTAGCCCCGCGTGTTCGAGGCGCTCATCAATGCCCTGCGCGCGCCCGACATCCGTCGGCGCATCCTGTTCGTGCTGGGCATGCTGGTGCTCTATCGCATCCTGGCCGTCGTGCCCGTCCCGGCCGTCAACTCGGAGGCGGTCAGCCAGCTGATCCAGCAGCAGGCCTTCCTGCAGCTGCTCGACCTGTTCTCGGGCGGCGGCCTGCATACGTTCTCGATCGTGGCGATGGGCGTGAACCCCTACATCAACGCCTCGATCATCATGCAGCTGATGACCGGCGTCGTGCCGCGCCTGCAGGCGCTGTCGCGTGAGGGCGAGTACGGCCGGACCAAGATCAACCAGTACACGCGCTACCTCACCGTCCCGCTGGCCCTGCTGCAGGCATATGGTTACCTCGCCATCCTGCACGGCAGCCTGGCTCCCGATGGAACGCCGATCGTCGCCGAGTTCGACCTGCTCAGCTTCCAGACGATCAGCCAGATGGTGACGCTCGCCGCCGGCACCATCCTCGCCATGTGGATCGGCGAGCTGATCACCGAGCGCGGCATCGGCAACGGCATCAGCTTCATCATCTTCGCCGGCATCGTCGCGCAGGTCCCGCAGGGCGTCATCCAGTTCCTTCAGTCGCCCACCCAGAACGTGCTCTTCGGCGTGCTGTTCGTGATCCTCGCCATGGTCGTCGTGGCAGTCATCGTCTACATCCAGGAGGGCCAGCGCCGGATTCCGATCCAGTACGCCAGCCGCGTCCGTGGCCGGCGCATGTACCAGGGCGGGGCGACCTTCCTGCCACTTCGCGTCAACCAGGCCGGCGTGATCCCGATCATCTTCGCCGTCAGCATCCTGCTCTTCCCGACCCAGATCGCCTCGTACTTCCGCGCCCCGCTCAACACGCCTGTCGAGCAGCAGACGCTGGCCAATCAGATCGCCGAGGGGATCGTCAACTTCCTCGATCCCAACGGCATCGCCTACATGGTGGGGTACTTCCTGCTGACGATGGGCTTCACCTTCTTCTACACCGCCTTCACCTTCAAGCCTGACGAAACGGCCGACAACCTGCGCAAGAACGGCGGCTTCATCCCTGGCATCCGCCCCGGCTCACCCACGCGCGACTACCTGGCCAAGGTCGTCTTCCGCCTCAGCGTCGCCGGCGCGCTGTTCCTGGCCACGATCGCCGTCGCGCCGATCGTGCTGCCGCGTGTCGTTCCGGGTGCCGGTGAGGTGGCCGGCGGCTTTGCGCTGGGCGGCACGGCGCTGCTGATCGTCGTGTCGGTCGTCGTCGAGACGATGAAACAGATCGAGGCGCAGCTGATGATGCGCAACTACGAAGGCTTCATCCGTTGAGGGTGTACGTGATGGTCGGCGGTCCGGGCGCGGGCAAGGGGACGCAGGCGGCACTGCTTGCCGAACGGCTCGGGCTGCCCCATGTGGCCAGCGGCGACCTCTTCCGCGCGCATCTGCGCGAGGGCACGCCGCTCGGTCGGCAGGTACGGCGCTACATCGACCGTGGCGCGCTGGTGCCCGACGCCCTCACGATCACGATGGTCGAGGAGCGCCTGAGCGAGCCCGACGCGGCGGCCGGCGTGATCCTGGACGGTTTCCCGCGCACCCGTCCCCAGGCGGAGGCACTCGACGCGCTGCTCGAGGGTCGTGGCGCGCGCGTCACCGCGGCGTTCTACCTCGACGTCGACCGAGATGTGCTGCTGCGGCGGCTGTCGGGGCGCTGGCTCTGTCGGGCGAGCGAGGAGCATGTCTACCACGAGGCGACCAAGCCGCCGCTGGTCCCCGGCCGCTGCGACATCGATGGGAGCGAGCTCTACCAGCGCGAGGACGACACGGCGGCGACGGTGCAGGCACGCCTCGAGAAGCAGCTTGCGCCGATGTTCGAGGTCGTCGATCACTACGCCGAGCGTGGCGTCCTCCACACTGTCGACGGCGACCAGCCGGTGAGCGAAGTGACCGAGGCGCTGCTGCGCGCGGTCGTCCAGCCGGCCAGCTGAACGTGCCCGCCGAGCGGCGCGTGACGCTGAAGAGTCGCGCCCAGATCGAGAAGATGGCCGTCGCCGGCGGGCTGGTGGCTAGCGTCCTCGACCGGCTGGCGACGGAGATCGCCCCGGGCGTCGCCACCGCTGACCTCGACCGCCTCGCCGAGGAGATGATCCGCGCGGCCCGCGCCGTACCGTCGTTCATCGGCGTGCCCGGGCGGCTTGGCCCGTACCGCCACAGCCTGTGCGTCTCGATCAACGACGAGGTCGTCCACGGCATTCCGGGCGGGCGGCGGATCCGTGGCGGCGATATCGTCTCCATCGATGCCGGTGCGATCGTCGACGGCTGGCACGGGGATGCGGCACGCACGTTCATCGTCGGCGACGTGCCGGCGGCCACGCGCCGGCTGGTCGAGACGACGCGCAACGCGATGCACGCCGGTATCGCCGCCGCCCGGCCGGGCAACTACCTGTCCGACATCTCGGGCGCGATCGAGGACGCCGCGCGGGCCGAGGGTTACGGCATCGTCCGCTCGTTCGTCGGCCATGGAATCGGCACCGAGATGCACGAAGAGCCGCAGGTGACCAACTATCGCTCGGGCGCGCGCGGGCGGCGCCTGGAGGTCGGCCTGTGCCTGGCAATCGAGCCGATGTTCACGCTCGGTTCGCACGAGGTGAGGCTGAAGGACGACGGCTGGACGGTGGTCACCGCCGACGGCTCGCTGGCCGCGCACTGGGAACACTCCATCGCCATCACCGCTGGCGGCCCGCGCATCCTGACCGCATCGCCGAGCGAGACCGACGTGCTCGCGGCGCCGGCCGTGCCCGCCACGCAGCCCGCGCCGCCCTTGCCGTGATTGCGCTCGCTCTGATACACTTCCCGTTCGTGCGCCGGGCGCTGCCCGGTCGCTCTCTGCGCTCGCCGGCCGGCTCGTGGCTGAGCGGTGGGCGCTCCATCCACCACTGAACACCCAGCAGGAGCCTGCCGCCGCCTGTGGCCAAGAAGGATGCGATCGAGGTCGAGGGTACGGTGATCGAACCGTTGCCCAACGCCATGTTTGCCGTCGAGCTCGAGAACAAGCATCGCGTCCTGGCCCACATCAGCGGCAAGCTGCGCATGAACTTCATCCGCATCCTGCCCGGGGACCGTGTCCGCGTCGAGCTGTCGCCCTACGACCTCTCGCGCGGCCGGATCACCTATCGACTGAAGTAGAGGTCGTCGAACGAGTGAAGGTTTCGGCATCGGTCAAGGTGCGCTGCGAGCGCTGCAAGATCATTCGGCGCCATGGCGTCGTGATGGTCATCTGCAGCAATCCCAAGCACAAGCAGCGCCAGGGCTAGGAGGCATCGATGGCGCGCATCGCTGGCATCGACATCCCGCGCGAGAAGCGCGTCGAGGTGGCGTTGACCTACATCTACGGTATCGGCCTGCCGACCAGCCAGAAGATCCTCAGCCAGGCCAACGTCAACGCGGACACGCGCGTCCGTGACCTGACCGACGACCAGGTCGGCCGGCTGCGCGACATCATCGACCGCCGGCACAAGGTCGAGGGCGACCTCCGCCGTGAGGTGGCACTCAACATCAAGCGGTTGCAGGAGATCGGCTCGTACCGCGGCCTGCGCCACCGCCGCAACCTGCCCGCGCGCGGGCAGCGCACCAAGACCAACGCTCGCCAGCGACGCGGTCCCAAGCGGACCGTCGGCGTGCGGCGCAAGAAGTAGCTCAGGGGGTAATCGACCAGGCATGGCCGAACGCAAGCGCGCGACGAAGGTCCGCCGCCGGGAGAAGAAGAACGTGCCCTTTGGCCACGTTCACATTCAGGCCAGCTTCAACAACACCCTCGTCACCATTACCGACCCGACCGGCGGCGTCATTTCGTGGGGCAGCGCCGGTGTCGCCGGCTTCAAGGGCTCGCGCAAGAGCACGCCCTACGCCGCCGCCCTGTCGGCCGACGGTGCTGCGCGCCGCGCCATGGAGAACGGCGTGCGTCAGGTCGAGGTCTTCGTCAAGGGTCCCGGTGCCGGACGCGAGCAGGCGATCCGCTCGCTACAGGCGGCCGGCCTGGAGGTGACGGCCATAACGGACGTCACACCGATCCCGCACAACGGCTGCCGCCCGCCCAAGCGGCGCCGGGTCTAGGCGGCCGCCGAGATGTCGCGCTATCGCGGCCCGGTGTCGCGCCTGTGCCGGCGCGAGGGGATGAAGCTCTTCCTGAAGGGTGCCAAGTGCTACACCAAGAAGTGCCCCTTCGAGCGGCGGCCTACGCCGCCCGGCCAGCACGGCGTCCGCCGACGGAAGATGTCGGGCTACGGCGTCCAGCTGCGCGAGAAGCAGAAGATCCGGCGCGTGTACTCGGTCCACGAGCGGCAGTTCAAGCGCTACTTCGAGACTGCCGAGGGGCGGCCGGGCGTGACCGGTGAGAATCTCCTCCGGCTGCTCGAGACGCGCCTCGACAACGTCGTCTTCCGGATGGGTTTCGCCACCAGCCGGGCGCAGGCCCGCCAGCTGGTAAGCCACGGACACTTCACCGTCAACGGCCGGGCCACCAACGTCCCCTCCTACCAGGTGCACGAGGGCGACCGCGTCGAGGTGCGCCAGGCGAGCCGCCGCCAGCCGCTGTTCAAGTCGCTTGCGGAGGTCATACGTGGCGCCCAGCGGCCCGACTGGCTGAGCGTCGATCCCGACAAGCTATCGGGCAGCGTGTCCACCCTGCCCCGCCGCGACCAGATGCCGCTCGAGCTCAACGAGCAGCTGGTGGTCGAGTACTACTCGAGGTAGCAAGCGACGGTTGGACCCCCGCGCAGGCCGGGAGCCGACCGCTTCGCGCGCAGCAGTGGCCTGAGGCCAACTGCGAAGGAGAAGCGTTAGAAATGATCGAACTCGAAAGCCCGCAGATCGAACCGGTCGAGGAGCTGGCCCACTACGGCAAGTACGAGGCCAGCCCGCTGCCGGCCGGTTACGGCGTCACGATCGGCAATGCCCTCCGCCGCGTGCTCCTTTCGGCGCTCGAGGGCACGGCAGTTACGTCGATCCAGATCCGCGACGTATACCACGAGTTCAGCACGATCGCCGGTGTCAAGGAGGATGTCACCCAGGTCGTGCTCAACGTCAAGAAGCTGCGCCTCAAGAGCTACGCCCCGCATCCGGTGCAGCTCAAGCTGATCAAGTCGGGCGCCGGCCCGGTCACGGCCGCCGACATAACGGAGACGGCCGACGTCGAGATCGTCAACCCCAACCAGGAGCTCATGACGCTCGACTCCGACGACGTGACGATCGAGCTCGACCTGACCGTCGAGCGCGGCGTCGGCTACCTCGCAGCCGAGCGCAGCGAGCAGCTGCCGATCGGCGTCATTCCGGTCGACGCCATCTTCTCGCCCGTGCGCAAGGTCAACTACTGGGTCGAGAACACGCGCGTCGGGCAGATGACCAACTACGACAAGCTGACGATCGAGATCGAGACCGACGGCACGCTCTCGCCCGAGGAGGCGCTCTCGCGGGCGGCCGAGATCCTGGTCGGTCAGTTCAGTCTCTTCACCGCTACCGGCAAGCCGCTCGTCGGCGCCGATCACGGGCTCGTCGGTGCACCGGCGCTGCCGGCAAACATGCTCGACATGCCGATCGAGGAACTCGACCTGCCGATGCGCGCGTACAACTCGCTCAAGCGCAACAACATCGTCAAGGTCGGCCAGCTGCTGCAGCTACAGGACGAGGACCTCCTGCGCATGCGCAACTTCGGCAAGAAGTCGCTCGACGAGATGAAGGAGCGCCTGCGCATGCGCGGCTTCCTGCCGCCCGACGACGGCGCCGAGATGCCCGACTTCGACGACGAGGACGAGCTGGCCGAGCCGCAGGACGAGGAGGAGGGCTGAGTTGGCCCACCGCATCGGCGGCCGCAAGCTCTCGCGGAAGACCGGTCCGCGGAAGGCGCTCTACCGCAACCTGATCGTCGCCGTCCTGCGCTACGAGCAGATCAAGACGACCGAGGCGCGGGCGAAGGAAGTCCGCGGCCAGGTCGAGCGGGTGATCACGCTCGCCAAGGACGGCTCACTCGCCGCCCGCCGTCAGATCGTCGCCGAGCTGCCCAACGAGCCGCTGGTGATCGACAAGTTGATGAACGAGATCGCGCCGAAGTACGGCGATCGGAGCTCCGGCTACACCCGGATCGTCAAGCTCGGCCAGCGTGCCGGTGACGCAGCACCGATCGTCCAGCTCGAGCTCGTCTGAAGCCCCGCCGGTTGGGAGCGCCAGTCCTTCGCGGTCGGCGCGCCCCCCGGCCAAGCAGTTCGCCCGAGAGGGCGGCGCCGTGCGCTACAGGGCACGGGTCGAATACGACGGAACGGACTTTGCCGGCTTCCAGGTTCAGCGCGGCAGGCGGACGGTCCAGGGCGAGTTGGAACGTGCTCTCGCGCAACTCTCGGCAGGCCGCCGGGTGCGCGTCGAGGCAGCCGGTCGAACGGACGCTGGAGTGCATGCCACCGGCCAGGTGATCGCCTTCACCTACCGCGGTCGCCTGAGCCGCGGCGAGCTGGAGCGGGCACTCGACGCGCTCCTGCCGGCCGACATCGGCGTGCGGCCGTTGCAGCGGACGGCGGCCGACTTCCGGCCGCGCTACCGGGCGCGCTACCGCGAGTACCGCTACCGCATCTGGAATGGGCCACGCAGCCCGCTGCGTGAGCGCCACGCACTTGGTGTCCGCGAGCCGCTCGACGTTGCCGCGATGGCGGCGGCAGCCGAGCTGTTCGTCGGACGGCACGACTTCTCCGCCTTTGGCGGGTGGGACGAGCAGCCGGTGCGGACGCTGCACCGTGTGGACGTCCGGCGCAGCGGCCGAGCCGTCACCATTACGGTGGTCGGCGACGCGTTCCTGCGCCAGATGGTGCGCCGGCTCGCCGCCGCGCTGCTCCGCGTCGGGCGCGGG
>JALYGJ010000081.1 GCA_030777155.1 Chloroflexota bacterium | reverse complement strand
GGCGTCCCCGTTCCGCTGTCTAAGCCGGCCATGGATGCCGAGGCGACGCTGCGCGGGGAGGAGCTTCTCGCCCGCATCCGCGAAGACCAGCGCCAGCGCCGGCGCTGGTTCCGCGGCAAGTTCGCGGCTGTCTGGCTGGTACTCATCCTCGGCCTGCTCGTCGTGCTCTACGCGACGGGCAACATCGACCCGGACTGGTATGCGCTATGGGCGCCCTACATCCTGGGCGGCACGTCGACCACCCTGATCATCTGCGTCAGCTCGATCATCGTGGCGACGGCGATCGCGATCGTCGGCGCGCTCGCCCGCCTGTCGCGGCGCGCGACCGTCTATTCGGTCGCTTCGCTCTACGTTTCGCTGGTGCGCGGCACGCCGTTGCTCGTCCAGCTGTACTTCGTCTACTTCGGGCTGCCCGAGCTCGGCATCATCCTTGACGGCGTGACGGCAGGCATACTCACGCTCGGCTTCAACTACGGCGCGTACATGACCGAGATCTTCCGCGCCGGCATCCAGGCCGTGCCGCCCGGACAGCGCGAGGCGGCGCAGGCGTTGGGGATGCCCGAGCGATTGATCATCCGGCGCATCGTCCTGCCTCAGGCGATCAGGATCGTGATTCCGGCCATCGGCAACGAGTTCATTGCCATGATCAAGGACAGCGCACTCGTCTCGACGATCGCCGTCGAGGAGCTCCTGCTCCGCGCCCGTCGCGTTGGCACGCGTGACTTCAGGACGCTGCAGGCGATGCTGCTGGCCGCGCTCGTGTACTGGATCCTGACGATCATCTTCAGCTACTTCCAGGAGCGGCTCGAGCGGCGCATGGCAAGGAGCGACCGCTGATGCCCGCGACGGGGCAGGTAATCGTCCGCACCGAGGGCGTGCACAAGTACTTCGGCGACCTGCACGTGCTGCGCGGCGTCGACCTGGAGGTTCATCAGCGCGAGGCGGTCATGATCATCGGCCGCTCGGGGAGCGGCAAGACCACCCTGCTGCGCTGCATTAACTTCCTCGAGGAACCGACGCTGGGCACGATAGAGGTCGACGGGTTGCGAGTCGAAGCCGACCCGCTGGGGCGTCGCGGCCGCCGCCACGGCGAGGAGATCCGCCAGATCCGCCTGCGCGCCGGGATGCTCTTCCAGGACTTCAACCTCTTTCCGCATATGACCGTGCTGCAGAACCTGATCGAGGCGCCGACACGCGTGAAGGGCATGGCGCGCGACGAGGCGGTCGCGGTCGCCGAGAAGTACCTCGAGAAGGTCGGCCTGATGGACAAGCGTGATGAGTATCCGGCGCGGCTGTCTGGCGGCCAGAAGCAGCGCACCGCGATTGCCCGTGCGCTATGCATGGAGCCGAAGGTGCTGATGTTCGACGAGCCGACCAGCGCGCTCGACCCCGAACTCATCGGCGAAGTGCTGAAGGTCATGGAGGACCTCGCCCACGAGGGAACGACGATGATCGTCGTCACCCACGAGATGCACTTCGCGCGCCAGGCGGCCGACCGGGTCGCTTTCATGGATGAGGGCCAGATCGTCGAGGATGGCCCGCCCGAGAAGGTGCTCAATGATCCCCGCGATCCGCGCACTCAGCAGTTCCTGCGCCGTTTCCTCGAAACGGGGGGTGGCGGCGGAGCCGACTGAGTGACTGGCTCGCCATCAATGGCACAGCTGGCCCTGCTCGTCGTTGTGCTGGTGGTCGCGTCGTGCGCTGCCGAAAGTGCGCCGATCCCCGACTGGCGCACCGATCCCAACGAGCCCTACCCGTTCACGACACGTGTTCCGCCGCGCGCGCCGACTGCGCTCGATGGCGTTTACGACCGCCCGCCAACCGACCACTTCAAAGGTGAGTGGGCGCGCTGCACCCGCTGTCCACCTTACTTCGTCGATCGCGGGCGGTCGGTCCTGGCCCTCGAGCGCGGTCGGTGGCGAAACGTGCACCAGCAGCCGACGCAGGTAACAGCCGGCCACTTCACCGTTTCAGGCGATCGCATCACGTTCTTCAACGACCCGATCTGCCCGCGCGAGCGGGGCGAATACCGCTTCAACCTTGACGGCGCTGTACTCCGACTCGAGGTAGTCAACGACTCGTGCGCCTTCGGCGAACGCGAGCGCGACCTGACCGACGAGCCGTGGATCCGCCTGGCGGAGCCGGGAGCTCAGATCTCGCCGAGGTAGGCCTGCCGGACCTGCTCGTTGCGGGCCAGACTTTGGGCCGTATCGGCGAGGATGATCCGGCCCGTCTGGAGCACGTAGCCGCGGCGGGCGACGTTCAACGCCATCTGCGCGTTCTGCTCGACGAGCAGGACGGTCGTGCCCTGACCGTTGATCTCTCGGATGATCGCGAAGATCTGCTCGGTCAGGATCGGCGACAGTCCCATTGACGGCTCGTCGAGCAGTAGCACCGCTGGCTTGGCCATCAACGCGCGGCCGATCGCGAGCATCTGCTGCTCGCCGCCCGACATCGTTCCAGCGACCTGGTTGCGCCTCTCCTTCAGGCGCGGGAACAGGTCGAATACACGCGCTACGTCGTCGGCGATCGGCTGGCCCTTGCGCGCGAACGCCCCGAGCTCGAGGTTTTCGTAGACCGTCATTCGGCTGAACACCCGCCTGCCTTCAGGCGACTGCGCTACTCCGAGCTTGACGATGTCGTGCGCCGGCAGCCGATCGATGCGCCGGCCGCTGAGATGGACACTTCCGAGCCTTGGTCTCAGAGTGCCGCTGATCGTCTTTAGTGTCGTCGACTTACCGGCACCGTTGGACCCGATGAGGGTGACGATCTCGCCCTTGTCGACGTGCAGCGAAATCCCCTTCAGGGCATGGATGTTGCCGTAGTAAGTGTGGAGGTCGTTCAGCTCCAGCAGCCGCTCGCCTTTGGTCGCGACGTCCCGCGCGGGGGGCGCCTCGGCCGGTGCTCGCTCGCCGTCGAAAGCTTGGTCAGCCTTCGCGCTTGTGCCCTCGGCCGGGCGCATCGTGGGGTCGTCGCCGAGCGGTTCCAGCGCCTGGCTCATGCCGTCGCCTGCTTGCCGAGATAAGCCTCGATGACCTTTGGATCGCTGCGCACGTGCTGGGGCGTCCCTTCCGAGATCTTCTCGCCGTGGTCGAGCACGGTGATCGAGTCGGAGACGCCCATGACCACCTTCATGTCGTGTTCGATCAAGAGGATCGTGAGGCCGAGCTCGCGCCGCAGGCGGGCGATGAACTGCGTCATCTGGGCGGTCTCGCCGGGGTTCATTCCGGCGGTCGGTTCGTCAAGCAGGAGCAGCTTTGGGTCGCTGGCCAGGGCACGTGCCACCTCCAACCGGCGCTGGTCACCGTAGGGCAGGTTCTTGGCCAGGTCGTCCTCGCGCCGGCGCGGGAGCCCGACGAGGTCGAGCAGCTCGCGTGCCCTGGCTCGCGTCTCATCCTCCTCGCGCTTCACCCACGGCAGGTGGAAAATGACCTCGTACCACTGCGACTTGAGACGGACGTGGCGTCCGACCATGACGTTGGCGAGCACCGTCATGTCACGGAACAGGCGAATGTTCTGGTAGGTGCGGCCGATCCCGAGCTCGGCGATGTCGTTCGGCGAGAGCCCGACGACGCTCACTCCATCGAAGACGATCGTTCCACGGGTCGGCTTGTGCAGCCCGGTGATCTGATTGAAGAACGTGGTCTTGCCGGCGCCGTTCGGGCCGATCAGCGAAACGATCGCCCGTCGCGGGATGTCGAAGTCGATGTCGCGGTTTGCCACGAGGCCGCCGAACTGCTTGGTGAGGCCGCGCACCTCGACGAGGTTATCGGGGCTTTCCTGCTCGCCCGGGACTCCGGCCCGGGTCAGGAACTCGTCCTGTGCTCCTTCGACCGTCGTGGCGCGCGGCTCGCGGCCGGCGTCGGCTGGCTGGCTCATGCCGATGCGCCCGTGATACCGGGGCCGCCCGTCTCGCCACCGGCCTCGCGCAGGTATTGCAACTCTTCCGGCTCCTCCTCGTGGAGCTCGCGCCGCCGCGTCGCACTGGGCAGCAGCCCCTCCGGCCGCAGGAGCATCATCGCAACCAGCACGGCGCCGTAGATGAGCAGCCGGTACTCGCCGAACTCACGCAGTAGCTCCGGTAGACCGACGAGCACGAGCGCGCCGACGATCACGCCACGGATACTCCCCATCCCGCCCAGGATGATCAGCGCCAGGACGGTGATCGAAACGAGGATGTCGAGCTGATGGGGGAAGACTGAACCCAACCGGACGGCGAGGAACGCGCCGGCGAGACAGCCGTACACCGCACCGATGGCAAAGGCCAGCAGCTTGTAGCGGGTCGTGTTGATGCCGGTCGCCTCGGCCACGTCCTCGTCCTCGCGCATGGCGTTCCAGGCGCGGCCGACACGCGAGTTGGCGAGGCTCCAAGCGACCACGCCTCCGATGATGACACTGAGTAGGACCGGGTAATACAGCTGCTGGGGGCCGAAGAATCGGATACCGAATAGATCCGGAGCGGGCACCTGCAGGATCCCCTGAGCTCCGCCGAAGAATGGCCGTAGCCAGTCGGAGAGCAGCAGGAAGCGGACTATCTCGCCGAAGCCGAGCGTCACGATCGCGAGGTAGTCGCCGCGCAGGCGCAGCACCGGCGCGCCGATGGCGATGCCGGTGATCGCGGCGACGAGCATCACCAGCGGCAGGGCCAGCCAGAGGGACATTTCCCAGCCGAGCGCCGAAACCGGTGATGTGAGAATCGCCGCGGCATACGCACCCACGGCAAAGAAGGCGACGTAACCGAGATCGAGCAAGCCGGCATAGCCGACCACGATGTTCAGCCCGAGGCCCATCAGCAGATACAGCCCGACTATGACGACGACCTCGCTCAGGAACGGGCCAACGATCGCCGGTAGAAAGAGCAAGACGGCGCCCGCAACAGCGATCAGCAATGCCCGCGCGCCGAGCCGCTGGTTGGCCGGCATACGCTGCACGACCCGCTGCGCTTGATCCCCCCGATACTCCATCGCCAGCGCGAGCGCACCGCTCACGACGAATGCGCTGACCGCCGCTGCCTGTGTGAGGCCGCCTCCGCGATAGAAGAAGCCAGCGATAGCCGGCTGCCCAAGCTGCAGGAGAACGACGCGCAACAGGGGTTCGACAAGGCTGAGCAGAACAACGACCCCGGCGGCGATCAGTAGTGCGCGCCGGACGCCGTTCGGTATGACATGCAAGACGGCGGCCAGCGCGCCTACCGCTGTACCAAGCACGATTGCCACGGCTATGGCCAGCGGGAACTCGCTGCGCAGCGTGATGATGTCGACTGACCGTGGCGTCAGATTGGGGAAGACGAAACGAACGTTGAGGGATTCCTCGAGCAGCACGAGCGCCGCGATTACCAGCCCCGCGATTGCACCGGTGACGATCGGCGGGATCACGACCCGTGCCCGCCCGGCTGCCGGGTCGTGCCAGCTCCTCGGCGTTCGCCCACTCTGGTAGCTCACGAGCAGGATCCCGAGCAAAGGCGCGAGCAGCCCGAGCCCCGAGACGCCGGTGATGAACGGCCGCGGCTCGAAGCGCTCCACAACGCCGATAACGACCAGGTAGATCGCCAGCAGTCCGCCGATGACTCCGAGCATGACGGCGCGCTGGAGGTATCTGGCGAGGGTCGGCCCTCTCTCCTCCACGCCTACTGCCCCTTACCGAGCAGGCCGTACGGCCGGAAGATGAGGACCAACACGAGCATCGCAAACGCCACCACGTGGCGGAGCTGGTTGGTCGCCGGTATGTCGAAGCCAGTCAGGAACAGCTGCGGCCCGACAGCCTCCAGAACGCCGAGGATCAAGCCGCCGAGCATCGCTCCAACGATGTTGCCGATGCCGCCGAGCACGGCCGCCGTGAACGCCTTGATGCCGGCCAGGAAACCCATCGAGAACGCGACCTGGTTGAAGATGAACGTGTAGAGGATTGCCGCCGCACCGGCCAGCAGCCCGCCGATGGCGAAGGTACGCATGATCACGGCATCGACGTTGATGCCCATCAGCGCGGCGACTTCCTTGTCCTCAGACACGGCTCGCATCGCGCGTCCGGTGCGCGTCTTCTGGACCAGGTACCAGAGCGCGACCATCAACGCGACGGCCGCCGCCACGACGATCAACTGCGTCCGCAGAACCGGGACGCCGAGGATTTCGATCCGGCCCTGCAACTCGGCGACGTCGCCCCACGGATAGGCGCGCACGCCGGCACCGTACATCCCGCGTGCGCTGTATTGAAGGACGAGGCTTGCACCGATCGCGGTGATGAGAGGTACCAGGCGCGGTGCCCCACGCAGCGGCCGGTAGGCGATCCGCTCGAGAAGGATCGCCACGACCATCGACGTCAGCATCGAGACGGCAAGCAGTATCCCGATGCCGAGGATCGGGTTCCCACTCAGGACACCGCCTTCGGCGAGCGCGATCGCTACGAACCACGCCGTGAAGGCGCCTGACATGAACACTTCGCCGTGCGCGAAGTTGATCATGAACAGGATCCCGTAGACGAGCGTGTAGCCCAGTGCGATCAGCGCATAGACGCTGCCCTGGGCGATGCCGAAGATGATGAGGTCGCGCCAGTCAGCCGGTCGGTACAGCCCCTCGATGAGGGTGAGGGCTGAGCCAACCAGCACGAAGACGAGGATCCCGATACGGAGCGCCCAGAGAACGAGGCCAACCCACGAGAGGCGCTCAGGGCGACGCACTCGCATCATCACTCCCTCGTCAGAGCCTGCTTCCAGCGCCGATTGTCGGCCTTACTCGGGCGTGGATTGTGTGGCGGGCTAACAGAAGCAGGTGGATCGCCGCGATGTGCGCGCGATCCACCTGCACTAATTCAACCTGTAGGACGGACTACGGAGAAGCTGCCGGCGACTCACCCGGTGAAGCCCCCGGCGACTCGCCCGGTGAAGCGCCCGGTGAAGGCGACCCGCCAGGCTCCTCCTCCGGCCAGACCCGCAGGAAGCAGACGGTGTCGGAAGCGGCACCGCAGTCGTCGGGATTCGGGACGTCCGAGATGCGCGCCACCTCGCTGACCGAGATCTTCGGGTCGGCGCAGTCGCCGTTCTCGTCGCACGTCAGGTTGCCGGTGACGCCCTCATAGCCCTCGATGGCAAAGAACGCATCACGAAGCTGCTGCCGGTCGATCGTCAGCGAACCGTCGCCACTCTCGACGGCGACCTGCTCGATGACCTGGATCAGCATGTTCATCGCGTCGAACGCGTGAGCGTGGAAGACGGACAGCGGCGCCTCGGTGCCCGAGATCTGGCGGTAGGCCGGCAGGAACTCCTCCGAGTAGAAGGTGCCGGCGTAAGCGAGGTCCGGACCGGACGCGAAAAGACCGATCGCTGCTTCGCCGGCCGCGTTCAGGAACGTCGGGCTCTGCATGCCGTCGGCGCCGGCCAGGTGGACGCCCTCGAGGTCGGGATTCTCCCGCGCCTGCTGCGTCATCAGCGCACCGCCAGCGGTGAAGATCGGGTAGTAGATCAGGCCGGGGTCGTTAGCCGCGATCGTCGTCAGGACCGGACGCATGTCGGTGTCCGTCGGCGCAACGGCCTGCGCATCGCCAGCCAGCGTGCCGCCGAACTCCTGGAAGCGATCACGGAAGACCTGCTGCAGCTGCTCCGAGTAGGGGCTACCGTCGTGGACGGAAGCGGCCCGCTCGACCTGGAGGACCTCGCGTGCGAAGCGCGCCATCGCCTCGCCCTGTACCTCATCGTTGTGTGCTGTGCGCAGGAAGAAGGGCTGATGCGTATCGGGATGGGTCAGCGAAGGCGCCGTCGCGGACGGCGAAACAATCAGCACCCCAGCGTCGCTCGCGATCTGCGACGCGGGAACGCCAGCGCTGGAGCAGCTCGTGCCGATTATGGCGACGATGGTGGGATCGGAGACAAGCGCGCGCGCGCCGGCCGTACCACCCTCCGCGCTGCACTGGTCATCCTGCGGGTTGAAAGAAATAGGATGACCGAGAATTTCGTTGCCCGCCATCTCCGCCGCGACCTGCGCGCCGATCTGCGCGTCGCGACCGAGGTCTGCGTCGGGACCGGTCAGCACCAGCAGCATACCGATGTGGATGGGCTCGCCGGCGCCGACCGTCACCGTCCCGACGTCACCGCCCGGTGTCCCGGCCGGTGTCCCCGGCGGCGTCCCTCCGGGGGTCGTCCCCGGTGCGCCCGGCCCGCACGCCGCCGCTGAGAACAGCGCAGCGAGGCCAATGGCGCTGAGTCTCCTCAGGCTCATGTGCCGTTCCTCCTCTATGTGGACACGACGTCCGCTTTCGCGGTCGGCGCACCTCTTGAGCGTGACCATGTCGTCGTCCGGCAGCGACGCAGCCGACCGGAACGACCCGCCGGGTTATCGATCCGGGCACACGGTCAGCAGCGGCTATGGCCGCCGACGCGATGCCGTATGATAGTCAGGAGCGTCCCGTTTGCAACAGACGTGTCGAGCGCCCCGGATCGTGCGCCCTCCTCCAAACCGGAGCAAGGCTGTAGCCGGTGCGACGCGCTCGACGGAATCGGGCGGACGCGGGATCGCTGCCCGGCGGCCTTCTGGCTGCCTCACCGAATGGGACTGGCACGAAAGCGTTGGAATTTCAGGTCCGCGACGCACGCCTAACAGATATCGATCGGGTCACCGGACTCATCGAGCGAGCCGATTCGCGCTGGCGCAGCGCTGACCTGGCGACGGCGGCCGATCTGCTGCGCCAGTTCGTCTACATGCCCAGCGCGGCCGTGCTCGTCGCCGTCGAGGGCCGGCAGGTACTCGGTGCGGCCGTCCTCGCCATCCGCCCGTCGGTCGCCGCCGGCGGACTCGTCGGGTCGGTCGACCTGCTCGTCGTCGAGCCCGGCCACGAGCTGGCCGACGTCGGCGAGGCGCTCCTGCGCGAGGTGACCCGTACCGCACGCAACAAGGGATGCGTCCTGCTCGAGGGCGAGATCCCGACCGAGCCGGCCGAGCACGATCGGTGGGAGAAGCTGGGTTTCCGTGAGTCGGGCCGCCGGCTCGTGCTGCCGCTGGCCAGGGTGCCGGTGCCTCCGCGGTGAATGCCGCAACGGTGGCCGCCGCTGCGGTCGCCGGCCAACGATAGGAGCAACAAGTGAGCAAGAACGTCGCCGTCTTCGTCGATGTCGCCAACATCTTCTACGCGGCCAAGGCGGCTGGCGCCGATATCGACTACGTCACGCTGCTCAAGTCGGCGATCGCCGGTCGCGACTTCGTGCGCGCCTACGCCTACACCGGCCTCGATCCGGAGAACGAGAATCAGCGCCAGTTCCACTCGTTCCTGGCGCGAAACGGTAACAAGGTCGTCAGCAAGGACATCCGGAAGTACGGCGACGGCCGGATCAAGGCCAACCTCGACATCGAGCTCGTCGTCGACCTGATGCGCATGGCGCGTAACCTCGACATCGCGGTCGTCGTGTCGGGCGACGGCGACTTTGCGCCGGCCATCCGCGCCGTCCAGCAGATGGGTGTACGCGTCGAGGTGATCAGCTTCCGCGGCAACACCAGCTCTGACCTGATCGAGGTCGCCGATGCCTTCATCGACATCGCCCAGATCGCCCGCGTCGACAAGGAGTCGGGGCGCAGTGGCCGGCGCGTCGCCGCCGAGGGCGACCTCTCGATGACCGAGGTGCCGGAGAAGGAGACGGAGGGCGCGCCGCGCCGGCGACGCGGTCGTGGCCGCGACGTCGAGCGCGAGGAGCGAGTAGTGGCTGCCGCCGCGGAGCCGACTGCCAGCGGTGGGCTGCTCGTGCTGCCCGGTGAGCGCCTGTCACGTGCCGCCGACATCGGGGAGCCAGATACCGGTCTGGCTGAAGAAACGGTGACCGCGGAGGCGCAGGCCGAAGAGGAGGAGGGCGAGGGCCCGCGGCGGCGTCGCCGGCGCGGCG
>JALYGJ010000080.1 GCA_030777155.1 Chloroflexota bacterium | reverse complement strand
GTGCCGCGGCCCTTGATGCCGAAGACGTCCTCGACCGGCATGAGGAAGGGCTTGTCGACCGCCCGCTCGGGGGTCGGGATGTACGCGTCGACCGCGTCCATCAGCTCCTGGATCGGGGCGTACGCCGGGTCGGCCGGGTTGTCGGGCGCCTCGAGCGCCTTGAGCGCGCTGCCCCGGATGACCGGCAGGTCGTCGCCCGGGAAGTCGTACTTGGACAGCAGCTCACGGACCTCGAGCTCGACGAGCTCGAGCAGCTCGGGGTCGTCGACCGCGTCGACCTTGTTGAGGAAGACGACGATGTAGGGGACCTCGACCTGGCGGGCCAGGAGGATGTGCTCGCGGGTCTGGGGCATCGGGCCGTCGGTGGCGGCCACGACGAGGATCGCGCCGTCCATCTGGGCGGCACCGGTGATCATGTTCTTGATGTAGTCGGCGTGCCCCGGGCAGTCGACGTGGGCGTAGTGGCGGGCGTCGGTCTCGTACTCGACGTGGGCGATCGCGATGGTGATCCCGCGCTCGCGCTCTTCCGGCGCGTTGTCGATCGTGTCGAAGGCGCGGTATTCCGCCTCGCCCTAGAGCGCGAGGTACTTCGTGATCGCCGCGGTCAGGCTCGTCTTGCCATGGTCGATGTGGCCGATGGTGCCGATGTTGACGTGCGGCTTGGTGCGCTCGAACTTCTTCTTGGCCATCTCGTCTGTCTTCTCCGATCAGGGGCGCGCGGCGCCGGGAGATCAGTTGGTCTGGAAACCCTGCTGGTGAGTGGAGCCCACAATGGGACTTGAACCCATGACCTCTTCCTTACCAAGGAAGTGCTCTGCCGGCTGAGCTATGTGGGCCCGGGCGGAAGGATGGTGGGCAGGGAGGGAATCGAACCCCCACAGTCGTATGACGGCTGATCTACAGTCAGCGGAGCTCACCACCTGCTCAACCTACCCACGTGGACGACTGCGCTCCCCGGGGCCGAGGCCCCGTGGTGACGAGGCACGCGCAGTCCTATTCAGTTGTCATCATTGGAGCCGACGACGGGACTCGAACCCGGAACCGGCGGTTTACAAAACCGCTGCTCTACCAATTGAGCTACGTCGGCGCGAATGACGATGATACAGCAGCCGGGCGGCTCGCCGCAATCACTGTCCATGGGCGGTGCGCCGCCCGGCGCCCGCCTACGGGGCGAGCAGCTCGCAGTAGACGAAGGGGTCCTCGCCGACCGCGCCGGGCGGCGTCTCGCCGTCGAGCAGCGGGCTGTCGGGCAGGGTTGGGGCAACCTCGTTCCACCATGCCCGACGCACCTGGATGACCGTCGTTTGGAACTCGCAGTAGCCACCCGGTTTGACCCGCGGCGTGCCGCCGAAGTCGAAGCCCGTCAGGCTCGACAGCTCGGCGTGGGCGGCGCTGATGACGCCCTTCGCATCGTCGACCGTTAGGTCGCCCCATGCGATCTGCAGCCAGGGCGCGACGGGCGAGATCGGTACGCCGAAGCCGCCGGCGGTCGCGTCGCTCGCGTCGTAGTCGGTCGTGGCGGGGATCCAGGCCGCCTGCTCCAGGGCGCGGCGCAGCTGCCAGTTGGTGACCGAGGTGCAGGTGCGGTTGGCACATGCCTTGGCCCAGCCCTTACCGCTCGGCGCGTCGCTGGCCATCGTCGGCGTGCCGCCGACCGAGCGAATGCCGCCCTTGTGATCGAGCGCGCGGCGAACATCGAGCAGTACCTTCGAGGCCAACCCGGCCGAGCGCGGCGTGCTGAAGCTCGTTCCGCTCACGGTCGTGCGCCCGCTCTCGCAGTCCATGCAGTAGGGCAGGTTCTGCGTGAAGTCGGAGACGAAGTCGGGGAGGTTGCCCGACAGCAGCGTGTCGCCCTCCGACTCGTACTCCTGGACGCCTGACACGCCGATCGCCCACCACGGGCCGGCACCGCCCCGCAGGGCGGTCACGCCGGGCCCGTTGCCGCCCGAACTGAAGTGCAGCTTGCCGCGCTCGACGACGCCCTCGTACGAGTGCTCGAAGGCGCGGTACTCGGGCAGTGGCAACAGGCCGAAGGCGACCGAGACCCCGTAGCTGGTGGTGACGAAGTCGACGGCCGGGTTCTGGAAGGCGGCAGCATGCGACTCGGCGCTACCGAGCGCGCTGTTGGCCTCGATGAAGTAGATGATCGCGTCGGGGTTGGCCGTCAGCACGGCCGCCGACGTGCCAACGCCGTGCGGGTTCTTGGCCGAGGTTGGCTTGAGGTACGGCTCATCGACGCCCTCGAGAGCGAACGAGGCGGCGATGATGTTGGTGCCGGCGAAGTGATAGAGCTCGCCGCGCTTGACGCTGGCCCAGAAGCCGGCATCGGCGGCGAGGTCGGCGGCGAAGTTGCCGGTGCGCGTCAGCTGCACGACGTTGTGCGGCTTGACGCCGAGTTCCTCGAGCACCTCCTTCGTGACCGACGAAGGCCGCTGGTAGTAGAAGTCGTGGTACGGGTTGATCGCCGAGTCGATGTCGGCGACGACGACGCGCGGCGCGTCGCCCGACGGAATCGTCACCTCGGTGCCGGAACAGCCGCTCTCGTCGGCGGTCGCGCCGGGCGGTGTGTTGGGGCAGACATCGACGACATCGGGCACACCGTCGGTGTCGGTGTCGGCGTTGGGGTCGGGCGCGTTGAGCGTGATCTCGGCGCCGTAGGCGGCCGCGTTCGATGACCACGGTACGACGCGGACGGTGAAGCGATGGACGCCCGCGCGAACCGAGAACGAGGTCGACTCCGTCCCGCCGGGGTTGTAGCCGATGGCCACGTAGTTGCCGCCCTCGTCGAGCACGTAGATGTCGTAGTCGGAGGTGCCGTTGTCGGCCGCCACCGCGACGCGCACGCTGGCATCCGGGAATCCGGCCGGCAGGGAGACGGTCAGGGCGAAGTCGTCGCACGGGAGAAGCTCGGGCACGCACTCCAGCGTCGAGCCGTCGCCGAAGAGCGGATCGCTGCGGTTAGGCAGGATGAACGGCCCGCCGCGATAGCTGAGGCTGGGCTGGTCATCGGTCAGCTCTCCCGCCGACGGAGTCGCGGCGGTGGTCGGCCCGGCAAGGGTCAGCAGCATTGCGCTGACGAGGAAGATTGCACCCGTGCGGAGGGCTGTGTGTGCGCGCATCTCTCACTGCTCCTGGTGGTCCGGCGTCCAGTCGTCGTGGCAGGGAGCCCGCCTGCGGGCGGCTCTGCGGCGCGATCCTACACGATTTCCGAGGGTGACACAACAGGCTGTGGTGTCAGCTTTCCATTACAGGTTGGCCCCCCGCTCCGGACTCGCGTCGTCGTCCGGCGTGGCTCAGTCAGGGCGCTCGCCGGCGGCCGGCGGTGGGCCGCCCGGTAGCAGCTCTTCGTCGTCAGCCGGGGCTCCGTCCGCCGCCTGGGCAGCCGGCGCCGCCGTGTTCGGCGGGACATCGGCCCGCTCCAACGGCCCGGCACGGGCGGCTGGACCGGCCGGTTGGCCCCCGCTTGCCGCCCCGACGCTACCTTGCGCTGTTGCCGCCTCGACGTCGCGAGTCGTGCGGGGGGACGGTTCGTCGCCGCGCTGTGCGGCGGCGGCAAAGAGGAGCACTGAGCCGGCGACGGCCGCATTGAGCGAGGCGATCCGGCCACGCATCGGAATGCGGACCGTCATATCGACACGGCGCCTGAGCTGGCCCGGGATGCCGAAGCCTTCGCTGCCCACGACGAGGGCCAGCGGGCCGCGGAGGTCGGCCTCTGCATAGCCGAGGGCGGCGTCCTGGTCGGCGCCGATCGCGCGCAGGCCGTGCCCACGCAGGTCGGCCAGCGTGCCGGCGAGATCGGCCACCGGGGCCAGCAGGAGATGCTCGGTCGCACCGGCCGACGCCTTGATTGCCGCCGGCGTGAGCGGCGCCGCACGGCGCTCGGGGAAGATCACGCCATGAACGCCGCTGGCCTCGGCGCTGCGCAGCAGCGTGCCGAGGTTCTGCGGGTCCTCGAGTGAATCGAGGACCAGCACGAGCGGCGGCTGAGCGCGTTCGCGGGCCAGGGCAAGGATGTCGTCCACGCCTGCCGGCGGTCGCCGGCGGACGACGAGCGCGACGCCCTGGTGGCCGTCGAAGCCGGCCAGCGAGGTCAGCGTCCCGCCCTCGACCTCGACGACGGGGATGCGCAGCGTCGTGGCATGGATTACGAGCGCGTCGAGGGCTGCCCGGCGCTCGGGCACGACGAGCAACCTGAGCGCCTCGCGGCGCGCGGCGAATGCCTCCTGTACGGGGTGTCGCCCGGCGACGAGCTCCTCATCGGCGGCGACCGTCTCGGCCCCCTCGCCAGCCGGCGGAAACGAGCTACGATGCTGCTCCGGACGTCGGTCACCGGGCGAGGGCCTGAACGGCCGCGCGGCGCGCTCGCGGCGAGAGTCCGGCGCGGGCGGCCGACGAGAACGATCGGCGGGAGGACGGAATCCTTCCCGCGAACGACGAAGCTGGCTCGGCTCGCGCCGTGGTAGATCGCCCTGCCAGTCGCCGCCGCGCGGCCGACGCC
>JALYGJ010000079.1 GCA_030777155.1 Chloroflexota bacterium | reverse complement strand
CCGGCGCAGCCAGCCGGCGCCGAGCGGCGCCTGGTGACCGTCCTGTTCGCCGACCTCGTTGGGTTCACGCCCTTCGCCGAGGAGCGCGACGCTGAGGACGTACGTGAGACGCTCGAACGCTACTCCGGCCTGGCGAGCGAGGTGGTCGCACGCTACGGCGGCACGGTCGAGAAGTTCATCGGCGATGCCGTGATGGCGGTATGGGGCACGCCGAGCGCGCACGAGGACGATGCCGAGCGCGCTGTGCGCGCCGCGCTCGAGCTGGTCGACGCGGTCCGAGCCCTGGGCCCGGCCATCCTCGCCCGTGCCGGTGTGCTGACCGGCGAGGCGGCGGTCAACGTCGCCGCGACGAACCAGGGCCTGCTGGCGGGCGATCTAGTCAATACTGCCGCCCGCCTGCAGTCCGTCGCGCCGCCGGGCGCCGTGCTCGTCGGCGAATCGACGATGCGGGCGGCCAGTGCGGCCCTTGCCTTCGAGCCCGCGGGCGAGCAGGCGCTCAAGGGCAAGCAGGCGCCCGTGCCCGCCTGGCGCGCGCTGCGCGTGGTGGCCAACCTCGGCGGCAGCGGCCGCACGGAGATGCTTGAAACGCCCTTCGTCGGCCGCGACGAGGAGTTCCGGCTGCTGCGTGAGCAGCTGCACGTGTCCGGCCGCGACCCGCGCGTCCGGCTCATTTCGGTCACCGGCCCAGCGGGCATCGGCAAGAGCCGGCTGGCGTGGGAACTCGAGAAGTACGTCGGCGGGCTCGTCGAGGTCATCTACTGGCATCGCGGCCGCTGCCCGGCGTACGGCGAGGGCGTGAGCTTCTGGGCACTCGGCGAGATGGTGCGCCAGCGGGCCGGGCTGGCCGAGACCGACAACGAAGTGACCACGCGCGGCCAGATCGAGGCGACTGTCGCCGAGTTCGTCAGGGACGAGACGGAACGGCCGTGGATCAGCCAGGCACTGCTCGTCCTGCTTGGCGTCGAGCAGCAGGCGCAGTCGGGCCGGGAAACGGTCTTTGCCGCCTGGCGCCGGTTCTTCGAGAACATCGCCGCGCGCGGTACAACCGTGCTCGTCTTCGAGGACCTCCACTGGGCCGACAGCGGCCTGCTCGACTTCATCGACCACCTGCTCGACTGGTCGAAGCAGGTGCCGCTGCTCGTCGTAACGTTGGCGCGACCGGAGCTGTTCGATCGGCGGCCCGACTGGGGTGCCGGCCGCCGCACCTTCACCGCACTGGCCCTCGATCCGCTGCCCAACCCGGCGATGCGCGAGATGCTGACGGTGCTCGCCCCTGACCTCCCCGAATCTGCTCTCCGCGCGATCATCGCCCGTGCCGACGGCATCCCGCTCTACGCCGTCGAGACCGTGCGCATGCTCGTCGCCGACGGGCGGCTGGAGCAGATTGAGGGCAGGTACCGCGCGACGCGCGAGCTCGGCGACCTCGAGGTGCCCGACAGCCTCCGCTCGCTGATCATGTCGCGCCTCGACGCCCTCGCCGCTGATGATAGGCGGCTGCTGCAGGAGGCCTCGGTACTTGGTCAGAGCTTCACCCTGCCCGCGCTCGCCGCAGTCAACGCATCGACCGACGCCGCTGAGCTCGAGTCGCGCCTGCGCGGCCTCGTCCGGCGCGAGCTGTTGGCGCTCGAGGCTGATCCCCGCTCACCGGAACGCGGCCAGTACGCCTTCATGCAGTCGCTGATCCGCGAGGTCGCCTACTCGACGCTGGCGCGGCCGGAGCGCCGGCGCAGGCACCTTGCCGCCGCACGGTACTTCGAGGCTACCGGTGGCGACGAGACGGCTGCCGTGCTGGCCAGCCACTACGTTGCCGCCCACGATGCCTCTCCGCCGGGAGCAGAGGCCGACGCGGTCGCCGCCCAGGCGCGTGTCGCACTGCGCGCGGCCGCCGATCGTGCGGCGGCGCTCGGCGGTCACGACCAGGCTGCTGCCTACCTCGAGCAGGCGCTGGCGATGACGGCTGAACGTGCCGAGCGCGCCCAGCTGCTCGAACGCAAGGCCGCCGAACTCGATCTCGCCGGACGGTATGACCAGAGCCTGGCCGCCGCGCAAGGAGCGATAGAGGAGTACCGCGCGCTGGACGACGCCAACGGCATGGCGCGCACGCGCGTCGTACTGGCCGCCGACCTCATCGACGGTGCCCGCATCGCGGAGGCGCTGGCCGAGCTCGAACAGGCCCGCGCCGAGTTGACGGACGATGTCGAGCCGGCCATCCGCGCGCAGGTCCTGGCCAAGCTCGCCCACGCCTACTACCGCGACCTCCAACTCGACCGTTCGCTCGAGATGGCCGAGGTGGCGCTCACCCTCGCCGAGCACCACCGCCTCAACCGGACGATCGCGGAGGCGATGGTCAGCCGCGGCACCGCTCTGTGGATGTCCTCGCGTCAGCGCGAGGCCCTGGTTCTGCTGCGTGCCGGAATGGAGCTGGCCAAGCGTGAACGCGACATCGGGACCGTGCTCCGTGCGGCAGCCAATCTCGCGCCGCTCATCGCGACGGCGGAGAGTTCCCGCGAAGCGGTCGCGGTCGGCCGCGAGGCGGTCGAGCTCGCTCGGACGACCGGCAACCGCGGCTCGGCGGTGTGGCAGGTCGGCAACATGGCCATCGGCGCCTGCTTCGCGGGGCTACCTCTCGATACCGCCATCTCGGAGGTCGACGAGATGTTGGCGCTCGACCTCGACGAGAGCGATCGCGACTACCTGATGGTACGCAAGCTGCCCGCCATGGCACTAGCCGGATACGACGTTAGCGACGTCATCGAGCGGGTTCAGGCGAGCCGACGGCTGAACGAAGATGCCCAGAGGAAGTCGGGGCACCACTTCACGTCTTGGATCGTCGCGCTGAGTAGGGGCGACTATGCAACGGCGGCGCAGGAAGCGGCGCTCGCGACGGAAGCGGCCCCGAATTACGGCACGATGGGGCTTGCCGGCGTGTTGGCGGCGCTCGCTGGCGATCCGGCTCGCGCCAGGCAGTACATGGCGCGAGCGGATGAGCTGCCGATCGTTGGCCGCGATGACCAGGCGCTCCGCGAGGCGGGTCGCGCCGTCGTGCTGGGCGACGAGCGTGGGCCGGCGGCCGCGCTGCCGCACTTCCGCGAGTCGCTCGATATGCTGCACGAAACGGGCAACGTGCTGCAGTTCGGGATCGTGGCCATGGCCATGCTGCGCATCCTTGGACCGGACTCGCCTGAGGCGCGCGCGGCGGGCGAAGAAGCGCTCGCCAACTTCGAGAAGATGGGCGCGCACTCGCTCGTCGAGCAGCTGCGGGCCGCCCTGGAACGGCCGGCGGCGGAACGCGAACAAGCGAGGTCGAGCGCCGCCACGACTGCACCGGTCAGGCGCTAGCGTCGTTGCGTGGCGACGTATTCGACCGAACAGCCGGCCCGCCTTCAGCCACTTGATGACTGGCTGCGCTAGCCAGCGAAGAGCTGCCCCAGCCGCGCGCGGAGGCCGACTGCGTCGAGCCCGTGCGCGCGGTCGTGATCGAGGCGCGTGCCGTAGCGGCGCAGCTCGACGTTGGGCACACCGATGGACACCAATCTAATCGCCCGCCCCGCCAGCGCCGCGATGACCGCCGCGGCGCCAGTACCCTCCAGGTAGGGCTCGACGAGCACCACATCGGGCCCGCTCACGCAGGCGTTGAGCGTCGCCGCGTCGAGCGGGCGGACCGTCGCCGTGTAGAGCACCGTTGCGTCCATCTCGGCGGTTGCGCGTAGCACCGGCCGCAGCATCGGGCCGACGGCGAGGATGGTCGGCCGCCCGGCGCTCCCCTGCCGAATGAGCGCCATCCCCGTGCAGCCATCGAGGTGAGCTGTGCGGTTGTGTGCATCCGACAGCCGGATGTAGATGGCGCTGTCCTCGGAGGCTGCGCGGCGCAACAGCAGCTCGACCTCGTCGGCGTGCCCCGGCACGTGGATCTGCCAGCCGGGCAGCGTGTTGATCAGTGCGACATCGCCCGGTGCATGATGCGTCCGCCCGCCTTCGGCCCAGTCATAGCTGGCGCCGACGCTGACCAGGATGCCGCCCACGCCCTGGTGCGCGAAGTCGAGCTTTATCTGCTCGAAGGCGCGCTCGACGAGGAACGGCGCATAGGAGTGCGCGATGGGGCGCATCCCTTCGAGGGCCATGCCGGCCGCCGCGCCGGCCATCAACCCTTCGCGGATCCCGACGTTGATCACGCGCTGTGGGTGGCGCTCGAGCGCGCCGAGCTGGCGGAGGTAGCTGACGCCGATCTCGGCCAGGACCACGCAGACACGCGGATCGGTGTCGAGCAGCTCGAGCGTCGTGCGGTAGAAGCGCTCGCGCATCGTGTCGCCGTTCATGACCACCCCTCGTCCGCCTCGGCGAGGACGAGGTGCGGGCGGCCTGGGTGTGCCGCGACGACTGCCCGCTCGATGTCGTCGTGATCGCGACCGTCGCACACCGCCGTGCTCCAGCCCTCGAGCGCGAAGCGAGCTTCGATCCCGCCCGGCCAGCCATACGACGCCGAGCGGTTGTCGACAACGACGGCGGTCAGCCGTTCGAGACCGGCTCGGCCGGCGAATGCGATCGCCTCGTGGTTGCTGCCCTCGTCCAGCTCGGCGTCGCCGAGCAGGCAGAAGACGCGCGCACCGGCCTGGCGTCGGTGGTCGAGCGCGAGCGTCAGTCCAACGGCGAGGCCCAGGCCGTGACCGAGTGAGCCGCTGCCAATCTCGACGCCCGGCACGAGCAGCCGGTCGGGGTGGTAGCCGAGCGGCGAGTCATAGGCACCGAATGTGGGCAGCATTTCGAGCGGCAGGAAACCCTTGGCGGCGAGCACCGCGTAGTAGGCCATCGGCCCGTGCCCCTTCGAGAGCAGGAAGCGGTCGCGTGCGGGGTCGTCGAGCGTCGCCGGCGACACGCTCAGCACCCGGTCATAGAGCACCCACAACACATCGAGCGTGGACGTTGCCGCGCGCTCGTGTTTCTCGTCGCCGGTCATCAGCCGGAGCAGGTCGGCAGCGGGATTGTTGGGCGCAGGGGCGAGCATCGTCCGGCACGCTACACGTTCAAGTAAGCTTGAAGTCAAGCCCGAAGTTCAGACGCTCGGAGGACGGCTCACCCATGTCCCTGCCGCTCGAGATCACCATCGGCGAGCTCGCTCGGCGGACGGGCGTCGCCACCTCGGCGCTTCGCTTCTACGAGGCGCGCGGCCTGATCTCGGCGCAGCGGAGCGAGGGCAACCAGCGCCGCTACAACCGCGCGACGGTCCGCCGCGTCTCGGTGATCCGGGCAGCACAGCGCTGCGGCCTGACGCTCGATGAGATCGCTGCCGCCCTGGAAGGGCTGCCCACCGACAAGGTGCCGCTGAAACGCGACTGGCAGCGCATGTCGCGCGTTTGGCAGCGCCAGCTCGACGAGCGCATCTCTGGCCTGCAAGCGCTGCGCGAGGAGCTGGCCGACTGCATCGGCTGCGGCTGCCTGTCGCTACAGCGCTGCAACCTGCTCAACAAGGGCGATGTGGCCGCGCGCCTCGGCAGCGGTCCACGCTACCTCCTCGGCGATGATCCCGACGACGTCGTGGATGGCGCCGGCCGGAGCCGCCGGCGATGAGCGGTGAAGCCTGGGCCGAGCGAAGGATGCTGCAGTGGCCGTCTACCGCCGCCTGAAGATCGACCAGCGCCCGGCGTGGAGCGACGTCACATCCGCCGGCAGCGCCCGGATCAGCGCCGGTGAGTCATTCGACCCGCACTACCACGACTGCGACGAGTACTGGCTGATCTACGGCGGGCACGCGCTGGTAAGCGTCGACGGCGAGCGCTACACCGTTGGCGCCGGCGACATCGTCTGCACGCAGAGTGGCCGCGTGCACGACATCCTCGCCGTGGACGGCACGCTCGAGATGTTCTGGTTCGAGGGCGTGCTGGCGCCCGGTGGGCGGGCCGGGCACCTACATTCCACCCCGCAGGACGCAGCCGGGCACCCGATCGCCACGCTTCCACCGCCCGTCGAAGGTTGACCCGCGCGCGACCGCTGCGCTTCATCCACGTCGGTACCGGCGGCTGGGGCCGACGCTGGAGCGACACGTTCCTCGCGCGGCTGGTGATGGAACTCGGCGTCGCCGAGCCGGCCGCGGCAGTCGACACCGACGCCCGTCAGCTGCGCCATGCGCAGCGCGGCTACGGGATCAGTGCCCGGCGTTGCTACACCGACCTCCGCCAGGCACTGGCCGAGAACCGGGCTGACTTCATCGTCGTGGCGGCACCCCCGGCCGCCCATGAGGCCGTGATCCAACTGGCCGTCGAGAACGGGCTGCACATCCTGTGCGAGAAGCCGCTGGCAGACACGATGCCGGCCACCGCGCGCATCTACCACCGCGTCCAGCGGGCCGGCCTCAAGCTCGCCGTGACGATGAGCCATCGCTTCGACCAGGACAAGCAGACGCTCGAGCGGCTCGTCCGGAGCGGACAGTACGGTCCGCTGAGCCACCTCGCCGGCCGGCTGCTCGTCAACAGCAGGCGGCCCGGCGAATGGGGTTTCGTGCCGCATGGCGACGTCACCCATCCCCTGCTCATAGAGGCCGCCACCCACCAGTTCGACATCGTGCGCGCCCTTGCGGCGTCGAACGCGCGGCGGGTCTACGCCAGCAGTTGGCGCGTCGGTTGGACGGAGCGCGATTGCGACACGACGGCGCTCGCGCTGATCGAGATGGAGAACGGCGTCCGCGCGCTGTACGAGGGTTCGGTCAGCAGCGCCGCCACGCGGAACGGCTGGCAGGCGGAGTATTGGCGGGCTGAGTGCCGCGACGCGATCCTGGAGCTCGATCGGCGGCGCCTGACGGCAACCCGCGGTGCGCCCCAGGACGAGCCGAGCGTCGAGGAACTGCCACTCGACGAGCGCCCGGCGTGGAGCAACTCCTGGCTGGCCGAGTGGTTCGTCGACTGGCTGTCGGGGGGCGAGCCGCCGTCGACCACGCTCGAGGACAACATCCACTGCCAGGCGCTGACGATGGCGGCAGTCGAGAGCGCCGACAGCGGGCAGGTTGTCGACGTCAAGGCGTTCCTGGAGCGCCACCTCGACGAGGCTGGGGCCTCTTGACAGTGTAACGTTCGGCTGTCACCATGGGGTCATGCCGCCGACCGAAACGACGTACACGATCCACGAGCTCGCCTCACTCGCCGACGTCACCCCGCGCACCGTCCGCTACTACATCAGCCAGGGCCTGCTGCCTTCGCCCGGCCAGATCGGGCCGGGGGCACGCTACGGTGACGTCCACCTCGAGCGGCTGCGGGCGATCAAGCAGCTGCAGCGGATGCACCTCCCACTGTCCGAGATCCGCGCCCGCCTGGCGGCGGTCGGCGAGAGCGCCGTCGCCGGGCTCGGCGAGCAACCGCAGCCGAAGGAGTCGGCGGTCGAGTACGTTCGATCGCTCCTCGGTCCACCGCTCGACGCGTCGGCCGCCGGGCCGCCTGCGCCGCCTCGGCCCATCCCGATGGCGAGGACGCTCGCCGCGACGCCTGTCCGGCCCGTCGAGCCCTCTGCGGCCCCATCAACGCCACCCCAACCCGACCGGTCGCAGTGGGAGCGGGTCTCGCTCGCGCCCGACGTCGAGCTCCATATCCGCCGCCCGCTGAGCAGGTTGCAGAACCGGCGGGTCGACCGCCTGATCACCATTGCCCGCGAGCTGCTCGAGGAGGACCAGCGATGAACTTCACCGCCCGCGCTGATCGGCGCTACATCCGCACCACCTACCGCAGCAACCGCTTCGTGCTGGTCGAGATCGTCGCACCGTCGGCACACGTCGAGCGGCCGCGGCCGCCGGTCAACCTCGCCTTCGTGCTCGATCGGTCGGGCTCGATGGCGGGCGAGAAGATCCGGCTGGCGCGTCACGCCGTCGAGCAGTCAGTCGCCCGCCTGCACCCTACCGACCGATTCGCCGTTGTTGCGTACGACAACGAGGTCGACGTCGTGTTCCCGTCGACGCCGGCGACGCCAGAGGCACGCCGGACAGCGCTGGCCCGACTGGCCGAGCTCGACGCCCGTGGGAGCACCGACCTTGCCGGCGGTTGGCTGCGCGGCTGCGAGCAGGTCGGGCTGCACCTGGCCGCGGACGGCATCAACGGGTGCCTGCTGCTGACCGACGGCCTGGCCAACGTCGGCATCACCGACCGCGACGAGCTGGCCAACCACGCCGCCGCGCTGCTTGCCCGCGGCGTCTCGACGACGACGTTTGGTGTGGGCGCCGACTTCGACGAGGTACTGCTGCAGGCGATGGCGACGGCCGGCGGCGGCAACTTCTATTACATCGAGTCGGGCGCGCAGATCGCCGACTACGTCACCAGCGAGGTGGGCGAGGCGCTGGAGGTGGTCGCCCGCGACGTGACCCTCAGCGTCACGGCGGCGGAGAGCGTCAGCGTCGAATCGCTCAGCCCGTTCCCATTCGAGCGCCACGGGGCGCGGACGGTCGTCAACCTCGGCTCGCTTGTCGCCGAGCAGGTACTGCACGTCGTGCTGCGGCTCAACTTTCCTTACGGCGAGGTCGGACGAGAGACCGGCGCGATCGTGACGCTGGCCGACCGCGACGGTGTCTTCGAGGGCGCGGTCGCTCGGCTGGCCTGGGAGTATGCCGATGGCCCGACCAACGACATGCAGCCGCGCGACCGTGATGTCGACCGGGCGGTGGCGCGCGTCTTCGCCGCACGAGCGCGGCAGGAGGCGACCGCACTGAATCGGTCGGGTAACTACCCGGCGGCGCAGGCAGCCATGGCGGCGGTCGCCAACCGGATCCGGAAGTACGCCGACGCCGATACCGAGCTCAACTCGATCGTCGCGTCGCTCGAGGGCGACGCCCGGACTCTGGCCGCGCCGATGGCCGCGGCGGCGCTGAAGTCGATGCATTTCGCGGGCTACGCGGCGGCGCGCATGCGTGCGCCCGACGGACGGGCGATGCGGTCGAGAAAGTAGGTTCTGCCGGCGCTGCGGGAACGTTTCGCGCCGCGCCGACGCCTAACCTTGTAGAGCCGACCACTTCTCGGACGGCCGCACTGTGAGAGTGGCGTGGAGAAGCGCGAGCTGGTGGAACGGGCGCAGCGCGGCGACCACGATGCCTTTGCGGCGCTCACGCGCGCGACTGTCGCGCGCGCCGATGCGGCCGCGAGGCTGATCCTCAGGGACGCGCAGTCGGCGGAGGACGCCGTGCAGGACGCGTACGTCCGAGCGTGGCGCGACCTGCGCGGCCTGCGCGATCCGGACAGGTTCGACGCGTGGCTCCACCGGTTGCTGGTCAACGCCTGCCGTGACCAGCTGCGCCGCCGCCGCCGGCGTGTGATCGAGGTCGAGATGTCTGAGCTTGTCGAACCCGAAGCGCCCGATCCTTTCGCCCGCGGCCTGGCGCGCGACGAGATGGAGCGCGCCTTCAGGCGACTTTCCGCTGACCAGCGAGCAGTGATCGTGTTGCACTACTACCTGGACCTGCCGCTGCCCGAGGCCGCGCCGCTCCTTGGCATACCACTCGGCACGGCGAAGTCGAGACTCCACCGCGCGGTGCAGGCGATGAAGAGTGCGCTCGAACGAGATGCGTCGCCAGCCGATCGACCGGCGGAAGGACCTGTCCCATGAACGAGCAACACTTCGCGCGCTCCATCCGCCCATGGCTCGAGCAGACGGCCGCTCCGCGAACGCCGGCTTACCTCGACGAGATGCTGGGTCGCTCCGCTCGCGCTCGACAGCGCCCGGCCTGGCTCGTCAGTTCCTGGTGGTTGCCCTCCGACGCGGTCACCGGCGGTGCGCTCGCAATCCACCGCGCCGTGCTACTGGCACTGCTGATACTGCTCACGATCGTCGCCGTGGGACTGGCCGGCGTCGGCGCACAGCAGATCCTGCGTGACGCCCGGCCGTCGCGCCCGATCGGAACGATCGAGACGGTAGCGACCCTTCCCTGGCAGCCTCAGCTGCTCGACGTTGGTGCCGACCTCGCCGCCTGGCTGGACGGCGAGTGTGCGGCCCAGATCCGGCAGCGCTTCCCGGAAGCAATGCCGGTCCGGACAAGGATCGAGGTCCGTGGCGGCGGGTTCGTACGCGCCTGGTACGCGGAGCAGGGAAGACCAGAGCTCAGGTCGGGCTACTGCAACGCACTCATCCTGGCCGGACACGAACCCCAGGCGCTGCACCAGACCTGGGCACCGGGATACGTACGCGGCCCTTCGACGGGTTCCTACATCGAGCCGGGGATCCAGGAGGACCTCAGGCCGAGTGTCGAGCGGCCGCTCTCTCTGGACGAATTCGTGCCCTACCCGCTATCGGTGACCGGGGGGCGGGTGGGCGAAGGTGTTGCCCGCGTCGATGTCGTGCTCGAAAACGGGGTACGCGTCGAGGCAGCGCTCGGCGAAAACTACATCTACACGGCGTGGTGGCCGGCAGAGGGCGAGCCGGGCCGATGGCCAAAGTACCGATCGCCACAGTACATCCAAGCAGTCAGGCACGAAGCGTTCGACGCCACTGGCCGCCTGTTGACCCCGGCTCCTCTACCGACGCTGGCGCCGTAGCGCCGTGAGAGCTGGGATTCGCTTTGACACGTCAACCAGGCAGGTCCGTCGGCCTGTAGCGGCCGTGCTTACGGCCGTGTTGGCCGTCGCATGCCAGGTGGTCCCGCTTGCAACCCAGAGCCCAACGGCCACACAGGGCGACATCACGACGACGGCGCGTCCGAGCACGCCGACGACCGAGCCGTCGGCGACCGCGGTCGAGCAGCCGACGCCGAGCATGACGGCGAGCCCGGCGCCAAGCATCAGTGCTGATGACCTGCCAAGCGCGCGCATCCTCTCGCGGATCGCGGTCGGCCCCCAGCCTTCGAGCATGGCAGTCGTCCGAGGCCAGGCGTGGGTGGCACACGACTTCGGCGTCAGCCAGATCGACAAGGCCTCAGGGGCGATCATGAGCACACTTCCCCTGGGTCCGCGCGCGTCGCTCGCGGCGGTCGGCAACGTCCTGCTTGTCGCGTCGTACACCGACGGCACGCTGGCGCAGCTCGACCCGGCGACGGGCGAGCTGACCGCCGAGACCGACGTGGATTGCCCGGCCGCGCTTGCCGTTGTAAGCGAGCTCGAGGCGTGGGTGGTCAGCCCATGCGTAGCGCGCGTTGCGCGAGTCGGCCTCGGCGACGGCGTGACTGCGCAAGTTGAGGTAGCCGACGCGGGCGCCATCGCCCTCGGCGGAGGTGCCGTCTGGGTGGCCGGGCGGCAGAGCGTGCTGCGCGTCGATGAGCAGACGCTCGAAACGGCTTCGGTCCTGCTGCCCGGGCGCAGCCAGCCGGTCGGCATCGCCTACGGCGAAGCCGACGGCGGAGTATGGGTGGCCGCCGGCCAGGATCGCGGCATGGACGTCGTCGGCGGGCTGTTCCGAATCGACCCGCAGTCGCTCGAGGTGACGCGGGCGGACGGCGACAGCTACGCGCTCCGCCTGCCGCCCGAAGACATCGCGATCGACGGTCGCGATCCGTGGGTCGTCGGCGTCGTTCCCGAAGGCAACTTTCTCGAGGTGCGCCGGGTGCTGGCGCGAGTCGACGCCGCAACTCTGAGGCTGGCCGAGCAGTATGTCGTCCCGCCGGCAGCGTTGGTCCTTCATGTCGACTCGCGGCGGATCTGGCTGGCGGCCGGCTACAACGAGATCATCGCCGTAGCGCCCGAGGAGGGTACGGACGAGGCACCCGCGGTTCCCGACGAAGTGACGCTGGGCGGTCTGCGCATGGAGCGCCGTCACCATGCCGGCGAAGTTCCCGTGTATGCCTACGCCCCGGTGGAGGGGTCGGCAACGAGGCTGCCCGTCTTCGTGCTGATTGGCGGCGGTCCGACGCCTCCATCCGAGCTTGGCCACATGTCCCCGCTGGGCAGCGCGCTCGCCTCGACCGGTGCTGTCGTGTTCGTGGCCGGTTACCGCAGCATCGCAACCGGCCACCATTGGCGCCAGGCCGTGACAGACGCGCGGTGCGCGGTGGCCTTTGCCCGTGACCAGGCTGGCGACTACGGCGGCAATCCACGCAACATTGTTCTCGTCGGCTTCTCTTACGGCGGTGAAACGGCACTACTGGCGACGCTCTCGGAGGCAGCCCCGAGCGAGGACTGTCCGGTCGCCGGCGACGGACTGCCCGACGCCGTCGTTTCGCTGGCCGGCTTCCCGCTCCGCCCTGGCGACGTGCGCCAGAACATCGCTGCGCTGCTGATTTCCGGCTCCGAGGACGACGCCGCGCGGCGAGGCGAGCAGCTGACCGAGAAGATGCGGGAGCTGGGACTCGACGCGTCATACGTCGAGCTACCGGGAATAGATCATCCCGGCGTCATCGACCCCGCGTCCCCAGTCATCGAACTGCTGATCGACTTCGCCGGTCGATAAAAGATCTACTACAACTCGCCGGGATACCCGGACAGCGGCAGCAACACCAGCCTCAACGGCGAGTGGATTCAGCTGCGCAACGCCTGTTCCAAGGGCAAGTCACTGAGCAACTGGCGGATCAAGGACGCGGCCGGCCACACCTACACGTTCGGCACGTACACGCTCAAGGCGGGTAGCTACGTCAAGATCCACACCGGCAAAGGATCTAATACGGCGACCGACCGCTACTGGGGCAGGACGTGGTACGTCTGGAACAACGACAAGGACACGGCCAAGCTGCTCAACGGTTCGGGGACGCTGATCCATTCGTGCTCGTACAACACCAGCAGCGTCAGCTCGAAGACGTGCAGCTAGGCGGGGATCGGACGCCGCCCCGACCTGAAGCGTAGTTGCGACTCGCGCACGCGCTGACCGCGCTGGCGGCGGCAGCCGTTCTGGGGGCATGTCAGCCGGCTGTCACATCGACGAGGCCAACCGCGACAGCGGTTCGCACCGAAGCCCCCTCTCCTGCCATGACGGAGGCGTCGTCACCCGCTGCCACGGCAGTCGCCAGTCCGACGCCGGCCGCAACCGCGACGGCAGCGGTCACCGCGACGCCAGTGGTCACAGCGACGCCGTCGCCATCCCTGGCGCTCGGGACGGCGCCAACCGGCGTCACCCAAGCGGCGACGGTCGTCCGTGTCGTCGACGGCGACACGATTCGTGTACAGCTTGACGGCGTCGAGTATCGCGTTCGCTACATCGGCATCGACACGCCGGAGACCGTCCACCCCAGCCGACCGGTCGAGTGGATGGGCCGCGAGGCATCGGCGGCGAACAGGCAGCTCGTTGACGGCCGGACGGTCATCCTCGAGAAGGACGTGTCGGAGAGCGACCGCTACGGGAGGCTCCTCCGCTACGTCTGGCTGCGCGATGGCGCCGGCTGGCTGATGGTGAACGCCGAGCTGGTCGCACGCGGCTTCGCACAGGTCTCGACCTACCCGCCCGACGTCAAGTACACCGATCTGTTCCTCGACCTGCAGCGCGCCGCGCGCGATGGCGGTCTTGGCCTGTGGGGTGATCCGCCCGACGAGGACGAGGAGCCGGACGACGACGAAGAGTCCGACGACGAGGCCCACCGCTTCGACGGCGACCACGACGGGCTCGGCTGCGAAAGCGGGTAGCGCTAGGCGCGGGTCCCGGGTCACCGCCCGAGCGTCAGATCTGCCAGTACGGCCCGGTCAGTCCCAGAGAGGCGAAGTGGGCGTTGAGCTCATCGCGGCCGGGGCGGGCGTAGTCGATCGCCAGCCGTCGACTATAGAGCGGGCCGCTGAGAGCGTGCACCTGGTCAGGCGTCAGAGAGGCGGCCTGCTCGGCCGGGGCGCAGAGGTCGGACTGATCGCGGTGGTCGGGCGAGGCGAAGAACACCATCGTGTTCGAGCAGGTGCTGATGATGTCCTCCCACCACTGTGTCGGGCGGAGGGCCAGGTAGACGATCGTGTCGGCCGGCTCGACGAGTGTCGCCCGGCCGGCGCGGAGCTCGACCCGGATGGGTTCCGCGCAGTGGTGGCAGAAGGAGTCGATGTCGACGTCGTCCTCGCCGAGCATCGAGTGGAAGGCGATCGCGTCCCACGAGCAGTTGGCGAAGTAGTGGCGGCCGCGGGCGCCAACACGGAAGGGTGTGGCGATCGCCGAGAAGGGAAACGACATCAGGATGCGGCGCGTGCCCTTGACGAGGGCGATGTGGCGGGCCGCCACCAGTTCGTCCAGGACACGCCCGATTTGGTCTCGCGAAAGCGAGAGCTCGTGCATCAGTTGCTCGGCGACGGGTGGTGCCGCGTCGTTGACGAAGTACTCGAAGATGCGCAGTCGGACGCGCTGCGCAAGCGTTGGCTCGTTCACTCGGAGGAGGCTAGCAGGGGCGGCTCCGGGCAATGGCCGCGGCCGAGCAACGAGGCTGCAACGGCGGAGGGCGCGAGGCGGCAGCGCGCGTGAAGCGACTCCGCCGACAGTGGCGGCATGTCGCACCACACGAACGAGCACGGCTCGGCACGACAGACCGACGAGGACAGCGAGGAACAGCTGCGTACGACCGCCGAGCACTGGCGCCAGGCGCCGACCGGCGAGGCCGACGAGTCAGCCGACGAGGTCGCCCGCGGCGCCGAACAAGCGGCCGAACAGCCGGACTTCGGACGGGAAGGGTCGTAGGCGGTCAGGGCGTCCCCACGCGCGCCAGTACCCACAGGAAGTCGGCCGCTCCCTCCGGCTCGAGCGTCTCGAGGACCTCGTCGATCAGCAGCTCGAACCCCGCGTCCACGAGCAGCCGGCGGTTCTCGTCGGCGTCGAGGCTGCTGAAGAACATGGGCCGCCCGAGCCACTCGCCGGTCCAGTCCGGGCTGTCGTGGGCGCCCAGGCTGGCGACGAAGAGCCCGCCGGGACGCAGCCACCGGCAGATGCGCCCGAACACCTGCCCGTGCTCCTCCCGCGGCACGTGCGAGATCGCGTAGAACGCGGCGACGCCGTCAAACGACTCTGCCGGGAAGTCGACCTCTGCCAGATCGCCCTCGATGAACGTCGCCTGCGGCACGTTGCCCCGTGCCGCGGCCACCTGACCGGCGGACACATCGACGCCCGTCACAGTGAACCGCTGCGCCAGTGCGCGCGTGACCGGTAAGCCTGCACCGCAGCCGAGGTCCAGCACCCGCGACCCGGCCGGCAGCCGCGTCACGAACTCGGCCAGCATCCTTTCGCGCGCCGGGTCGGTCGACCGCGCGCTCCACTCGAGGTAGTCGCTGCCGATTGCGTCGTAGCCGGCAGCTACGATCCGCTTGCGCTCGTCCGTCACCCGGCGTGCAGTCCCTCGACGCAGTCGGCGCAGCGCACCTCACCGGAGGTGCGTGAACGCAGGCAGCCGCAGCGGCAGGCGCATCTCTCGTCCTCGTCGACGATCATCATCATCCCGCCCACCAGCTCGACGGTCGAAGGCAAGCCTTCGATGTCCTCGTCGGGCTCTTCGAGAAGGTCGTCCATCGAGGCCGACTCTCGCACACGTCTGTGCCACCTTGCCCAGCACTCCACGCGCCGCCCACGGCTTACGATCGCCTAGAGTAGCCAAGGTCGTGTACCGGCGCTCCGATGGTCAACTGATCGTTTCCGCCACCGACCTGGTCGGGTTCCTGGCCTGCGGGCACCTGACGCAGCTGGAGCGCGCGGCGGCGGCCGGCCTGATCAAGCGCCCCAACCGCGAGGACCCGGAGGTCGAGCTCCTGCGCCGGCGCGGGTACGAGCACGAAGAGCGCTACATCCGCGAAAAGCTGGCCGGCAGGCATGTTACCCGGCTACCGGACAGCGACGCCGCCGGCGAGGCACTGCCGCTCGCGACGCGTGCCGCCCAGACGCGCGAGGCAATGGAGCGCGGCGACGACGTCATCTTCCAGGCCACGATCTTCGACGGCCGCTGGCGCGGCCATCCCGACTTCCTGCTGCGCGTGGGCCAGCCCGGCCGCCTGGGCAAGGACCACCACTACGAGATCGCCGACACCAAGCTCGCCCACAGTGCGAAGGCCTCGGCGCTGATCCAGATCTGCTCGTACGTCGACGGCATCGAGCCGATCCAGAACGTGCGGCCCCAGCACGTCTACGTCGCGCTGGGTGGCGCGGTCGTCCACGAAGAGCGTTTCCGGACGGCCGAGCTGATGGCCTACTACCGCTACGCCAAGGCCCGCTTCGAGGAGGCGCTCGACGAGGCGATCTCGGGCGCGCCGGTCTGGCCGATCCCGCGCGCGGCAAGCTATCCCGACCCGGTCGAGCACTGCACCGTCTGCCGCTGGTTCCCCGACTACTGCCGCCGGCAATGGCGCGGCGACGATGCGCTGCCGCTCGTCGCCGGCATCAGCCGCGCGCAGCGCCAGGTCCTGACCGCCCACGAGATCACGACCAGGCGCGGCCTCTCGGTGCTGACCAGGCCGCTGGAGCTCGACCTCAAGACGGGCGCCGCCGACTCGATGTGGCGGATGCGCGAGCAGGCCCGACTGCAGGTCGCCAGCGACGGGCTGCCCGTCCCCGTCTACGAGCTGCTCGAGCCGGAGAAGGACCCCGCCGGTGGCGTCGTCCCTGACCGCGGCCTCTCGGCCCTGCCTGGACCATCGGCGGGTGACCTCTTCTTCGACATCGAGGGCGATCCCTTTGCCTTCTGGGAGGGGCTCGAGTACCTGTTCGGCATCTGGGGCGGCGGGGAGTATCGCTCCTTCTGGGCGCTCAACCGGGACGAGGAGAGGCGCGCCTTCGAGGAGCTGATGGACCTGTTCATGGAGCGCTGGGAAGCGGACCCCCACATGCACATCTACCACTACGCACCGTACGAGCCGACCGCGCTCAAGCGGCTGGCCGGCCGCCACGCGACGCGCGAGGAAGAGCTCGACAGGCTGCTGCGCGGGCGCCGCTTCGTCGACCTGTACCGCGTGGTGCGCCAGGGCGTCCGTGTCGGATCGGAACGCTACTCGATCAAGAACCTCGAGCCGCTCTATGGGTACGAGCGGGAGATCAAGCTGCGCGACGCGAACTCGAGCATCGTCGAGTTCGAGAAGGTGCTCGAGATCGGCGACCCGGACGGCACGCTGAAGGAGCAGATCCGGCTCTACAACCGCGACGACTGCATCTCGACCGAGCGCCTGCGCGACTGGCTCGAGGAGCGCCGAACGGAGGCGGCCGCTGAGTGGGGCGAACTACCGCGGCCACCAAGCGAGATCGAGCAGCCGAGCGTCGAGCTGACGGCACGGCAAGCCGCGGTCCTCGACTTGGAGAGAAGGCTGACGGCCGGCATCCCCAGTTATGCGTCAGAACAGAGCGACGCCGACAAGGCGACATGGTTGGTCGCCCATTTACTCGATTGGCATCGGCGGGAGGACAAGTCGACCTGGTGGCGCTACTACGATTTATTGTCGAAGACCGACACCGAGCTGCTGACGGAGCCCGAGCCGATCGCTGGCCTACAGTTCGTTGACGCGTTCGATCCTGGTGGTCGGTCGAGATCACTTCATTACCGCTATCGATTCCCGCCGCAGGAGCACAAGGTCGAAACCGGGTCGGCGGTCCACGACCCGGCGCTGCCCGGAAGGAACAAAGGGACAGGCGAGGTCGCCGCGATCGACGATGCAGCAGGAACAATCGACATCCGGAGGGCAAAGACCTGGAGCGGTCGGCATCCGACCTCGATCGTCCCGGTCAACTTCATCGATCCCAAGGCACAGCGGGAGGCACTTATGCGATTCGGCAATTGGGTTGCCGAACATGGGATGGAATCGCAGGTGCCGGAGTGGCGCACCGGGCGCGATCTGATCAGGCGACGCCCCCCACGCGTCCGCCATGGCGACGGCGGCGCGCTCGTTCGACCTGATGAGACCGGCACCGACTCGGCCTGCCGACTGGTCGACGCGCTCGACGGAACGACGCTCGCGATTCAGGGACCGCCGGGCTCAGGCAAGACTTATACCGGCGCACGGATGATCCTCGAGCTCGTCGCGCTCGGCCGGAGGGTCGCGATCAGCTCCAACAGCCACAAGGTCATCGGCAACTTGCTGGCGGCCGTCCTGGTGACGGCACGCGAAACCGGCCAAAGCGTGCGCGCAATTCAGAAGGCGAAGGAACACGAGGCGCTCCACGACCCATTGGTCAGGCGAACTGACCACAACCACGACGTGGCCGCCGCGCTCAAGGCAGGCGAGGTCGACGTCGCCGCCGGTACGCCATGGCTGTGGGCGGATGCCGACTTGGACAGCTCAGTCGACACGCTGTTCGTTGACGAAGCCGGGCAGGTCTCGCTCGCCAACGTCATCGCGATGGCTGCCAGCGCGCGCAACATCGTGCTGCTCGGGGATCCGCAGCAGCTCGACCAGCCTACCCAGGGCGTGCACCCTGACGGTGCTGCCGCCTCGGCCTTGCGCCACTTCCTGGGCGACGAGGAAACCGTGCCGCCGTCGCGCGGGATCTTCCTCGAGAAGACGTGGCGGATGCACCCGCGGATCACCGCCTACACCTCCGAGCTCTTCTACGAGGACAAGCTCGAGTCGGTCGATGGGCTCGAGCAGCAGCGCGTCGCCGGCGACGGCTGGCTGTCCGGGTCCGGGCTGCGCTGGGTGCCGGTCGAGCACGACGGCAACACCAACGAGTCGCCCGAGGAGGCGGCGAAGGTGGCCGAGATCTGGCGCGCGCTCATCGGCCGCACGTGGATCGACGCCAAGGGCCGCGCGCTGCCGATCGGCCCTGAGCAGATCGTCATCGTCTCGCCTTTCAACGCGCACCGGCTGCTCATCTCGAGCCTGCTCGGACGGCAGGCACGGGTGGGCACGGTCGACAAGTTCCAGGGCCAGGAGGCGCCCGTTTCGATCTACACGATGGCGACCTCGCGCGCCGAGGATGCACCGCGCGGGCTGAGCTTTCTCTACTCGCTCAACCGGCTCAACGTCGCCACCTCGCGCGCGCGCGCGCTCGCCATCGTCGTCTGCTCGCCCGCCCTACTGCGTGCCGTCCCCAACTCGCCGGCGCAACTGCGCATGGTCAACGGCCTCTGTGCCTTCGTTGAGGTCGCGCCGCGTATGGCATGATGTATGGCATGGAGAAGACCACGGTCTACCTGTCGGCCGAGCTGAAGAAGGCGTTGCAGCGAGCTGCCCGCCGTCGGCGCACGAGCGAGGCAGCTTTGATCAGGGAGGGCGTTGCTCTGGTCGCAGCCGAGAGCCGACCACCACGGCCTCGGCTTCCTTTGTTCGAGAGCGGTCAACCCGGGCTCGCTGCGCGCGCCGACGAGGCGCTGCGCGGGTTCGGTGAGCGTTGATCCTCCTCGACACCAGCGGACTGCTCGCGGCGATCGACGCCAGCCAGGCCGAGCACCTCGCAGCGGCACGCGTGCTACGAGCCGCGACGCCGCCGCTACTGCTCTCGCCCTTCGTGCTGGCCGAACTCGACTACTTGCTCGTCACGCGCGTCGGGACACGAGCGGAGATCGCCTTGCTCGAGGAGGTCGCCGCGGGCGCGTACCAGTTGGAGCCGTTTAATCAGGCCGGCATCGACGCTGCCGTTGAGTACGTCCGCCGATACAAGAGCATTGAGCTCGGTCTCGCCGACGCCTCGATCATCGTGCTCGCCGATCGCCATTCGGCCGCTGATGTTCTGACTCTCGACGAGCGCCACTTCCGGACGGTCCGTCGCGGCGACGGCGAGCCGTTCACCCTGTTACCCGGACCCAAGGGCTAGATCGCGGCGGTTGACGGCGCCGGCACAGCCTGCCGTGCAGCCGCCGACCGCTAGCTGCGCCCTGAAGCTGCCGGGCTCTCGTACTCGGCCGTCGCGTCCGGGTCGCTTGGCTGGCGAGCCTCGTCCACCTCGCGCTGGCGCTGCTGCTCACTCTGCTGCCGGGCGCGCGTCCGCTCGGCTCGCTCACGCTCGCGCGCCTGAGCAGCTGCCTCGGCCTCCGACCGCTCGCGCTGCTCGCGCTCGGCACGCTCGCGCTCGCGCTGCTGGACCTTCTGCTCGAGCTCGTCAACCACTTCCGCCCCGCCGTGCGCCTGCTCGATCGTGGCGCTCGCACGCTGCTTTGCGCGCAGCTCCTCCAGCGGCAGGCCGAACTCGGCGCGGTAAGCCGACGCGAGCAGCGTGTCGAGCATGCCCGCGTCGTATGCCTGCTGCACCGCCTGATGGGTGATGATGTCGCCGAAGTCGAGGATCACGTTGTCGCTGCGATCGAGGATCACCTTGCCCACCGGTCGGCCGATCGCGTCGGCGATCTGGGCCAGGCGTGTCCGAGTCTGCTGCTCGTCGACCTGCCGTCCATGCTCATCGCGCATCTCGGAGATGCGCTTGGTGAAACGGTCCCACATCGCGCCGAGGTTGTCGCCCGCCTCCTCCATCGCCGCACCGGCACGCGCGCGCGTCTCGCGCGCCTCGCCACGGGCGGCGGCACGCGTCAGCAGGTCCATGTTGTCTGTCTGCTGCGCCCACTCGACGTGCTCGGGCCGAATGCGCTGACCGTTGGCGACGACGATGCTGCCGTCCGCGTCAGTCACGTCAGCCCCCGACCGCCGCCCGATGAGCGCACGCTCGGGGTGGCCTTCGCTGATCTGTGCCTGGATCTGGTCCTGCGCGCCGTGGGCGGCGTCGCCGAGTCGCTTGCCGGCTTGGTCGAGCGTGCCCATCACGCCGCCGACCTGCCCCTCGAGGTTCTCGCCGGTCTCCGGCCGCACGAAGATCACGTCGGGCCCCATCCGCTCGATCTCCTCGACGGCGAGGTAGGAGGTGCCGCGGGCGACGTCGCCGAGCAGCCCGCCCGAGACCTCGAAGCCAAGGATCTGCCCGTTCTTCTCGTCGAAGTACATATCAGAGATGGAGCCCATGGCATCGCCCTGGTCGGTCAGCACTCGTTTACCGAGCAGCTGCTCCTTCCGGTTGAGGATGGCCTTGACCTCGGGATCGGCCGACGCCGTGGTGACCGCCTGCGCGTCGCGGATGACGACCGCATCGCGGCCGAAGCTGTCGACTGCCTCGAGCGGCACCACGCGTGAACTGCTCAACAGGCCGCCTTCGTCAACCAGCAAGGCGACGATGGAGTCGTTCGTCTCGCTGATCAGCAGGTCCTTGACCGTGTCGACCACGCGGCCTTCCGCGAAGCTGACGATGCTCTGACCCATGAGGGTCTTTCCCTTGCGCATCAAAATCCCCCGCTTTCTGGCTAAGGCGCCGGCGACTCGGTCGGGCTGGTTGCCGGGGTCTGCTGGTCGGGCGTAGGCGTCCGATCCTCGCCCGCTGGCGGCGCGAGGAACAGGAAAAAGAGAGCGGCCAGAACAATGACGGCGACCAGGATCAGAAGCACGATCGGCCACCAATTGGTCCGCGGTCCCTTGTAGCGCATGCGGCACCTCACCTGCTGCCCCGCGGCACAGGCCCGCCTATGGACGGGTCAACTTCAGGACGCATGCACAGTGACAGGATTGGGGTGACAGCCAGCGGCCGCGGCCGGGGGAGCGCCTAACACCGGCCTCGCACCGGCCGCCCGCCGTGCGCGGTCGAAGCGCCCGCCGTGCCGTAGCCTTCGGGTGTGAGACGACGCGGGCCCGACGAGGGGATCGAGTGTGCCCTCACGGCGGCCGCGAAGTCGACATCGCCGGCGACGGGTTCTTTGCCACCTTCAGCGAGCGATCGTTCGCGAAGAGCTGCGCCGTCACGGCGGCCGCGAAGTCGGCACCGCCGGCGACGGGTTCTTTGCCACCTTCAGCGAGCCCGACGAGGGGATCGAGTGTGCCCTCGCCATTCGCGATCGCGTGCAGCCACTGGGCATCGACATCAGGGCGCCCTGCATACCGGCGAGGTGGAGCTGGGCGAGAAGCCGGGCGGAACGGCGGTGATCGTAGGCGCGCGCGTGCTTGGCGCGGCACAGCCGGCCGAAGTGCTCGTCACGCGGACGTTGCGCGAACTGGTCGCCGGGTGAAGTCAGGCGAAACGGGGTCCAGCGCGGTACGGAGCGGGTTCACCAGAGCCGTCCTCAGCGTTCCCCCGCGCGGCACGTCGTCGGCGCCCGTTGGCGCTGGACTGAGCGGCGCAGCGCTGCAGGCGACAACGAAGAAGGCAATGGCGAGGCGACCGAACGTGGACGGGAGCGACACGCTGGCTTCAGGGCTGGTTCAGGCGCAGGCGTTCCAGCCACAGATCGGCCTCCGCGCGCGGGTCGATGGCGACCGGGGAGCTGCGGTTTTCACCGACGCGGAAGGCGTATGCCCTTTGGCCATGGAACCATAGAACCTCGACCCAGCGATCGGCGTTGCAGAGGTAGTTGCCGATGCGAGCCGGCTCTCCGTCTACCGAGGCCGTTTCGAAGTCGCCCTGCCGTTCGCAGTGCGGGAAGGCGCGTGCGCCGGCCGCGTCGTAGTCACCGACCCACTCGTCGAACGTCATGCCGGCAGGAACGGGCTGGCTGTTGATCAGCAAGTCATGGCGGTATCCGAGGTCGGGCGAGTAGATCACGTCGACGCCCCGGCGGTCCCCGGTGAATGTCTCGCCGAGGGGCCACTGACCGGGCCGCTCAACCACGTTCCAGCCAGATTCGGGAAAAACGAGCGAGTAGGCGTGCCGCTGCGACGTATGTACGGCCGCCGGATTCGTTTCCGGCGAAGGCGTCGCGGCGGGCGCCGTCGGAGTCGCCGACGGCGTAACTGCCGGAGTTGGCGACGCCGGTGCCGGGGCGGCCTGCGTACATGCCACCACGAGCGAGATCAGCGCCGTCGCTGCGCCGAGCGCGCCGAACGTCCTGGTCCACGATGTGCCGCTCATCTGCCGCCTCCGCCTGTGACGCTAGAGGCCGAGGCTCCGGCAGTGATGCGCCTAGGTGAATACGCGCTTCGTCGTATTTTTCCGAGAGCCAAGAGCCGTGTGCCAATGTGGACGCCGTGAGCAAAACCGTCGTTCTGCTCGGCGACACGCACCTGCCGCGCTTCGGCACTCGCCTCCCGGCGGCGCTCGTCGCGGGGCTCGCGACTGCCGACCTGATCCTCCACGTGGGCGATATCACGGAATCCTTCGTGCTCGACCTGCTGGCCGACTTCGCACCGACCCACGCCGTTGCCGGCAACAACGACCCCTCGGATCTGGCTCAGCGCCTCGGCTTCGTGCGCACCGTGCAGGTCGAGGGGTTGCGCCTGGGCATGACCCATGGCCACCGTGGTCCGGGCAGGACGACGCCGGAACGCGCGCGGCGCACGTTCGTGACCGCCGATCCGACGCCCGACGCCATCTGCTTCGGCCACTCCCACCAGCCGCTGGTCGAGCATCAGGACGGGCTGTGGCTGCTCAATCCGGGCTCGCCCACCGACCGCCGCCGCCAACCGGCTTTCAGCTACCTGCGACTGGAGGTCGATGGGAGCGAGCTGCGACCGGAGCTCATCACTTACTACGATCGCGCGCCGGCCGCGTCCTCTTAGGCAAGAAACGGGCCGGCGGCGATGTGTCGCCACCGGCCCGTGGAACGCCAGATCAGCAGCCCGGGTCGCCAGCGTCGATCCGCGGAGACGTACCGCTCGGGACGTCGAGATAGGCGACGTAGACGACGACATTGTCGGTCGACGACGGGTTCACGCCGCGGTGGACATGCCCCTGGCCCGGATCGATGAACGCTTCACCAGCTACATACGTGGTGCTCGTGCAGCCATGCTTGCCCACGTCAGTCACCGTGAAGCTGCCGCTATCGATCAGCACGATGGCTGGACCAGGGTGGCTATGCCAGCCCGTCTGGCCGCCGGGCGCCAGCACGATCTCCTGCATGACGACCTCTCCGGCCGCCGGCGCATTCGCCACGTGAAGGCCGTGGTCCGTGGCGATCTTGAACTTGACGTCGACGCGCTCCGTGAAGTCCGCGCGCGCCAGCACGGCTGCGCTGATCACGCCCGACCCCGGCGTCCCCAGCGTCTGGCCGGCCAGTGCCGTTACCAGCAGCGCTGCCGCCCCGACTGCTCCGATTGCCCTGTTTCTGCGTGTACCGATCATGACTTCCTCCCCTTCGGACTGGTTTGACCGAGGCTCGGCGCGCGAAGGGGTTGTGGGAATACGCGCTTCGTCGTATTTTCGGGACAGCGTGGCGCGCATGGTCGGGGGTGATCTGGCGGCGCTGGGCACTTTCGCGCGCGAGCTCGAAGATCGGGCGGGGGGTGATCCGGCTTCTGCGGCCGTGCTCGATGGACTCATGGCGCTCGTGCCGTCGAACTGGATTTCGTACTGCGTCCTCGACCGCACAGCACGACGCGAGCTGTATGCGATCCAGTCCGACGGCGCGACGAGCCCGCCCGAGGGCAGCGAGGCGGATCAGCTGACGTGGCGGCTGCTGCCCCAGCATCCCCTCTGCCGGCGCGAGTTGCTGACGAGCCCCGTCCCACCAAAGATCTCCGATTTCCTCGATGAGGCAGCGCTCGAGCGGACCGAGATCTACCAGCAATGGTTCGTTCACGACGGCATCCGTCACCAGATGAAGTTCCAGTTGGCCTCCAGCTGGCCAGTGACGCGCACGTTCCTGTTCACGCGGAGCGACGGGCCCGACTTCAACGAGCGCGATCGGCTGGTGCTGGCCCTCGCGCAGGCCCAACTCGTCCAGCTCGACGCCGCCCTGCGGGCGAAAGCAAAGGCGGCGGTGGCCGTCGCCGCCCTCGATGCGACGAGCGGCGAAGGTGGCGGCGTGATCGTGCTCGGGCATGCGCGGCGGCTGGCACTCGTTTCCCCGCAGGCCGCCGAGCTGCTCGGCTCGTACTTCCGCTGGAATCGGCGCGATACGCGCTTACCACGCGCCGTGACCGAGTGGCTCGACCAGGTCGAGGCACTCTGCGCGCGGAGCGACTTCTCGCCGGCAACGGCGCCGTCCTTCCACCATAGCGACGAGCGCGGCTCCCTCCTCATTCGCTATGCGAGGCTGGGCCCCGACGGCGACACCGCGCTCGTCCTGGAGGAAAAGGCCCACTCCCTGCGCTCCGACGCGCCGGGCACGCTGACGGCGCGGGAGCGGGAAGTCCTCGACGCCGTCGCCGAGGGCCTGAGCAACGCGGAGATCGCCGAGCGGCTGTGGATCTCACCCGGCACGGTGCGCAAGCACCTCGAGAACGTGTTCGAGAAGCTGGGCGTGCGCGGCCGGACTGCGGCGGTCGCGCGGATGAGACAACAGCGCGCGTCCGAAGCCGAAACAGCCAGCAACTGAGTAGCGCCTGGCGAAGTCGCTGGTACGCACAGACGCATGGCGCTCGGGGGTGGAGAGCGTCGATCGCCCGCTGTCCGCCACGCTCGAAGCAGTCAGTCTCGCCGAACAGCATCAGCTGACCGTCTACGACGCGCTTTACCTCCAGCTGGCGCTCGATGTAGCTGCCGAGCTGGCCACCCTCGATGGCGAGCTGAGCCGAGCGGCAGCGGCCGAGGAGGTGGTCGTAATCGGATGAGGGGAGTCCACGCAAACGACTCCTGTCGCTGAACGCGACATACTTGTCGGGTGGTGGTGCGCGATGGCGCCCTACCCCACAGCAGCGAGGGATGCGGATATGGCGAAGCACTCGAGGGCGGAACGCGAGCGGCGCAAGCAGCAGAACGAGGCGTCGGCGCGGATCCAGGCGGCATGGGAAGCGAGCACCCCGCCGGCCGTGGCGAAGGAGTTCGCCCGATCGGTCGCCGAGGCCCGAGCGAGGGCGCCCGAAGTGCGAGAGGACATGGCGCCGGGCACGCCGCCGCGACCGCCGCGACCCGGCCGCGAGCCAAAGCCACCCAAGGAGCAGAAGCGGCCGCGCCGCAGCTACTGATGGCGCCGCTCTTGCCCGTGCGCGGCGTGCTCGTGCGCGCCGGCGGGCTAGGATTCGCCCATGCCGCGTAAGCGCAAGGTCTGGTACCCGCCGGCCAAGACGGCGACCAAACGAGCGCCGCCGGCAGGCTCCGACGCTTCGCCCGACCGCCCCAACCTGGCCAGGATCAACCTTTCCGCGGGTACCGGCCAGGCAGGGTTTTCCGTGGGCGATCGCGTGAGGATCGACGCCTCCGGGACCTACTCCGGTGAGGTCGGGGTCATCGAGCGCCTCACCGCGGGCGTGATTCCCTCCGCCGTCGTGCGGACGGACAGCGGTGGCGTCCGCCAGGTTCGAACGATCGACCTTGCCGCGGTGGAGTCGGAGTCGCCGCCGAAGGACTGAGCGCCGGGGCTCGTTGCGCTCGTTAGCGTGACGATGCTGACCGGGAACGTGCGCCACTTCCCGATGTTCGCGGAGCTCGCTCCGGCCTTTTAGGCGCCGGCGCCTAGAACGCCCGATCTACTCGACCAGCACGCCGTCGACGTAGACGTGTATCACGGCGCCGTCGCGTTCGATGCGCGACCGGCCTGCCTGCGCAAGCGCGGCGTCGACCGTCGGGAACCAGGTCCGGCCGCCGGTGACGGAAGGCAGTCCGGCTGCGGCCGCCTCGGTTCGCTGCTCGTGGACGCGCGCCGTGCCGTCCGGCTGACGCATGACGTGGACGATGACGTGGGGAGCCGGCTGGCGCAGGTCCTGCTGCTCCTCGTCCTCGCCACCCAGGAAAAGGTCAAGATCAGCCGGGCCGAACCGATCCATCGTCGCAAGCTCGTGCTCAGCTCACCGCTTTCTTCACCAGTGCGCCGATCCTTGCCTCCTCAGCTTCGGTCAACTCGGTGACAGCGAAGGCGGTTGGCCACATCGCGCCTTCGTCGAGGTTCGCCTCGTCGCTGAAGCCGAGCGTCGCGTACCTCGACTTGAACTTGTCGGCGCTCTGGAAGAAGCAGACGACCTTGCCCTCCCTGGCGTACGCGGGCATCCCGTACCAGGTCTTCGGCGAGAGGCTGGGCGCGCTGGCCTTGATGATGGCGTGGACCCGCTCGGCGATGGCGCGATCCGGTTCCGGCATCTCGGCGATCTTGGCGAGCACGGCGCTTTCCCCGTCCATCTTGTCCGCGCGCCGGCCGCGGCGCGCTTCTGCCTTCTGCTCCTCGGCCCGCTCCTTCATCGCGGCTCGTTCCTCGGCCGTGAAGCCCTTGGACGCCTTCTCTCTTGTGGCCGTGCTCTTGGCGGGCTTCTGCGTCTCCTGCATTGGACGTTTCCTCTGCGGCTCGGGACGGGGACGACGAGCATGCTAAGCGAGCCGCGGCGAATGCGGTCACGGCCGCAGACCCCGCCGCCGTTCGAGCCGGAGGTACCATCGGGCCGATGCCTGATGTGAGGGGTGCCAGCAGCCTCACGCCGGAAAGCACGCCCACGCCCGGCGGCGCGGCCGGGACCACCGACACTCCGAGCACGCCCGGCAGCGCCAGCAACCGCGATAGCGCCCAGCTGCAGGACGCGCTCTACCGCATTGCCGAGATGGCCAGCGCGGCGAGCGACATGCACGAGTTCTACGCCGCGATGCACCAGATCGTTGCCGAGCTCACGTACGGCGAGAACTTCTTCATCGCTCTCTACGACGCCGACAACCAGACGCTCAATTACGCCTACTACGCCGACCAGGTCGACCAGGACATTCCCGATCCGGATGTGTGGGAGCCGATGGGCACCGGCCAGGCGCGCGGCCTGACCGCGTTCGTGTTGCGCGCCGGCGAGACGCAGCACGTCCCAAACCACCGCTTCGAGCGACTGGTCGCCGAGGGAGAAGTCGAGTCGGTCGGCATGCCCGGCGCGGACTGGGTAGGCGTCCCGTTGAAGGCCGGCGGCAAGACGATCGGTGTGCTGGTCGTCCAGACCTACGAATCCGGTCAGCGGTACATGGCGCAGGACATCGAGCTGCTGACGTACGTCGGCCAGCACATCGCGTCGGCGCTCAGCCGCGCCCGCGCGATCGCCGAGACCAAGCGGCTGCTCGAGGAGAGCAACCAGCGTGCGGCGGAGCTCGCCATCATCAACAGCGTCCAGGCGGGGCTCGCCCAGCGGGTCGAAAGCCAGCAGATGTACGACCTGGTCGGCGACAAGATCCAGGAGATCTTCGACGCCCAGGTCGTCGACATCGGCATCCTCGACGCCGACGCCGGGGTGATCCGCTTCCCGTTCGCGATCGAGCGCGGCGTGCGCTTCCCGGACGAGCCGATCCCGGTCATGGGCATGCGCAAGCACGTGCTCGAGACACGCCAGCCGCTGCTGATCAACGAACGGGCCGGGGAACGCGCGATGGAGTTCGGCCAAGCCGCCGAGGCAGTGCAGGGCGAAGCACCCAAGTCGATGCTGTGGGTGCCGCTCGTCGTCGGCGAGACGGCGACCGGTGTCATCTCGCTCCAGAACCTCGACCGCGAGAACGCCTTCAGCGAGGCCGATGTCAGGTTGCTGACGACGCTGGGCACGAGTCTCAGCGTGGCCCTCGAGAACGTCCGCCTCGTCGACGAGATGCGCCGGCGCGTGGCCGAGCTCGGCACGATCAACAGCATCGGGCAGGCGCTCTCCGCGCAGCTCGACCCCGATGCGCTGATCGAGCTCGTCGGCGACCGGGTGCGCGAGACCTTCGCCGCCGACATCGTCTACGTCGCGCTGCACGACGCCGTGCGCGGCATGATCGACTTCCCCTTCTACTTCGAGCGCGGCTCGCGGCAGCCACCCGACCCGATCAGGTACGGCGAGGGCTGGACGTCGCGCATCCTCGCCACGCGTCAGCCCCTGCTGGTCAACTCGGAGCAGGAACGCGATTCGCTCGAGACTCGGCTGCTGGGAACGCCGGCCAAGTCCTATTTGGGCGTGCCGATCCTGATTGGCGAGGAGGCGGTCGGCGTGATCGCCGTCCAGAGCACGACGGACGAGGGCCGCTTCGAAGCCTCCGACGAGCGGCTGCTGTCAACCATCGCCGCGGGTGTCGGCGCAGCGATCCAGAACGCGCGGCTGTACCACGAGACGCGTCGCCGAGCCTCTGAGATGTCGGCGCTGGTGGATGTCGGGCGGCAGATCTCGTCGACGCTCGAGAGCGGCCAGGTGCTGCTCCAGATCGCCGAGCACGCTCGCCAACTCCTCGACGCCAGCACCAGCGCCGTGTACCTGACCGAGCAGGACGGGCGGACGCTGCGTGCCACGGTCGCGATCGGCGACGACGCGGACGCGATCAAGGCGCATCCGGCGCTCATCGGTCGCGGCGTGATCGGCGACCTGGCCAGCCGCGGAGCGGCGGAGATCGTCAACGACGTGTCTACGGATCCGCGCGCCGTGTTGATCGCTGGCACGGACGATGAGGCCCAGGAGCGGTTGATGGCCGCGCCGCTGACTTCGGGCGACCAGGTGATCGGCATGATGGCTGTGTGGCGCTTCGGCGAATCGGAGCCCTTCGTCCGTGAGAACCTCGACTTCCTGGTCGGGCTCTCGCAGCAGGCGGCGGTGGCGATCGGCAATGCTCGGTTGTTCGCCGCGGCACAGGAGGCGCGCGCCGCAGCCGAGCAGGCGAACGAGGCCAAGAGCCGGTTCCTGGCCACCATGAGCCACGAGATCCGGACGCCGATGAACGCGATCATCGGCATGAGCGGCCTGCTGCTCGAGACCCATCTCCACGGCGAGCAGCGCGAGTACGCCGAGACCATCCGCAGTAGCGCTGACGCGCTGCTGACGATCATCAACGACATCCTCGACTTCTCGAAGATCGAGGCCGGCCGGATGGACCTCGACGAGGCGCCGTTCGACCTCGTGCCGACGGCCGACGGGATCATCAGCCTGCTGTCGGCGATGGCCCGGCGCAAGGGCCTCGCGCTGCGCCTGGAGCCGGATGACGGCCTGCCGGCGGCGGTGGTCGGCGACGTGGGCCGCGTCCGCCAGGTGCTGCTCAACCTGGTCAACAACGCGCTCAAGTTCACCGAGCGCGGCGAGGTCGTACTCGGCGTGAGCGGGACGCGGGTCAACGGCCAGACGGGCGTGGGCTCCGGCGAGCACGTTGCGGGCTTCGACGAGGCGACCGCCACCTGGCAGATCCACTTCTCCGTCCGCGACACCGGCCTGGGCATCACCGCCGACCAGATGTCGCGCCTGTTCCAGTCGTTCAGCCAGGCCGATGCGTCGATGGCACGCCGCTTCGGCGGCACGGGCCTGGGCCTGGCGATCAGCCGCCGGCTGGCCGAGCTGATGGGCGGCCGCGTGTGGGCGGAGAGCGAGGGCGTTCCCGGCAAGGGCAGCACCTTCCACTTCACCCTGCTCGCCAGGGAAGCGCAAACGGCCGAAGTCGCGGCCGCCGACCGACGCGAGCAGGAGCCCGTCGCCCCTGCCCAACCATTGCCCGCGCTCCGGCTGCTGCTGGCCGAGGACAACGCCGTCAACCAGAAGCTCGCGCTGCGGCTGCTGGAGCGGATGGGCCTGCGCGCCGACGTGGCGGCGGACGGCAACGAGGCGATCGCGGCGATCGAGCGCGAGCGCTACGACGTGGTGCTGATGGACGTGCAGATGCCGGAGATGGACGGCCTGACCGCGACGCGCGAGATTGTCGCCCGCTGGAGTCGCGCCGAGCGGCCGTGGATAGTGGCGATGACCGCCAACGCGATGGCCGGCGACCGCGAGGCGTGTCTCGCGGCGGGCATGGATGACTACGTCTCGAAGCCGATCCGCTCCGACGAGCTGCGGGCCGCGCTTGCCCGCGTCCCGATGTCGGCGGCCCAGCACGCATGAGCGCGATCGACCGGACCGTGCTCGACGAGCTGAGGCAGTCGATTGGGGACGACCCGGAGTTCCTCCGCGAGCTGGTCGAGGCCTACATCGACGACGCGCCGGCGCAGCTCGCCTCGATCCGCGTCGGCCTGGCCGAAGGGGACGTCGTGCTGGTCAACCGAGCTGCCCACACGCTCAAGTCGAACAGCGCCAGTGTCGGTGCGGTCGGCCTCGCCGAGATGTGCCGCGAGCTGGAGGCGGTTACTCAGCCTGCCGTCATGGATGCCACGGACCTCGCCTCACCCGGCTTCGCGGCTCGCCTCCACGTGATCGCCGCAGAGCTGCAGCGCGTCACGACGGAGCTCGACGCCCTCGTACCGGCGAACGTCGCGTGAACGCGCCGGCGGAGATCGCGGTGGACGGTGGCCTCGTGCTCGTCGTCGACGACAGCGTCGTGAACCGGAAGCTGCTCGAGCGCGCGCTGCGCAATGAGGGCCACGACTCGCTGCTGGCGAGTGATGGCCGTGAAGCGCTGGCGCTGTTGGCCGAACCGCGCGACCGGCCGATCGATGTCGTGCTGCTCGATCTGGTGATGCCCGGGTTGGACGGTTTCGGCACCCTCGAGCGGATCAAGGC
>JALYGJ010000078.1 GCA_030777155.1 Chloroflexota bacterium | reverse complement strand
GCGACGAGCTCTCCCAGCTGCGCGCCGCCCTCGAGGCAGAGTTCGGGCCGATCGCCGAGGTGCGCCAGGAAGCAACCATCGGGCCGGTCATCAGCGCCGAGCTCGGCCAGCAGGCAGTCGTGCTCATCATCCTCGGCTCGCTCGGCATCCTCGGCTGGATGACGTTCCGCTTCGCTGACTTCCGGATGGGGATGGTGGCGATCGCCGCGCTCGTCCACGACGTCCTGGTGGTGGTCGGTATCTTCGCCATCCTCGGCACGCTCATCGGCGTGCAGGTCGACGCCATGTTCGTGACCGCGATGCTGACCGTCATCGGCTTCTCGGTCCACGACACGATCGTCGTCTTCGATCGCATCCGGGAGAACCGCGTCCGCCACGCCGGCGAGCCGTTCTCGGCGATCGTCAACCACAGCCTGCTGCAGACGCTGGGCCGGTCGCTGAACACGTCGATCACGACGGTGATCGTGCTGCTGGCGCTGCTGCTGCTGGGTAGCGACGCGATCCGATCGTTCGTCTTTGCCATGGTGATCGGCATCATCTCGGGCACGTACTCGTCGATCTTCAACGCGAGCGCGCTGCTCGTGACGTGGCACGAGTGGGCCGAGCGGCGGCGAGAGCGCGAGTTCGCGGCAGCACGCAGCAGATAAGCGCGGCACAAGGGGCGAACGTGCCCGACATCTCTTCCTGATCGCGCTGTTGCGAAGTCGGTAAGCGGGGGTAAGTCGGGCCTGTCACTCTTAGTCGATGCAAGAGCTGGCGCCGCGTCACCGCTGGCGGCTGCGACCGTGCCCGCCCATTGACCACGAGCTTGCCGCGCAGGCGGCGGCGCTGGGCATCTCCCGCCGGCTGCTGGCGATCCTTGCTGCGCGCGGCATCGCTCAGCGCGATTCGCTGTCCAGCTGGCTGGCGCCGCCTGAAGCCGGCCTGAACGACCCGCGCCTCCTGCCCGACGCCGGCGCCTTTGCCGGCCGCATCGGCACCGCCGTCGAGCGCGGCGAACGGGTGCTCGTCTTCGGCGACTTCGATGCCGACGGGCTATGCGGGCTGGCCATCTTGACGCTCTGCCTGCGTCAGCTCGGCCTCGATACGGAACCCTACGTGCCCCATCGGGCCGACGAGGGCCATGGGCTGTCGCTGGCCGCGATCGAGCGGGCACGCGCAGAGCGTCGCTCGCTGATCGTGACCGTCGACTGCGGCACGAGCAGCGCGGCTGAGATCGCCAGCGCGGCCGCAGCAGGCATCGACGTGCTGGTAACAGACCATCACCGGCCGACCATGGGACTTCCGCCCGCAGCGGCCGTCGTGAACCCGCACCATCCCGCCTCGACCTACCCGGATCGCCGATTGGCCGGCGCCGGCGTGGCCTTCAAGCTCGCCCAGCTGCTGCTCGGCGCGGAGGCACTCGCCCTGGCCGACCTGGCGACGATCGGCACGGTCGCCGACGTCGCCCCCATCGTCGGCGAGAACCGCGCGATCTGCCGGCTGGGCCTGGCCGCGCTGCGCGCCCGTCCCCGGCCGGGAATCGCGGCGCTGCTCGGCAGCGGCGGCATCGACGGCGCACGCCTGGACCTGGAGAGCATCGCGTTTGGGATCGCGCCGCGCCTGAACGCAGTCGGCCGCGTCGGCGATGCGGCCGCGGCGGCGAAGCTGCTGTTGGCTGAGGACGCGCAGACCGCCGTTGCGCTGGCGGCCGAGCTGGAGGCGGCCAATGGAGTGCGGCGCGAGTTGCTCAGCACGGCGCTCGGGCACGCACGTGCTGCCCTCGACGCGGCCGGCGGCAGGGAGCAGGTCACGGTCGTCGCCGGGCCCTGGCCGATCGGCATCGTGGGGCTCGTCGCCGGACGCCTCGCCGATGAGCATGGACGCCCGGCGGTTGTCTTCTCCGACCTTGCCGACCCGTGGCGCGGCTCGGCGCGCAGCGCCGGCAACTTCGACCTGGCCGCGGCCTTCAGCGCGCTGGCCGATCTCTTCACCCGTTTCGGTGGCCATGCGGCGGCGGCCGGCTGCCACCTGCCCGCCGAGAACTTCTCTGCCTTCCGTCAGCGGCTGCTCGACCTCGCCGGCGCCCTGGCGCCGGTCGCGCCCGAGCTCGTGCTCGATCTCATCGTCGACGCGCTGGATACCGACTACCGGCTGCTGCGCGAGCTCGCCACACTCGAGCCGACCGGGACGGGCAACCCGCCACCGCTGGTGGGCATCGCCGGTCTCGCCGTCGGACGTGTTCGTCCGGCGCGTGGCGGCCACACGCAGCTGGTCCTGCGCAAGGGAAGGGAGGTGCTCGACGGTATCTGCTTCGGGCGCGATGACCTGCCCGCGCTGCTCGCGGAGGAGGCGACGATCGACGTCGTCGCCCGGCTCGGCTCGCGCAGCTTTGCGGGCTACGAGTCGCTCCAGCTCGAGGTCCGGGACGTGGCGCCGCCGGGCACGCTCGCCGCGCTCGCGCAGCAGACGGCCGCCGCCGCGTGAGGTTCCTCGAGCGGCTAGACGCGCGCGCGCGCCGCGTCGGCAGCTGCCTCTGCCTGGGCATCGATCCGGATCCGCGCTCGCTGCCTGCCGGCTTCGACGCAGACGTTGCGGGCGTCGAGCGATTCGCGCTGATGGTGCTCGACGCGGCCGGGCCGTACGCCGCGGCAGTCAAGGTCAACCTGGCCTTCTTCGAGGCGTTCGGCAGCGCCGGGCTGGCTGCCCTCGAGCGCCTTCGCGGGATCGTGCCCGCCGACCTCCCGTTCATCGCCGATGCCAAGCGCGCGGACATCGCTTCGACCGCGGCGCGCCAGGCAGTGGCACTCTTCGACGTCCTTGGCGCCGATGCGGTAACGGCGAATCCGTACCTCGGCCGTGACGCGCTCGAACCGTTGCTCGAACGCACCGCCCGCTTCGTATACGTCCTGTGCCGGACGTCCAACCCCGGTGCCGACGAGGTGCAGGACGCGCTCGTGGGAGGCGATCCGCTCTACCTCCACGTTGCCCGCCGTGCCGTCGAATGGGCGGCCGGCCAGCCGACGGTGGGCCTCGTCGTCGGCGCTACCGTTCCAGCCGAGCTCGCCCGTGTGCGTGCGACCGCTCGCGGGCTGCCCTTCCTCGTGCCCGGCGTCGGCGCCCAGGGCGGCGACGTGGCGAGCGTACTGGC
>JALYGJ010000077.1 GCA_030777155.1 Chloroflexota bacterium | reverse complement strand
GGCTGGCGTGGGGCCGCGCACACGGCCTGCTCGAGCGAGGGGACACCGCATCGCTTCGACTGACACTGCGCGGTCGGCTGCTCTCGAACGAGCTGTTCCTGCGCCTGCTGCCCGACCCGGCGCGCGCAGCCGCGGCGAAGGACGCAGGCGCCGCAAGGCACGCAGCCGCCTGAGCATTGGGCTCGCCCGGCGGGCGGTGACCAGCGCCGGCGCGGTGCCGCGCGTTGACACTCGGCGAAAGTGACTGCTACGATGCGCACAGCCGTTAGCACTCTGCGTTGAAGAGTGCTAAGTCCCCCGACCACTACGTACGAGAACGAAATCGAATGACCAGCCGCGCTGAACGGCCCGTCCCGCTGGATCAGCGAGCACAGGCGATCCTGCGGGCCGTCATCGAGGAATACATCGAGACCGCCTCACCGGTCGGCAGCCACGCCCTCGTCGAGCGGCGTCGGCTCGCCGTCAGCCCGGCGACGGTGCGCAACGTGATGGCCGAGCTCGAGCAGCAGGGCTATCTGAGCCACCCGCACACGAGCGCCGGCCGCGTGCCGACCGACGCCGGCTACCGGCTGTACGTCGAGGCCATGGCCGACCGCGTGGATCTGGCGCCGGTCGAGCAGCTGATGATCCGTCACCAGTTCGGCCAGGTCGAGTTCGCCAGCGAGCAGTGGTTCCGCCTGGCCGCTGCCATCCTCGCCGGTGCGACGCGCAATGCCGGGCTTGCCACGCCGGCCAAGCCGCGTGCCTGTCGCGTGCGGCGCATCGACCTCGTACTCAACAGCTCGCGCATGGCGAGCCTGGTCCTGGTGCTGGCCGAGGGCTCCGTAAAGCAGGGCTTGCTCCCGCTCGACGAGCAGATCGGCCAGGAGCAGCTCGACGAGATCGCGCAGCGGCTGAACGAGGAGCTTGCCGGTGCCAGCGCGCGCCAGGTCGCGCAGCGGCTCGACGGTCTGCGCGCTGCGCCGGGGCTGCCGCCGCTGCTGCACATGGCCGGCGTCCGGATCGAGCGGATGATGCGCGAGTTCGACGCGGCAGCGGTCGAGGACGTCTTCTCGGACGGCCTGCTCAACGTGCTGGCCGCGCCCGAGTTCGCCCACAGCGAGAAGCTGCGCCGGATCTTCGGCGTGCTGCAGAACCGTGAATACCTCGGCCGCCTGCTCGAGCGCGTTGCCGGGCAGCCCGACGTGCAGGTGCTGATCGGGTCCGACACCGGTCAGCGCGAGATGCAGGACGTTTCGCTCGTCCTCGCTGGCTACGGCCGTCCCGGGCGCGCGATGGGCGTGGTCGGCGTACTCGGGCCGACGCGCATGGCCTACCCGCAGGCCATCGGCAGCGTGCGCTACGTGAGCGGGCTGATGAACGAACTGGTGGAGCAGTTGTACCGATGACTCAACGCAGGCGAACCAACGGCGACGGGCAGGCGCCGGCCGAGCCCGATCGCGAGCACATGACGCGTGGCGAGGAGCGCGTGGCGGAACTCGATACTTCGCCGGCCGCGCTGGCCACGCAGCTCGACGAGCTGCGTACCCGGCTGGCCGCGGCCGAGCAGGAGGCACAGGAGATGCGCGCCGCCTGGCAGCGCACCGCCGCCGACTACGCCAACTATCGCCGGCGCACCGAGCAGGACCGCGAGCAGACGCTCGGCCTGGCCAACGAGGCCTTGCTCTCGAAGCTCCTGCCGATCGTCGACGACTTCGATCGGGCGATCGCCCAGATGCCGGCCGAGCTCGGGCAGATCCCGTGGGTCACCGGCATCGTCGCCATCGACCGCAAGCTGCGCCAGCTGCTCGACTCGGAGGGGTTGACGCCGATCGAGGCGGAGGGACAGCAATTCGACCCCCGCCAGCACGAGGCCGTCGTGCACGAGGAGACGGCGCACGTCCCGGAGGGGACCGTGACCGCCGAGCTCCAGCGCGGCTACCGGTTGCGCGACCGCATCCTGCGGCCGGCGCTGGTGGCCGTTGCCAAGACACCGCAGAACGAGAGCAACGCCGATCGCGGCGAGACTGAGGAGGATTGACGAAGCATGGGCAGGATCATCGGCATCGACCTGGGCACGACGAACTCCGTCGTCGCGGTGATGGAAGGCGGCGAGCCGACCGTCATCCCGAGCGCGGAGGGTGGTCGGACCGTCCCGTCGGTCGTTGCCTTTACCAAGACGGGTGAGCGGCTGGTCGGCCAGGTGGCCAAGCGCCAGGCGATCACCAACCCGCAGAACACGGTCTACTCGATCAAGCGCTTCATGGGCCGCCGCTGGGACGATCCAGAGGTCCAGCGCACGCGCGACCTGGTGCCCTACAAGGTCGAGAAGGACGCCAAGAGCGATGGCGTCCGCGTCGCCACCTCCGACGGCAAGAGCCACACGCCGCCCGAGATCAGCGCGATGATCCTGCAGAAGCTCAAGGCGGACGCCGAGGCGTATCTCAACGAGAAGATCACCGAGGCCGTCATCACCGTCCCGGCCTACTTCGACGACACGCAGCGCCAGGCGACCAAGGACGCCGGCCGGATCGCCGGTCTCGACGTCAAGCGCATCATCAACGAGCCGACTGCTTCGGCGCTCGCCTACGGGCTGGACAAGAAGAAGGACGAGCAGATCGCCGTCTACGACCTGGGCGGCGGCACGTTCGACATCTCGATCCTCGAGCTGGGCGACGGCGTCTTCGAGGTCAAGGCGACCAACGGCGACACGCACCTCGGCGGCGACGACTTCGACCAGCGCGTGATCGAGTGGCTGCTGGCCGAGTTCAAGCGCGACCAGGGTATCGACCTGTCGAAGGACCAGCAGGCGATGCAGCGGCTCAAGGAGGCCGCCGAGCGGGCCAAGATCGAGCTGTCGTCGACGACCCAGACCGAGATCAACCTGCCCTACATCACCGCTGATGCGTCCGGGCCCAAGCACCTGGTCATGAGCCTGACGCGGGCCAAGCTGGAAGACCTGGTTGCCGACCTGATCGAGAAGACGAAGGGCCCCGTGCGCGCGGCGCTGAAGGACGCCGGCCTCAAGCCGGCCGACATCGACGAGGTGATCCTCGTCGGCGGGCAGACGCGCATGCCGGCGGTCGTCGAGGCGGTCAAGCAGATGTTCAACGGCAAGGAGCCGCACAAGGGCGTCAACCCCGACGAGGTCGTCGCCATCGGCGCCGCCATCCAGGCCGGCGTACTGGCCGGCGACGTGAAGGACGTGCTGCTGCTCGACGTCACGCCGCTGTCGCTCGGCATCGAGACGCTGGGCGGCGTGATGACCAAGCTCATCGACCGCAACACGACCATCCCGACGTCGAAGAGCCAGGTCTTCTCGACCGCCTCCGACAACCAGCCGCAGGTCGAGATCCACGTGCTGCAGGGCGAGCGCGAGATGGCCGCCGACAACAAGACGCTCGGCCGGTTCATCCTCGACGGCATCCCGCCCGCGCCGCGCGGCGTGCCGCAGATCGAGGTCACCTTCGACATCGACGCCAACGGCATCCTCGACGTGCGCGCCAAGGACCGCGCCACCGGCCGCGAGCAGACCGTCCGCATCACCGCCTCGTCGATGCTCTCGAAGGAGGACGTCGATCGGATGGTGCGCGAGGCGCAGGAGCATGCCGAGGAGGACCGCAGGCGGCGCGAGGAGGTCGAGACGCGCAACCAGGCCGACGCCCTGGCCTTCCAGGCGGAGCGCACGCTGCGCGACCTCGGCGATAGGGTCTCATCGGAGGACAAGGCCGACGTAGAAGGCAAGGCGGCGGCGGTACGCGAGGCGCTCAAGGGCGACGACCTCGACGCCATTCGGCGCACGTCGTCCGAGCTGGCGGTCTCGCTGCAGCGCGTCGGCACGGCGGCCTACCAGGCGTCGGCGGCGGGCGGCGGCGACGGCGCCGGGCCCGAGGCGGAGGACGTGGCCGGCGAGCCGGGCACCGAAGGCGAGCCGGAGGAGGCCGTCGAGGGCGAGTTCAAGGAGGTCTAGCGGAGGCCCCGCGGGGGCGCCACGCGCGCCCCCGAGTCCCGTTCGTTCGCGTCGGGCGCGACAACTCCGGTGCCGGAGTCAAACGGCAGGGCCGGTCGCGACTGGTGCCGCGGCACTATTGCATGCCGCCGCGGCTCTGCTAGCCTGCGCCTCCAACGGCCGCAGATCGGTCGGGCAGAGGGGGAAGTCAGCCGCATGACACACCGTGCCGGCCGCCGGCGGCGGGCGATCATCGCCGCGCTCTGCGCCGTTGGCCTGCTGCTTCCCGCCGGCGTCGGACAGGCCGCCGGCAGTGAGTTTCCGGCCGGTTACGAGGCGTACCACACCTACGCCGAGACGGTGGCCGCAATCGACGCCGCCGTGGCCAGGTATCCCAACCTGGTGCGCAAGTTCTCGATCGGACGCAGCTATGAGGGTCGGCCGCTGTGGGCGGCCAAGATCAGCGACAACGTGGGCGTCGACGAGAACGAGCCTGAGGCCGTCTTCGACAGCCTGGTGCACGGCCGTGAGCACCTGACGGTGGAGATGAACCTGTACGTGCTGCGCATGTTGACCGACGGCTACGCCACGAGCTCGCGCATCAGGAGCATCGTCGACAGCCGCGAGATCTTCCTGGTCTTCATGCTCAATCCCGATGGCGGCGAGTACGACATCTCCGGCGGCTCGTTCCGCAAGTGGCGCAAGAACCGCCAGCCGACGCCCGACTCGACGGCCATCGGCACCGATCCCAACCGCAACTTCGGCTTCAAGTGGGGCTGCTGCGGTGGTTCGAGTGGCAGCCCGTCGAAGGACACCTACCGTGGCCCGGCGCGCTGGTCGACGCCCGAGGCGACCGCCTACCGCGACTTCGTTCGCAGCCGCGTCGTCAACGGCCGCCAGCAGATCCGGGTAGCCATCACCTGGCACTCGTCAGGCGAGCTCATCCTCTACCCCTACGGCTACACGACCACCGACGTGCCCAAGACGATGACCGCCGACGACCACCGCACCTACGTTGCGCTGGCCGGTGAGATGGCCCAACGCAACGGCTACACCGCCATCCAGTCGAGCTCGCTGTACATCACCGACGGCGACCAGAAGAGCTGGACGCATTACGCGCAGCGCATCTTCATGTTCACCTTCGAGCTCGGTCCCGGTGAATCGGTCAACTTCTACCCACCCGCCGACCAGATCGGGCAACTCACCAGCGTCAACCGTGGCGCCGTGCTGTATCTCCTCGAGCAGGCCGACTGCCCGTACCGTGCCGCCGGGCTGGGCGCGACGCACTGCGGGCCGCTGAATGACGACTTCGAGATCAACCGCGGCTGGAAGGTCAACGCAGCCGGCACGGACACGGCCACGTCGGGACGCTGGCAACGCGCGATCCCGAAGAAGACGACGACGGCCGCCGGCGTCAAGCAGAAGGCGGCGACGCGCAGCGGCCAAGCCGACCTTGTCACCGGCGCGGCGGCCGGTGGCAGCGCCAGCGCCAACGACGTCGACGGCGGCATTACGTCGGTACTCTCGCCGCCGATGAAGCTCGGCAGCGGGTCGTGGACGTTGTCGTTCGGCTACTACTTCGCTCACGACCGCCAGGCATCGGCGAGTGACTTCCTGCGCGTCCGCGTCGTCGCCGGCAGCACCCGGACAACGATATTCGCGGTCGCCGGCGCGGCGACCGAGCGGAATGCCGCCTGGTCGACCGTCAGCCGCCGGCTCGACGCCTACGCCGGCCAGACGATCAGGCTGCTCATCGAGGCGGGCGACGTGGGAGCAGCCAGCCTGATCGAGGCAGCCGTCGACGATGTGCGCGTCTACCGCACCCCGCTGACCGCCGACGCCGACAGCCCGGCGCAACCGACGGCGCTCGGCGTCGTCCGTTCAGCAGTGCGCGCGCTGGCCTACTGAGCAGTGCCGGGCACGCTCAACGAAGCAGCTGCGGCAGGAACAGCGGCACACCGGGTGCGAAGCCGGCGATGGCGATCACGACGACATACGCGAGCAGCAGCAGCCCGCCCACGACGAGGTGCAGGCGGATATTGACCGCCATCACGGCCATCAGCCCGTACGGCGACTCGTAGTACTGCTGCAGGCCGTCGTAGACGCGCCTGACGAGCGGCAGCCCGAGCAGCGCGATCAGCGCCGGCAGGGGCAGGACGCCGGCCAGCACCCCACCGCCGATCACGGCGAAGGCGACCAGCGCCGCGACGAGGTAGACGTTGACGACCGCCGCGCGCGGCAACAGGACGGGCAGCGTGCGCTTGCCGGCGCGCTCATCGGCCGGCCGGTCAGGTACCTCGTTCACGTACAGGATGAGCGCGACGAGGATGCCGATCGGCACTGACGCCACGATCGGCTCCAGCGGAATCGACCCGCCTGACTGGACGACGTACGCGCCGAGCAGCATGATCGGCCCGAAACCGAGGCCGACCATCACCTCGCCAACGCCGCGGTAGACCAGCTTCAGCGGCGGTGCCGTGTAGAAGAGGCTGATGATGATGCCGGTCACCCCGATCGCGAGCAACGCCGGGGAGTAGCGCGTCATCAGCAGGACCAACCCGACGCCGATGGCGATCGCGTACATCGCGGCCGAGATCAACGCCATGTCGCGCAGCGACACCAGTCCGTACTGGATGACGCGCGAGCCGCCGCTGTACTGCGTCGGGTTGACGTTCTTCTCGTCGGCGCCCAGGCGGGCGTCGAAAACGTCGTTCGCCACGTTGAGCCCGAGGTGCACGGCCGCCGCGCCGACGATCGTCAGCAGCGCAGAGGGCAGGTCGAAGAAGCCGTGCCAGGCGGCGATGGCGAGGCCGATCAGCACCGGAATGAAGGTCGCCGAGAGGAAGGGAAGGCGCGTCGCGCGCAACGTCAGCCAGCCCAACGACAGGCGCGGACGGACGGGCCGGCCGAGCTCGGCCGACAGCCGGGCGAGGTACCGCCGCGACTGCCCAACCTGCCGCTCGACGTACTCCGGGAACGGGATCGTGGCCTCGTCCCAGCCCCAGGCCGCGACTGGGCGCACGACCAGCCGGCCGGCGTGGTTCGCCTCGGCGCGCCCCCAGACGGTGACGTGGCGGCGCTCGTCGTAGCCGTAGCCCGGACGCGGCCGGATGTGGCTGCCGGTGAGGCCGATCTCCCGGTCGAGGGGCACGGCCAGGCCGGCCGGTGGGGCGAACGTCGCGGTGCCTCCTTCAACGACCGCTGCGTCGACGGCCACGCTGACCGGGTAACCGTCCTCGCCGACGTAGCTGAGCAGGGCGAAGGGGAAGGTTGCCAGCCGGCGCAGGCCCTCGGCCGGCTCGAACATCGACACTCCGGTGCGCAGGTCCATCAGTCGCTGCCCTCGCTGATCTGCGGCGGGCTCGACGTGTCGCCGTCGGGCCAGTACAGGACGCGCCGCGGCGTGACCTCGATGACGGATCGCTCGAAGAAGAGCGGGAAGGCGACGCGCGCCTTCAGGAACTGGAGGATGACCGGCTCCTTGGCCGCCCACAACGGCAGCACGCTCTCCCAGTCGGTGTGCGGGTCGCCGTCGATGACGCGCGCATCGCCCTGGATCGTTGCCCGGCCGGGCCGGTCGCCGAGAGCGACCGGGTCGCTGAACGAGAGCGATACACGCGGGTTGTCCTTGACGTGCTCGAGCTTGCGCGAGAACAGGATGCTCGATGTCATCAGCACCTTCTCGCCGTCCCACAGTGGGATCAGCGGATAGGTGATCGGCCGCGCGTCGCGGCGAACGACGGTCAGCTCGGTCACGAGCGCCGCATCGATCAACTCCTGCACGGGGGCGGGAAGCCAGCTCATCGTCTTGGTCCTTGGTGTGCGTCGACTGCCGGAAACTCGGTATGCGATGTTAGCGCATTTCGCGGCGGTGGAGGGAGCGCGGCGCCCGCGCCGCCGGTGTCCACGTGAAATGGAAACGCGGGGCGAGAGCCACTTCCACGGCCACTACGGGCCGATCAGACACGCGCCTGCGCTACCATCGGGCTGCCGTGCCCGCCTGCGTCCTGATCCGCCGCTGCCCGTGACCGAGCCGCTCATCCGTGCCCGCGGGCTGACCAAGCGCTTCGGCCCGCTCACCGCGGTCGACGGGATCGACTTCGACGTCGCGCCGGGCGAGGCGTTCGGCTTCCTGGGACCGAACGGTGCCGGCAAGACCTCGACGATGCGCATGATCGGCTGCGTCTCGCCGCGCTCCGCAGGCGAGCTGCGCGTGCTCGGCATGGACGCCGCAACCGACGGTCCGCGCATCCGCGCGCGGCTCGGCGTCGTGCCCCAGCAGGACACGCTCGACACCGAGCTGAGCGTCCTCGAGAACCTGCTCATCTACGGCCGTTACTTCGATATGCCGTACCGCGAGATCAGACCACGCGCCCAGGAGCTGCTGGAGTTCGTCCAGCTCTATGAGCGGCGTGACGACAAGGTGGAGCCGCTGTCCGGCGGCATGAAGCGCCGCCTGATGATCGCGCGCGGACTGATCAACGAACCCGACCTGCTGCTTCTCGACGAACCCACCACCGGCCTCGACCCGCAGGCCCGCCACCTGGTCTGGGATCGCCTCTACCGACTCAAGCAGCGCGGCGTCACGCTCGTCCTGACCACCCACTACATGGACGAGGCCGAGCAGCTGTGTGACCGGTTGGTGGTGATGGACAAGGCCAAGATCGTCGCCGAGGGCTCGCCGCGAGCGCTGATCGAGCGTTACGCGACGCGCGAGGTGCTCGAGCTGCGCTTCCCGGTTGGCGTGCAGGAGACGCTCGACGGCAGGCTCGACGGGCTCGGCGAGCGCGTCGAGGAGCTGCCCGATCGGGTCCTGGTCTACGCGAGCGACGGCGAGGCCGCGGCGGCGGCCGCTCATGACCGCGGCCTGCGCCCGCAGAGCGTGCTCGTTCGGCGCAGCAGCCTCGAAGATGTCTTCCTCCGCCTGACCGGCCGGACACTGATCGAGTAGCCCTCGCCGCCATGGCCGTCGCCGGCGTCCGCCACCTCGAACACAACCTGCTCGTCTATCGGCGCGTCTGGCGCGGCTCCGCCTTCTCGACCGTCCTGTCGCCGATCCTGTTCCTGACTGCGATGGGGGTGGCGCTGGGCAGCTTCGTGCCGCAGATGACCAGCTTCGGCGGCGTCTCGTACCTGGCCTTCCTCGCCCCCGGCCTGCTGGCCGCGCAGGCAATGCAGACGGCCACGCTCGAGTCGACGTGGCCGCTGCTGGCCGGCTTCAGGTGGCTCAAGACGTTCGAGGCGACGATCGCGACACCGCAACGCCCGCGCGACATCGTCCTTGGCCATCTCTACTGGCAGATCGTGCGGGTGGGCATCGTGACCGCCATCTTCCTGCTGGTGATGACCGTCTTTGGCGCCGTCACGTCGCCGCTGACGCTGCTCGCCTGGCCGGCGGCGATCCTGACCGGGCTGGCCTTCGGCATGCCGCTCGCCGCATGGACGGCGACGCGCAGGGAGGAGTCCTCGTTCGCGATCATCTTCCGTTTCCTGATCACCCCGCTGTTCCTCTTCTCGGGCACCTTCTTCCCGATCGACCGGCTGCCCGACTTCATCGAGCCCGTCGCGTGGCTGACGCCGCTCTTCCATGGCGTGACGCTGACCCGTTCGCTCGCCCTGGGGCAGGCGCTCGACCCGGTCGCGTTGCTCGTCCACGTCAGCGTGCTCGTCGCGCTCGTCGTCGTCGGAACGGCGCTCGCGTTCCGTACCTTCCGCCAGCGGCTGGTGGTCTGACCGTGGCCCTGCACGTCGGTCGGCTGTTGCCGTTCGGCAGTCGCCACTCCGTTCACGTCCTCGAACGCAACCGGCTCATCTTCCGGCGCGGCTGGATGGTGATCTTCACCGGCTTCTTCGAGCCGCTCTTCTACCTGCTCGGCATCGGCTTCGGTCTGGGCAGCCTAATCGGGACGGTCGAGGGCCCGGGCGGGCAGGCGATACCCTATGCCGTCTTCGTGGCCCCCGCTCTCCTCGCCGCGAGTGCCATGAACGGAGCCGTCTACGACAGCACCAACATGTTCTTCCGCCTGCGCTACCAGAAGGCCTACGACGGCATGCTGGCCACGCCGCTCACCGTCGGCGACATCGCACTCGGCGAGATCATCTGGGCGCTGATGCGCGGAACGCTGTACGGCTTCGGCTTCCTGGTCGTGATGTTCGCGTTCGGACTGGTCCCTTCTGCCTGGGGACTGCTCGCCCTGCCGGCGTCGATGCTGATCGGCTTTGCCACCGCCGCAACCGGGTTGACGGCGGTCACGTTCATGCGCAGCTGGCAGGACATGGACCTGCTCTTCGTCGTCGTCCTGCCGCTCTTCCTGTTCAGCGCGACCTTCTTTCCGATCACCGCCTACCCAGAGCCGCTGCGGGTGATCGTCGAGGTCACTCCCCTGTACCGTGGCGTCCACCTGGTGCGTGGCCTGACCACCGGCGTGGTCGGCGTGGAGCAGCTGATCGATGTGCTCTACCTGCTGCTGATGGGCTCCTTCTTCCTTGCCGTCGCCGCTCGGCGCATGCAGAGGATGCTGCTCACGTAGGGACACCGGCTGCACGGGCGGCGGCTGCCGGCGCTGTCCACTCGACCGTCTCGGCACCGATGAAGCTGACGTATTCCGCCAGTGCCGCGCGCATCGCGTCCGCGAAGTGCTGCTCGGCTCGCGCGGAGAAGCCGTCCTCCCACCACAGGCCCAGGACGCGCAGTGCCCTCGTCTTACGCTCGAAGCGCGGCTCGATCCGGCCGACGAAGCGATCGCCGAACAGGATCGGCAGCACGTAGTAGCCCCAGCGCCGGCGGCCAGCGGGCACGAAGATCTCCCAGCGGTAGTCGAAGCCCCACAGCTCGAGCAGCTGTCGGCGATCGGCCACCAGCGGGTCGACCGGCGCAACGAAGGTCACCGCCGGCGGGATGTCGACCTGCTCCTCGAGCAGCGGCCGCTCCTCCGCCAACAGGTAGCGCCGGCCCTTCAGCCCCTCGACCTCGACCGGTTCGAGCACGCCCTGCTCGACGAGCTCCGCCGTGCGGCGCACGCGCTCGGCGGCCGATCCGGCGCCGTACATCAGCTCCATCCCGCCCGATGGGCCGGTCAGCCCGGCGGCCCGGTAACGCGACAGCAGGCGATGGCGCATGGCGTCCTCTTCCGACTCCCGCGTGCCCAGCAACTCGCCCGGCACCAGGCGCTCGATCAGGTCGTAGTAGCGGCGGTTGCCATCGCGCCGGGCGATGCCCAGGCGGCCGGCGACGAAGAGCGCCTCCATCACCGCTCGCGCGGCGCGCGTTGGCGCCCACCACCACTCGACCGCGTGGTCGTGGTCGGCGAAGGCGGCCGTCGACAGCGGGCCGCTCTTCGTGATGCCGGCGAGGACGGCGTCGACGACGTCCGCCTGCTCGCGCAGGATCCCGTCATCGAGCCGCGGCGCGTTGCGATCCCAGGTGACGCGATAGTGCGGCAGCTCAGCCAGCGGGACGATGTTGAGGCTCTTGTTGTAGAGCTCGATGAGCTGCCGGTCCGGCCCGTAGAGCGAGCCGTCCAGCCACTCGCGGCGGTAGCGGGCGATGCGCGCATGGAGGATGAGGTCGTGGTTGCGCGCGCCGGGCACGTCGAGCGGGTCGAACTGCAGGAAGCCGATCCGGCGGACCACCTCGAGCACGCTCTGCGGCTCCGCAGGCAGCGCACGCGGTGGCGCGAGAAGATGGCGCCGGACGAGGAAACGGCGCGCCTCGCGACGGGAGAGCTGCACGGCCACGGCGCCCAATGTACCTATACTCGGGCTTCGCATGGCAACAACGAGGGACTACTACGACATTCTCGGCGTGCCGCGCGGCGCGTCCGACGCCGAGGTCAAGCGTGCCTTCCGTAAGCTCGCCCAGCAGTGGCACCCCGACGTCAATACTGAACCGGGCGCCGACGAGCGCTTCAAGCAGATCAGCGAGGCCTACCGCGTGCTGTCCGACCCGCAGCAGCGTCAGGCCTATGACCTCTTCGGCCGGGCGGGTGTCAGCCAGGGCGCGGCCGGTGCCGATAGCTTCACCGGCTTCGGTGCCTTTGGCGACCTGTTCGACGCCTTCTTCGGTGGCGCAGCGACGGCCGGTGCCCGGCGAACGCGGACACCCGCCGGTGCCGACCTGCGCTACGACCTGACGCTGACCTTCGCCGAGTCGATCAGCGGCACGGAGAAGGAGATCGAGTTCACGGCTCTGGCGGCCTGCGAGACGTGTGGCGGCAGCGGTGCTGAGCCGGGCACGAGCGTCCAGACGTGCCCACGCTGCGGCGGCTCGGGCGAGATCAGCCATGTCCGCCAGACGATGCTCGGCCAGATGATCAACGTCACGGCGTGCGACCGCTGCCGCGGTGCGGGGCGGATCATCGACATGCCGTGTGGCGTCTGCCGCGGCGAGGGCCGACTCGAACGCAAGCGCGGTATGCGCGTGGTCGTGCCGGCGGGTATCGACGAGGGCCACCAGATCCGGCTGTCGGGTGAAGGCGAGGCGGCACCGCGGGGCGGCGTAGCGGGCAACCTCTACGTCGTCGTCCACATCCGCCCGCATCCGCAGCTGCGCCGGCAGGACACCGAGTTGTTCTACGAGCTCCCGCTGACCATCACCCAGGCCGCGCTCGGCGCGCGGCTGACGGTGCCCACAGCAACCGCCAGCGAGGAGATCGAGATCAAGCCCGGCACCCAGCCGGGCAGCGAGATCCGCCTTCGCGGACGCGGCGTGCCGCACCTCCGCCGACCGGGCGTGCGCGGCGACCTGCATGTGCTCGTCGACGTCCGTGTCCCGACGCGGCTGAGCGTGCGCGAGCGCGAGCTGCTCGAGCAGTTGGCTGCCGAATGGGGCGAGGGCGAGCGCCCGATCTCCGAC
>JALYGJ010000076.1 GCA_030777155.1 Chloroflexota bacterium | reverse complement strand
CCTCGTTGCCCGTTCGCGCGAGCCTCTCCCGCCAGCCACGCCCGTCGAGCGGCAGCGGCTCGAACGTCCCCGGGACGGTCGCCACACCGACCTCGGCCGCCGTCCGGCGCGCGGCGAGCTTGTCGCCCAGTCGGGCGAGCGTCTCAGGCGCCGGTCCGACGAAGACGATCCCTGCACGGGCACAGGCCTCCGCCAGCCGCGGCTGCTCCGACAGAAACCCGTAGCCCGGGTGAAGTGCCTGCGCGCCGGTCTGAAGGGCGGCGCTGATGACGGCGTCCACGTTCAGGTAGCTCTCGGCCGCCGCCGCCGGCCCGATGTTGACCGCGATGTCAGCCGCGCGCGCATGGCGGCTGCCGGCATCGGCGTCGCTGTAGACGGCGATCGCGGTGCACCCAAGTTCGCGGCAGGCGCGGAATATACGCACCGCGATCTCGCCGCGGTTCGCGACCAGGACCCGCGTGAATGGCGCCTCGGCAAAGCTGTCTTTGCGCAAAGACACGTACGTGCTCAGAGCGGGATGTTGCCATGCTTGCGGGGCAGGTTGCGCTCACGCTTCCCCTCGAGCATGCGCAGCGCGGCGATGACCCGCGGCCTGGTCTCCGAGGGCACGATGACGTCGTCGACGTACCCGCGCCCGGCGGCGACGTAGGGGTTCGCGAACCTCGCCTCGTACTCGTTGGCCAGGCGCACGCGCTCGGCGTCCGGATCCTCGGCCTCCGCCAGCCTATCGCGGAAGATGATGTTGACGGCCCCTTCGATGCCCATCACGGCGATGCGCGCCGTCGGCCAAGCGAGGTTGACGTCGCCGCGGATGTGCTTGCTGCTCATTACGTCGTACGCGCCGCCGTACGCCTTGCGCGTGATGACTGTGACCTTCGGTACGGTCGCCTCGGCGTAGGCGTACAGGAGCTTCGCGCCGTGCCGAATGATGCCGCCGTGCTCCTGCTCGACGCCGGGCAGGAATCCGGGCACGTCGACCAGCGTCAGCAGCGGCACGTTGAAAGCGTCGCACATGCGCACGAAGCGGGCCGCCTTGTCTGCGGCGTCGATGTCGAGCGCGCCGGCAAGCACCGACGGCTGCTGGGCCACGACGCCCACGCTCTGCCCGCCCAGGTGGCAGAAGCCGACGATGATGTTGGCCGCCCATGCCGGCTGGAGCTCAAGGAACTCGCCGTCGTCGACCACTCGCGAGATGACGTCGTGCATGTCGTACGCCTGCGTCGCCTCGGCCGGCACAACGCTGTCGAGCTCGGGGTCGGTCCGCTCGGCGGGATCGGTCGTTGCCCGGGTAGGCGCACGCGACACGTTGTTCTGTGGGAGGTGCGCCAACACGCGGCGGCACAGCGCGATTGCCGCCGCTTCGTCCGGCGCCGCCAGATGGGCGACGCCGCTGATCGTCGTATGCGTCGTCGCGCCGCCCAGCCGCTCGCGGTCGACATCCTCATGCGTCACCGCACGGACGACGTCCGGTCCGGTTACGAACATGTAGCTGGTCCCCTCGACCATGATCGTCACGTCGGTGATCGCCGGCGAGTACACGGCGCCGCCGGCGCAAGGGCCCATGATCAGCGAGATCTGCGGGACCACGCCCGACGTCAACGTGTTGCGCAGGAAGATCTGCGCATAACCGCCGAGCGAGACGACGCCCTCCTGGATGCGCGCTCCGCCCGAGTCGTTCAAGCCGATGATCGGCGCGCCGACCTTGACCGCCAGGTCCATGATCTTGCAGATCTTCTCGGCGTGCGCCTCCGATAGCGACCCGCCGAAGACCGTGAAGTCCTGCGCGAAGACGAATACCAGCCGACCATCGATCGTGCCGTGGCCGGTTACCACGCCGTCGCCGAGGTAGCGCTGGCGGTCGAGGCCGAACTCCGTCGCGCGATGCGTGACGAAGGCGTCGAACTCGACGAAGGATCCGGCGTCGAGCAGCAGCTCGAGCCGTTCGCGCGCGGTCAGCTTGCCGCGCTCGTGCTGCTGTTCGATCCTCTGCTCACCACCGCCCAGGCGCGCCTGCGCGCGCAGTTCGATCAAGCGCTCGATTTCCGGTCTGTCGGCCACGCTTTCCTCCGCCGGCAGTTGAACATGCACGCCTCAGCCGGCCAATCCTAACGCGCGGCTGTCCACAGAATCGGTGAACAACTGGCCGATCCTGTGGATAACCCGAGTGCCTGGTCGGGACCCGTTTGCTAGATTCGGTGCGAGTCAGCCGGGTCGTGGACGCGCACTTTTCGAGGAGGTCGACGGGTTGGCCAAGATCATCGCCATCGCGAACCAGAAGGGCGGCGTCGGTAAGACGACGACCGCAATCAACCTGGCCGGGTCGCTGGCCGAGCAGGGCTTTCGCGTTCTCTGCGTCGACATGGATCCGCAGGCCAATCTGACTGTCGGGCTAGGCATCAACCTGCGCACCGTCGAGCGCTCAATGGCCGAGGTCCTCGTCGATGACCAGACCCGACTGGAAGACGTCGTGATTCCGACGCAGACGTCCGGGATCGACGTGGCCCCCTCGACAATCGACCTGTCGGCGACGGAGAACCTGCTGTTCTCGGCAATTGGACGCGAGCAGGCGCTGCGCGAGGCGCTGGAGGGGTGGGCGACCGAGCAGTACGACTACGTCCTGATCGACTGCCCGCCGACGCTGGGCCTGCTGACGATCAACGGCCTCGTCGCGGCCGATGGGGTGATCATCCCAGTCCAGACGCAGTACTACGCGCTCAAGGGGTTCAACGCCCTCGTCAACGTCATCGAGCAGATCAGGAGCAAGGGCCTCAATCCGCGCCTGCGCGTTCTGGGCCTCCTGCCCACCTTCTTCGATGGACGGACCCTGCTCGGGCGCGACATGCTCCACGAGATGCGCGAGCTGGGCGATCACCACATCTTCGAGAGCATGATCAAGCAGACCGTCCGGCTCGGCGAGGCGCCACTCGTCGGCCGGCCGGTGACCGCCTATGCAACGAACTCAGAGGCCGCGCGCAGCTATCGCGGGCTGGCACGGGAGGTGATCGAACTTGGCTAGACCCGATTTCCGCGGCACGGCTGCACGGCGGCTGGCCGAAGAGCGCGACCTCTCGCCCAACATCATCAGCCTGCTCTCGCCAGAGGGCAGCCAACGCGCGACCGGGGTTCGGCAGATTCCCGTCGACCGCATCGAGCCCAATCCGAACCAGCCGCGGATGACGTTCGACGAGGAAGCGCTGGCCGAGCTCGCTGCCTCAATTCGCGAGCACGGCGTGCTGCAGCCTGTGCTGGTCCGACCGGCGCCGGGCGATGGCCATCGCTACCAGCTGGTCGCCGGTGAACGGCGCTGGCGCGCCTCACAGCTCGCCGGGCTCCGCGAAGTCCCCGCGCTCATCGAGCAGATCGACGACGACACCGCCCTCGAGATCGCGCTCATCGAGAACCTGCAGCGCGAGGACCTCTCGCCGCTCGAAGAGGCGCTGATGTACCAGCGGATGACCGACGAACACGGATACAGCGTCCGTAAGCTCGCCCAGAAGATCGGCAAGGACAAGGGCTACGTCGAGAACCGGCTCCGTCTCGCCGACGCACCGACTGAAATCAAGCAGCTCGTGTCTTTGCGCAAAGACACCGTTTCGCATGCCTACGAGTTGCTCAAGGTGGACGACCCGCGCAAGCGCCGCCGGCTGGCCGAGCAGGTCGGGCGCGGGGAGCTCAGCCTGCTCAAGCTGCGCGAGCGGATCGAGGGCCGTGCGCGAGTCGCCCGCCCGGACATCGCCGCAGACGAGCCGGATTCACAAGCAGCGGCGGCGACGGCGTTGGACGACGAACCGGCGCCGTCGACGGAGAGGCTGCGCGATGTACCCGCGGGCGATAACGCCCTGCTCGAGGCCAAGCACTCGCTGAACGAAGCGCTCGACGATCTGGCGACCATCCTTCGCTCGCCCGACGCGCTGTCCCAGATAGGCCCGGTCGACCGCGCAAACCTGGCCAAGTACCTGACGATCGCCAAGTTGCGACTGGAGAACGTCATCACCGGACTCCGCCTCGGCGAGGGCAACCGACCCTAGCTCCGGCCGATCGCCGGTCAGCGACCGGCGTCGAAACTCACCCCGGCGAGGCGACAGCGATCAGCCAGCCGAGGGCGAGCACGACAACGCCACCCGCCTGCGCGTGCCAGCCGGCCTGCCGGCGCGCGGTGTGGACCGACGCCGAGAGAGGCACGCCGAGGAGCGTTGCGGCCGATGCGACGCCGAGAAGCACGAAGGCGGCCATGGGAACTTCGCCGCCGGCGGCAATGCTGGTCCACGCGACGCCGTGGATCACCGCCTGCAGGACGGCCAGCGTCGCGACCGCCGCGCGGCGGCCCAAACGGCCGGCAAGACCAACGACGCCGTACGCTGCATCGGCCTCCAGGTCGGTCAACCCGTTCGCCAGCTGTAAAGCGGGCCCGGCCAGCGCCGCAACCGGCAGTAACAGCTCGCTTCGCGGCGGCAGCGCGCCGGTCGAGCCGTACCAGGCATAGATCGGGACGAGTGGAAAAGCAACTGCGAAGGCGAGCCAGCCCCAGCCGGCGCGCTTGAGCCAAACATCGTAGGCGAGGCCGGCACCGAGCATCAGCGCCGCCAACGCGAGCACGGGCGGTCCGAAGGGAGCAGCGAGCGCGAGCCCGAGCGCGGCGCAGATGACGGCGACGAGAAGCGCCGTCCGGCGCGAAACCCGACCAGCCGGTATCGGCTTGTCCGGCTTGGTCCGCCCGTCGAGCTCTGCGTCACAGTAGTCGTTGAAGGCACCGATGCTGAACTGCAGAGCCAGCATCGCCAGTCCGAGCCCCGCCGCCGCTCCCGCCGCACCACCGGCGACCAGGGCCAACCCGACGACGAGCAGCGCGTTGAGCGCGGAGGGGAACGGATGGACGAGGTGGAGCAGGCCGGACAGGCGCCGGGTCATGGAAGCGCGCCTAGCGCCCGGTCAGATGAAGACGATCTCGTGGAAGTTGTCGACGATGTAGGCGGTCAGGCGCTCGCGTGCGTCGGAGAACAGAGCTCGGCTGCCGGTGACGAGGTAGTGCAGCGAAATGGCGGGCACCATCAGTTCACCCGCCTCGGTCCGACCAATGGCCGCCGGCGGACCGCCACCAACGGCGTACAGCCGCTCAACCAGGCGGTCATCGGCACCGACAGCGCGCCGGAAGTCGGCCAGGACACGGCGCACTCCATGGCGGATAGACATGTCGCGCATCAGCTCTGCCACCCACGCGTCGACCCGCTCGTCAGGCTGCTCGTCGAGCCGGCGGCGGTACTCCTCGGGCGTGGCCGAAAGCCCGGTTGCCGTCACGTGCTCCCCTCCCGCGCTTCAACTGGTCGAAGGCGAGCCGATTATCGCACCGCGCTCCGGCGAGCGCGGCTGGCAGTCCCGAGGCCGGAGTCAGGCGTGATGTGCCGGCCGGAAGACGCGAATGAGCCCCAGGATGATCAGCTCGAGGATGGTCCAGCCGACGAGAGCGACGATGGCCGACACGTCGAGGGCAGTTTCGCCGGCCGGGATCTGGTCGCGGCCGAGGATGCCGCGGAAGGGGAAGACGAAGATCTCGCTGACGTCGTAGACGAAGGCGACGACGGGATTGCCCTCCCGCGCAGCGAGCACCAAGAGCACGATGCGCAGCAGGATTAGCAGCTGGATCAGCCCGAAGATCCAGATGATCAGCCGCTCGACCATCGCAACCGGACCTGGACGGTAAGTCACTGCCGTGTGCGAGTGCTCGTCGTGGACCGCATGCGTGGGCTCCTCGACGTAGGTCTCGCGTGTTTCTTCGATGCGCACTCTCTCACCTCCTGACGGCGCGACCGAGCACGACCCGCCGGTAACTTGGACGGCTCGAGCAGGCGAAGGCGCGAGCGTGGGAGCTGACTGCGTTACAGCTGTGTCTCATTCTGACACCACTGTTTGTGGTGCTATGCGCTCTGCGCGCACGGTGACGGCTCGCCCGGGACGAGCGGGCGGGCCATCAGTGATCGAGCGTTTCCGGCATCGTCGATGAAGACAGTCAACTGGTTGGACTTCCTGAGCACGTTGAGCAGCGCTGCCTGCTCGTCGCCGCCGCCCACGCCGCAGCGTTCCCACTCGCGGCCCGCGAACGGTTGCCCGAATTCGGCGAGGGACGTCTCGAGCGGCCACGCGACGCGGTTCGGCTCGATGCCGGCCTCCGGCTCGGCGACCGGACCGATCAGGACGGCGAGGCGCTCGGGGATGTAGGTCTGCTGTGATCCCAGCTGTGGCTCGAGCCACGACGTGTCGGCAAGCAGCCGCCAGTACGCTGTAAACGCGTCGGGCGTGCCCGGCTGGGCGCTGCAGCGACGGCCGTCGCACTCGATCGGCCGTGCCGGATCGCCTGTCAACTCGTAGGTCACGCCGTCGACGACCATCACGAGCTGCGCGGCCTCAGCGCCGGGCACGAGCCCGCCGCCGGTCAAGTCGCCCGCACCGCTCAGGAGTCCCAGCCGGCGCGCCTCTTCGATCAGTGCCGTCTCCCCTGCGTCGGTGATGGAGCGGCCGTTGGGCAGGATCAGCAGCGGACCGGGAAAGATCGCCGGAACGGCGACGTTGAAGTCGACGAGCACGCCGTCGCTGACCGTGAGCAGCGGTCCCCTGGCGAAACCTGCCGGCGGCGGCAGCGCCTGGGTCAGCCACGCGCGCAGGTAGAGCGAACTCGTCGCCGGGGCTGAAGGTGTGGCCGGGTTAGCCGACGATGTCGCGGGCGGGGACGAGGGTGGCCCGGGCGGCGCACCGCTGCATCCACTGGCGACGAAGACGGCGGCGAGGAGCGCGATCAGTCGCGGCATCTCTCCCAGACGTGCCGGCACGAACGACAGTTCCACTCGCCGGCGCCGCCCTCGGGCGTCCGCGGCGCTCGTCGCGCGGCGGTCATACTTCCCGGATGGACGACCGCCGCACCATCGACTTCGGGCGCATCGAGGTGCTGACCTTCGACTGCTACGGCACGCTTATCGACTGGGAGGCTGGCATTGCCGCCGCACTGCGGGGCGTGCTCGGCACGGCCACCAACCGGCTGAGCGACGATGAACTCCTGGCGCTGTACGGAGCGGAGGAGGCGGCGATTGAGGGTGGTCGGTGGTTGCCGTACCGCGCCGTGCTCGCGCACACGGTGACCGCGGTCGGCCGGCGCATCGGTCGGACGCCGACCGCAGGCGAGGCAGCCGACTTTGCGGCCTCAATCGGCGAATGGCCGCCTTTCCCCGACTCGGTCGACAGCCTGCGCCGGCTTGGGGGACGGTTCGCGCTCGGCGTCATCACGAACTGCGACGACGACCTGTTCGCCGCCTCGAACCGACACCTGGGCGAGCCGTTCAGGTGGGTGATCACCGCTGAGCGAGCCGGCGCGTACAAGCCTTCGCTGCGCAACTTCGCACTGGCGCTCAAGGCGATCGGCCGCCCGGCCGATCGGATCATGCACGTCGCTCAGAGCCTGTACCACGATCACGTCCCGGCGGCAGCCTGCGGACTCGCCACGGCCTGGATTGACCGCCGGCGTGGCCGACCGGGGTCGGGCGCTACGCCGCCCGCGGTTGCCTCACCCGACATCACCTCCCCCGACCTGGCCGGCTTCGCCGAGCTCGCCTTGGCAGCGTGACCACGCCCTCGGCGAGCGAGACGATGCGCTCGCTCGGCCTGCTCGTCGACGGACCGGCGGTGTGGGGTCGTCCGATCGCCAGCCGCTCGGGCGGCGTCTTCGTCGTCGAGCTCCCCGGCGGCGCATCCGAAGCGCCGCTCGACATGGCGGCGATCGGCCGCTGGCTCGAGCGCGTGCCGGGCCTCCTGCTCGATGGCGAACGGCCAACGGCGCACACCCTCGCCCAGCGGCTGGCCGCCTTCTGGCTGCCCGGTGAACCGATCCTCTACGTCGGCCGCGCCGCCCGTTCGCTGGGCGCGCGAATCGCTGCCCTGTACGCAACACCGCTCGGCGACAGCCGGCCGCATCCGGGCGGCCACTGGCTCGCCGCGCTGTCGGTCAGGCCGCGGTTGCGTATCTGGTGGGCGGAGACCGATGCGCAGGAGGAGTACGAGGACGCGCTGCTCGCCGCTGTCGCCGGCCGCCAGCCGGCGACGACACTCGACGCCCTGCCCGACGCCAGTGTCGTGTTGCCCTTCGCCAACCTGCTGGCCGCCACCGGTGAGTCGAAGCGCCATGGGCTCGAGAACAGCCTGCGCGCGCCTGACGCACCGTCAGCGGGGCCAGGTCCGCGAGCGGTAACGCAGCCGGCGGCATGCCGCCGCCCGCCCGCCGAGCGGCGGACGGCAACTCGTCGCACGCGCAGCGCGTCGACGTCGACCGCCCCTGCGCCAGCACCAACGTACCTGTCGCGCGCCGGCGTGGAGGACCTGGCGGCCGAGCTGGAGCATCTGCGGACGGAGGTTCGGCCGGGCGTCATCGACCGGGTCAAGACTGCGCGCGAGCTGGGCGACCTGCGCGAGAACTCGGAGTACGAGTCGGCGCGCCGCGAACAGTCTTTCGTCGAGGGGCGCATCCAGGCGCTCGAGGCGTTGATCAGATCGGCCGTGGTGGTCGAGCCCGACGCGACGCGCGACGTGGTTGGTGTGGGATCAACCGTCGTCGTCGAGCTCGATGGAACAGAGCTGACGTGGGTGATCGTCGGTTCGAGCGAGGCCGATCCGGCCAGCGGCCGGATCTCCTACGCCGCCCCCGTCGGCCAGGCCCTCCTCGGCCGGCGGGCGGGTGAGGAGGCGATCGCCCAGCTGCCCCGCGGTACGGTCCGTCTTCGCGTCCTCGAGGTGCGCTGACCAGCGCTAGAAGTTCCGCTCGACGTCAGCCGCCGGTTCCGTCTGGTCGCGAACGGCGAGGCGTATCGATGGCGTCGACAGGCCGAGGGTGGCGTAGCTCGCGCCGTCGTCGTGCACGTCGAAGTGCAGCTCGTAGTCGCCCGGCGCCGACGGGGCGCGCAGGTTCAACAGGACCGTCACCTCTTCGCCGGCGGCGGCGACGAGCGACGCCGTCTGGGTCTCGCCGGCCGGCCCGCCGGGACCAACCCAGGCGACGCGCAGCTCGGTGCGGACAATCCCCTCGTCGATTGCCGCGCGAGTGGTCAGCGCCTGCCACGGCTTGCGGCCGGTGTTCTGCACACCGACCTCGATGGGAACCAGCGCGCCGGTCCAGACGACCGGCGTGTCGGCCGCGGCTGAGCGGACTTCACCCAGCTCTTCGGCGGCCGGGTGGCTATGGAGCACGACCGGCGTCGCGTCGCTCGACAGGAACAGCGGCCGGATGGCCGCGCCGCGCTCACCCCACACGTCGAGGCGGAGGGTCGGCTGCTGCCACTTCTGGGGCAACGCGCTGCCGCGGCCGTCCGTCAACAGCAACGAGAGCTGCCACAGTCCCGCGTCGGTCGGCAACTCGAGGCGCGCAGTGAGGTGGCCCTGCGCGATGGCCAGCTTCTGCGTGCCGTGACTGTTGTCGAGCGATCGCGGGTCGACCGCGGTCAACTCGTCGACAGGTGAGGTGAAGAGCGCGAGGGTGCCGGGCTCGGAGCTCAGCTCGTCCCAGCGCCAGGCGAGGCGCAGGCTGGAGAGCGCGTATGGCAGGCGGTCAGTGATCGGCATCATCAGCTCGAGCGATTCGCCGACGTGGTAGGGACCGGGCGTGAGCACGAGGGTCTGCGCGTCAGTTCCCATCCCCGCCGCTGCCGTTGCGGTACCGACCGCCTGCGCGACGGTCGGCGTGACGACCGCGTAGACGTACTGGTTGCGCTTCCAGATGAAGCTCCAGATGCGCTCTTCGGGCACCCACTGCCCGGCATAGCGGCCGCGTCCGAGCGGGTCCATGACCCACATTCGTCCTTCCTCCGGATCGTACCGATCGACGTACATGGCATGCCCGGCAGCCAACGGATTTGAGGCGTAGGCGGGCGACCAGCGCGTGTACGGAGGACCGAGGTTGCCGTAGGTCCCGGCGATGATTGCGCCCGCGCCGCGGGCAAGTCGATCGAGCAGCTGGATCCACGTGAGCGGCTCGCCGCCGTACGGCGACGCGTCCAGCTCGATACCGTACAGCCGCTCGACGCCGCGCTTGAGGTCGAAAAAGGTCGAGCCACCGACGAGGTCGCCCGACGCGTAGCGCAGAAGGTGGCGGTCAGCCCCGATCGCGCCCTGCGTCAGCTTGTCGACGAGCATCGCACCGCTCGCCCACAGGCAGTCGTCCCACGGTGGCGCCTCGTTCGTCTGGGTCACGAAGCGCGGTGTGTAATCGATCGTCCGAGTCGGCCACCGGTGCCGGGGCGGCACGGGCGGGAGTCGCTCTGGCGGTTGCCATGCCAGCGCGGGCTCTGGTGCAGGAGAAGCCGACGGTGCAGCGCTGGGTTCAGGCGCGACGAGGGGCGCAGGTGACGGCGACGAGACGGTCATCGATGGCGCGGGTTGTGACGGGCTTGGCGTGGGCTCCGCGGTCACTGCGGACGTCGGCTTCGGTGTCGGGTTCGACATCAGCTTGGGTGTCGGCGTGGGCGTGGCAGCGCGCGTTGGCGACGGCGTGGGCGCTGCAGTGGTAGCCACCGTCGGCGACGCCGAAGGTGTAGGCGACGGCGACGGTGAAGGTGAAGCCGACGGTGAAGGTGAAGCCGACGGCGAAGACGAAGGTGAAGCCGACGGCGAAGGTGAAGGCGACGGCGAAGGTGAAGGCGACGGCGAGGCTTCGATCGGCTCTGTTTCGAGCGCCTGCTCTTCGCTCGCAGGCGAAGGCTCCGACGTGGGGGCTGTCGCGGGCGACGGTTCTGCCGATTCGTCGGCGGCGTGGACGACGGGCACGCCGATCAGGGCACCCAGGACAGGACCACCGAGGACGAGGACGCCAGCCAGCAGGACGGCTGTAATGCCCCCCAGTATGTGCATCAGCCCCCTACCTACGTGCGTGCCCTGACGAAGACGTCCGGTCCGCGTGCGCTGCGGCGGCTGGGACCCGCAGTCGCCCTGTAGTCGGGCGTTGCTCGCATTCAACATCAATGTGGCCCGCTTGGCAAATGGCTCGGATGAGCCATCCTCGTCCGCTCGAACGACGCCGGTGCCGGCCGCGCTCTTCGGGCGCGTGGGAATCGAGCTTCGCCGGCAGGGCGCGTCCCTCCCATCGGCCAGGGAGAACCCGAGCGGCCAGGGCCTATGCCGAACGCTACGGGATATCGACCGACATTCCGATCCTGTGCGATAGCCGTCGGGCACGGCCTACGACCGGTACGGACTCGTGGAAGGCGCGCCGGCGCAGATCGTATTCGACGCCCCCGACGAGTTCCTGCGCTGCGATGAGGATGCCGGCCGTGAGCTCGCCCGCCTGCCGCGCGAGGCGGGACGACCGATGGTCGACAACCCGTGGCTGCTGCCCGGCGAGTTCGTCGTCGACACGGCGGGGACGATTCGACTCGCCTACCGCACCAGTATTGCGAGGACTTCCCCGATCCCCGCGTCCTCGTGGCAGCCCTTCGCGGGGCCTCCGGACAGCTATAGCGCACGTGACGCCTGCCGGCTGCGCCGCTGCTGCGCGTGGTCAACGCACGGCCGGGACGGGCGAGCGATACACCCACAGTGCGCCCATCGTGATCGCCGCGGCAGCGACGAGGAGGCCCGCCTGAAGCCCGATCGCTCCGCCGAGGAGGCCGCGGCCAGAGCGCCGAGCGGTGCCGGGCTGCGGTATACGAAGCGATTGGCGGCAAGGACGCGACCAAGTAGCCGGTCCTCGGTAAGTGATTGATTCAGGGCCGCCGCATTGACACCGTAGATCGGCCCCCAGAAACCCATTCCGAACTGGCCGATCAGGACGATCGGCAGCGCCAGCGCGGGAGTGAAGGCGGCCAGCGGGGCAAGGGCGCTGAAAGGGCCGATCAGGTACGCCGACAGGAGCGCACGCCCCGTGCCGATCATCGCCGCCAGGCGCGCTGCGGCGAGCGCTCCGACCAGCGCGCCAATGCCGCCGACCCCCCCAGAGCACGCCCAGCGTCAGCGGCTCAAACCCGAGAGTGCCGGTCAGGAAGAGCACGATCATCGCCGCTCGCATGCCCTGGAAGAAGCTGTAGCCGGCGCTCGTCAACGCGAGCGGCCGGAGAACGGCATGGCGCGTCAGGTGGCGGATCCCTTCGGCGGCCGCAGACGGCATGCGCGGTCTTGCGCTTTCGGCGGTCGGCGGCGGCTCGCGCGTTCGGATCGTGCCGAGCGTGAGCGCCGATACGAGATAGGTCGCGACATCGGCGGCGATGGCCAGCGGCGCGCCGAGCGCCTGCACGAGCATTCCGCCGAGATTGGGGCCGATGACGTTGACCGCCGCCGCGCCGGACTGAAGCGCTCCATTGGCCGCAAGCAGCCGGTCGCGCCCGACGAGGCTCGGCAGGTACGAGGGCGCGGCGACGTCGAAGAAGGTCGTCAGCAGTCCCACACCGAAGGCGACGACATACAGTTGCGCCATCGTCAGCCAACCGCCGACCCCAGGCAATCGGAATTGAAGTGAGGAGCAGCGCACAGCCGAGGTCAGCAGCGATCATCACCGGCCGCCGACGCACGCGGTCGACGATGACGCCGGCGTGGAGCGTCACCAGGAAGGCAGGGGCGGACTCTGCCGCCACGAGCAGCCCCATCTCGAGCGGAGTCGCGCCCAGGACGAGCGCTGCCGTGAGCTGCATCGCGAGGACGGTTATGTGGAACCCAACGCTCGACACAGTCGCCGCTGCCCACAGCTTGCCGAACTCGGTCTCGCGCCAGAGCCCCACGACCTCAGGCTAACGAGCGCACGTCAAGACCTGCGCGCTGCCGTCCGTGGCGCGGTGCATTCCGTGGCGCGCTCGCCGGAGCAGAAGTTATGGTTGGCGGCGATGTGGCGGGACGGCAGAAGCGAACCGAGGAGCGCTTCATGTTGACGCGAGACCAGGTCGCGACGTACCAGGACAAGGGTTACGTGACGATCCCCCAGCTCTTCCCGCGCGAGGAGTTGGAGGAGCTGCGCCGCGAGCTCGACCAGTTGGTCCAGGACTGGGCAACGACCAACGCCGGCTGGTCGGGTCCATGGCGCGACGTCTACATGAGCCCCGACGTGGAGCAGCGTTCGATGCTGACCCACCTGCACGACCTGCACTTCTACTCGGCGGCGTGGTGTCGGGCGGTGACGAAGATGGCGATGGCCGAGGCGATGGCCGACCTGCTTGAGACGCCCAACGTGGAGCTGCACCACACGACGCTCCACCTGAAGCCGCCGGAGACCGGCATGCCCTTTCCGCTGCACCAGGACTCGCCCTTCTACCGGCACGAGCAGCCGAGCTACGTCGACGCCATCGTCCACCTCGACGACACGAACGACGACAACGGCTGCCTGCGCTTCGTGCCTGGCAGCCACAGCCGAGGGCATCTCGAACACATCGAGGAGGTCGACGGCAAGCAGGTCTCGCCGCACCTGCCGACCGACGAATGGCCGCTTGACGAGACGGAGCCGGCGCCGGCTCATGCCGGCGATGTCGTCGCCTTCAGCATCTATACCGTCCACGGCTCGCGCATCAACCGCACCAACCGCTGGCGGAGGCTGGTCAGGCTTGGCTACCGAGACCCGGCCAACCGGCAGCTGGCCGGGCAGTCGCTTGGGCGCGCGGGGCTGATGGTGGCGGGTATTCGACCGATCGGAGCGCTGAGGGCAACCTGACGGCGTAGGCGCCGGATGGTGCTGCCAGTCCATTGGAACCGATCATCATGAATCGCAGCCGAGCGTCCCATCGGGATCGCCCCGCGCTGCCATCCAGGTCCGTCGTAGAGTCTCTCCATGGCACCCGCGATCCGGCCGCTCGAGGACCTAGACGTCCCGCAGGTCGCCGATCTGCTCCACAGCTGCTTCGGCGAGATGGAGCG
>JALYGJ010000075.1 GCA_030777155.1 Chloroflexota bacterium | reverse complement strand
CCCCGGGCGCTGGCCAACGCGCGCGATACGCGACCGACGATATCGGCGGCGGTGCCCAGGCGCATGCGGCGTGGCGGGCGGCGGCGCAGCGTCTTGAGGCCGTCGAGCAGTCGCTGCTCGGTCTTGTCGCTCATGCCGCGCAGGCCGCGCAGGTGGCCGGCGCGGGCGGCCGCCTCGAGCTGCTCGAGCGACGAGATGCCGGCCTGGCGCCAGAGCTCGCCGGCGGTGCGCGGTCCCAGGCCGGGCACCTGCAGCAGCGTCACCAGTGACGGCGGCACCTCCCGGCGCAGCCGCTCGTAGTAGCGCAGCCGGCCGGTGTCGGCCAGCTCGGCGAGCTTCTCGTCGATGGCCCGGCCCACGCCCGGCAGGCGCGGCGGCGTGCCGGCACGGTAGGCGCGTGCGATGTCGAGCGGCGAGTGAGCGATCGACTCCGCCGCGCGCCGGTAGGCGCCCACCTTGAACGGCAGCTCACCCTGTATCTCGAGCATGTCGCCGATCTCGTAGAAGATCCGCGCCAGCTCGTCGTTGCCGAGCAGCGGCACGTCGTCGCCGCGTGATGCGCGCGGGCGTTCCTCGTACGGCGGCTCGTCGGGGTCGACGGTCACCTCTTCGGCCAGCGCCGGCGCCGGCGTGTCCGCTTCACTCGCCAGCGGCACGTCGAGGCGCTTCGGACGGGGCGGCGCTGAGCGGCGGGCTGGCCCCGGGCGGCGTGGCGGGCTCACCGCGCTAGCCTGCCAGAACGACCCGGTTGCGTCCCTCGCGCTTGGCCTGGTACAGCGCGCGATCGGCGGCGCCGAGCAGGTCAGGCAGCGCGACATCGGGCGACTCGGCGACGGCCACGCCGACCGACACGCTGATCGGCTCGCGCAGGCCGAGCCTGGCCGGGTCGACCGCGCGAATCGTCTGACGGATGCGCTCGGCCACCTCGAGCGCCTGCTCGGCGTTGGCCCGGCGCAGCACAACCGCGAACTCCTCGCCGCCGTAGCGGGCGGGCGTGTCGCTTGCCCGGATCGCGGCCGAGATGCGGTCGCCAACTGTACGCAACACGAGGTCGCCGGTGGCGTGGCCGTAGCGGTCGTTGAGGCGCTTGAAGTGGTCGATGTCGATCATCAGGACGCCGATGCTGTCGCCCGAGCGCCGGCGCGGCCCGACGACGGCAACCATCTCCTCGAGGTAGCGGCGGTTGGGCAGGCGGGTCAAAGCATCGATGTTGGCCAGCGTCTGCGCCGCCTCGAAACGGTAGGCGCGGGCGAGCGCGACGGACAGCTCCTCGGCCGCCCAGTTGAGCAGCCGCCGGTCGGCGGAGCTCCACTCGGCGCCGGCCCGGCGCGACAGGATGATCGCGCCCACGACGCGATCGTCGACGACGAGCGGCGCGGCCAGAGTCGCTGACAGCCCGTAGGCGGCGCGCACGCGCCGGCAGATCTCGTCGGCGACCACCTGCTCGGGCCGCCGAGGACGCAGCAGCGACGCTCGCCCGCGGCCGTCGGCGGCGTTGGCCGGGTCAAGCACGTCGGAAGAGAGCACCGTCCGTGACTGGCGGCCTTCCGGGCTGCCCGAGACGAGCGTCGTCTCGAGCATCGAGTCGGACGTGCGCAGGCGCGAGACGACGACGTGGTCGACGTCGGCCGTCCGGCGCAGGTCCTCGACGATCGCCTCGACGATCGCGTCGGAGCTGACTGAGCGCGACAGGCGCTGCAGGATGCGCGTCAGGCCGGCGTCGCGTGCCTGGCGGTTTTCGGCGATCCGACGGCCAACGGCGAGCTCGACGCTGAGGCCAGCCAGGATCACGACCAGGGCTATGACCTGGACCATGGCCAGCAGGTCGGCCGGGTCGCGCGCGAGGTCGACGAGAACGCCGACTGCGACGATGACGAAGCCGCCGGCGAGCGCCAGACGGACCGGCCGAAGCCGCGCCTGCTCGGCCGTCTCGGGCGGCACGGAGCCGGGTGTCAGGCGATCGTCCAAACTCCGAGAAGGATCACCTTCGCCGCAGAGGCTGTCGAGAGTGGCTTTCGTACCGCTACGCGTCGCGCCAGTCGCCGCCTTCGGGTCGCCATCTAAGCGCTACTGTCGTAGCCGAGCCGGCGTAGCAGCGTGCCCGCCTCGCGCTCGATGATCGCCATCTCGTCAGCGCCGAGGGTTTCCCGCCAGGCGCCTACGCCGCGCGCATCGGCGCGCTCGAGGTGGCCGAGCAGCGCTGCCCGCGACGCCGGTGCGTCGATGGCCAGGAAGTCGAGCAGCCGTTCGCCCTCCGCCCGCGGATCCACGACCAGCGACTCATAGCGCAGCTCGTGGTAGCGCGACGGTGGCAGGTCGCCGCCGCCGGCGAGGGCCGCCTCCGTGTGCCGCCGCCACGACCAGATGCAGCGGTGGAGGTCGGTCGTCGTCTCAAACTCGCGCCGCCGCGCCGGCTCGACCCAGAAGCGCGCGTCGGGCCCGTAGCGGTAGCCACCCGGCTCCCGGTGGCCGCTGGCCAGCGACGCCGCCAGCAGCCACGGCTGCTGCAGGTGCGAGCGGGCGGCATCACGACCATCACGCACGATGTGGACGAAGACGCCGTCGGGGAAGGCGCGGGCCAGGAAGCCGACGATGAACGAGTTGGTCGGCGTCTTCTCGGCCAGGCGCAGGTCTCCTTCGAGGTTCGCGCGCAGCAGCCAGGCGTAGACGAGGCGGAAGAAGGCACGCGCGCGCCGAAACGACCACCTGCCCTCGTAGACGTAGCGGGCAGCGGCCTTGGTTGCCACCGGCTCGTGGTGGTACGAGACCTCGGGTAGCACGCCCAGGCTGTCGCCGAGGAAGCTCGTTCCCGAGCGATCGGCGCCGATGACGAAGATCGGTCGGCGCAGGTCGGGCCGAAGCGAGGCCGCCAGCCGATGCGCCGACAGCGGCCGGCGGTGTCGGCGGTGCCGCCGCCGGTCGGCCCACCAGGTGCGGGCGGCCCACCAGCCGATGTTGAGCGGCGTGATCGGTGTTGGGCGAGGGTCGTCCTGGCGCACTCCGAGGGACGATATCAGCCCCGCTGACGCGACCAGCCGTCCCGACTGTTGCTGCCCGCTAGCCGGCGCCCGGCACGGGCATCATCTCGTGGCGGCGCACGTCGACGACCTGCCCGGTCAGGCCTGACCCGATGAGCCGCATCGTCGCCACCGCAACGTCGCTCGCAGACAGCAGGCCGGTTCGCTCTTCTTCCGGGAAGGCGCGCCGTCGCATCGGCGTGTCCGTCCGCTCCGGGCTGACGGCATTCACGCGGATGCTGGCGTCACACCACTCGTCGGCCAGGCCCTGCGCCAGATTCACGAGTGCCGCCTTGCTCGCCGAGTAGGCCACGTAGTTGGCCCGGCCGCGGGTGAACGAACTCGACGCGAAGAGGGTCAGCGAGCCACGTGTCCGGCACAGCTCGGGATACGCCGCGCGCGCCGCGTTCAGCGAGCCCGTCAGGTTGACCGTGACGACCTCAGCGATGTCGGCCGGATCTGCCTCGACGAGCGGCCCAACATGGAGGATGCCGGCGGTCACGACGACATGGTCGAGCCCGCCCAGCCGTGCTGCGGTGCCCTTGACGTGCGCCTCGACCGACGCGTAGTCGCGCACGTCGAGCCCACGCGAACGGCCGGTAACTTCGACGCGTGCGCCCAACCGCTCGGCCAGCTCGGCGACCGCCTGGCCAATGCCGTTCGTGCCGCCGATCACGAGCATGGCGCTGCCGCGCAGGGCGTCGGGCGGCGGCGGATCGAACAGCGATGGCAGGTCGAGCGTGCGCATCTGGATCATCCGGTCGGCGAGGACCAGGTCGAGCCGAGTCGTGATCTTGGCGTTGACCTCGTCGCCGGCCACGGCGACGATGCGCGCGCCCGGCACGTAGCGCAGGACGAGCGTGCAATCGTCGGTGGCGCTCAGGTCGCCGCGCGCGGCGGCCGCTCCATAGGCGCGCTCCAGGACCGCCTTCCGGAAGACCTGCGGCGTCTGGCCGCGCTGGTAGCGCGAGCGCTCCGGGATCTCGACGACCTGCCCGCGATCGACGATCACCACCGTGTCGGCGCTCGGGATAACGGTGTCGCTCGCCTCGGCGGCGCCGTCGCGGACGGGCGCAATCGCAGCCCGCACAACGTCGGGCGGGACGAGCGGTCGTACCCCGTCGTGAATGAGGATGATGTCGTCGGCGGCAGCGCCGAGGCTGGCCAGGCCGCGCAGCGTACTCTCGTTACGCGTCGCGCCGCCGGCGACGACTTTCGTCGGGACGTCGACATCGGCCGCCGCGACTGCCTGTCGTGTCTCCTCCATCCAGTTCGGATTGCCGACGACGCTGAGCTGGTCGATGCCGGCAGCGGCGACGGCGCGAACGGCGCGCGTCAGGATCTGCTCGCCGGCAAGGCGCAGGAACTGCTTGGGGCGGTCGGCGCCAAAGCGGTTGCCGTCGCCGGCGGCAAGGACGATAGCGTGAACAAGCGGCAAAGAAGACCCCTGCTGGTGGGCATTGGGGCGGGCATTATGCACCTCCGCCCGCTGCGCACCGGCGCGCCACGCAGAAGCCGGGTCAGGCGCCGTTCCGGCTCGCTGCGCCACGCCGAGTAGACTCACCGCCGTGTCAGGCGCACTCGATCCTCGGGCGACGGTAGCCGCCCCCGTCGGCCGCGGCGGCGGCTGAGCATTGCCCGACCGTCACCGCGTCGCCTTCTACCTCGACCAGCCATTCCATGACGCGATCCTTCGTCCCGTGCACGCGCTGCTCGTCGACGAGGTGGAAACGCTCTATAGCGCAGATCCGGCAGCGATCATCGGCTTCGCGCCGCACGTGCTGGTGCAGGCCTCGTTCGCCGACCTGGCGCGCTTTCGGAGCGCGCTACCGCGGACGGTGATCGGTTCGGTCGACCACGGGCTGACGCCGAAGGGCGTGCCGCGCCGGATCGGCCGGCTGCGCGAGGAGCGCGCCAAGCGGCTCGACTTCATGTGCGTCGGTGACGACAACATGGCGGCCGCCTATCGGCAGGCCGGTATCCAGCCGAAGGAGTTCTGGTACACCGGTTACCCGCAGCTCGACCCGCTGTTCCGGCGCGATCCGCCGCCGGCGCTGGCGCTCGATCCGGCGCAGCGGACGGTTCTCTTCGCGCCGACCTGGAACGCCGGGCTGAGCGCGGCGCCGGTCCTCGGCGACCGGCTGGCCGAGCTGATCCGCGGCGACGGGCCGCCGTACAACATCATCATCAAACCGCACCCCCACGTTCCGTTGCGGCGCGGACAGTGGATGAACTGGTGGCGGCGGCTGGCCGAGCGCGACGAACGCGTGCACCTCGTCAGCGACGCCGCCGCCGACGTCACGCCCTACCTGCTCGCCGCCGACCTGCTCGTGTCCGACGTCTCGAGCGTCACCTTCCTGTTCCTCGCCCTCGACCGCCCGATCGTGCTGGTAACCAACCCTCGCCACCCCTTCGACCCGGCCTACGACCCTGACGACCTCAACTGGCGCTGGCGCGACCTGGCGACCGAGGTGACCGACCCGGATCGGCAGCTGGCGGCTGCCGTCAGCGCGGCACTCGCCAACCCGGGCGAGCGGAGCGAGATCCGCCAGCGCTACGCGGCCCAGCTGTTCGGGCCGCGGCGTGACGGGCGCAACGCACAGCGCGTCGCCGAGCGAATCCTGGCCACCCTCGAGCGGCTCGCCGATGTCGAGCCTTACGCTGCGGGGCCGCCGGCAACTCGCGTGGGGCTGCGCGCAATTCTCAGCGGCCGCCGGCCACGGCTCGTGCGCAGCACCTTCTACCTGCGCCACTTCAAGGGACTCGCGGAGGACATCCGGCTGGCGCTGCGCGGCCTGCGCTTCCGGCTCGCCCGCCGCGTCGCGCGCTAGACTTCGCCGCGCCTTGACCCGCCCGTCGACAGCCTCCCAGCGCGGCCTCTGCCTATGGTTCACCGGCCTCTCCGGCTCGGGCAAGACGACGACCGCCCAGCGCGTGGTCGAGTTGCTGGAGGGGCAGGGCCGGACGGTTACCCTGCTCGACGGCGATGCCGTGCGGACTCACCTCTCGAAGGAGCTTGGGTTCTCGCGCGAGGACCGCGACGAGAACGTCCGGCGCGTCGGGTTCGTCGCCACAGAGATCGTCCGCCACGGCGGCATCTGCGTATGCGCACTCGTCAGCCCGTACCGGGCGACGCGCGACGAGGTCCGCGCGCGGATCGGTCCAGCGTTCGTCGAGGTCTTCGTC
>JALYGJ010000074.1 GCA_030777155.1 Chloroflexota bacterium | reverse complement strand
CCAGCTCACGACCATGGGCGCCCTCAAGTCGGCCGCGCAGGTGGCGCAGGCGGGCCAGCTCGTCGCTGGCCGCCGGCACGGCCAGCTCCGCCGCGACCGAGGGCGTCGCGGCGCGCACGTCAGCGGCAAACTCGGCCAGGACGACGTCAGTCTCGTGGCCGACGCCGACGATCACCGGGCAGGGGTGGGCCGCCACCGCGCGGACCACGCTCTCGTCGTTGAACGGCCCCAGGTCCTCGGCCGAGCCGCCGCCGCGGGCGAGGATGGCGACGTCTATACGGCGGCCCGTCTCGGCGTCGGTCCAGCGTGCCAGCCGCCGCAGCGCGGCGACGATCGTCGGTCCCGCACCCTGGCCCTGTACCTGGCAGGCGGCGACCAGCACGCGCGCCAACGGCCAGCGCCGGGCGAGCACCTTGCGCACGTCATGCACGACTGCGCCCGACAGGCTCGTGGCCAGGCCGATGTTGACCGGGTACTCGGGCAGCGGCCGCTTGCGCGCGGCGGCGAAGAGGCCCTCGGCAGCAAGGCGCGCCTTGAGCGCCTCGAAGCGCAGCGCGAGGTCGCCGTGCCCTGACGGCTGGAGTGAGTCGACGTAGAGCTGGTAGGCGCCCTGCGGCTCGAACACATCCAGCCGACCATGGGCGACCAGGCGCAGACCGGTGCGCGCTTCGAACGGCATGACCAGCCGATCGTCGCGAAAGATCACGCAGCGCAACTGCGCTCGCTCGTCCTTGAGCGTGAAGTAGCAGTGGCCGGCAGCGCTGATGCTGACCTGGCCGACCTCGCCCTCGACCCACACGTCGCTCAGCGCAGGCGAGCGCGAGAGCTGCTCGCGCACGAGGCGGGTCAGCTCGCCGATGCCCAGGATGCGTGGCCCGGGATGGTCGAGCTGGGGTTGCGGGCCTTGCCGCGACAGTGTCACCGGCCAAGCCTACTGCGCGCCGAGGATCGTGCGTGCCCCTGCCGCCTGGCCGGCCCGCGGTCAGATGCGCGTCTGGTACTCGCCGGTGCGCGTGTCGATGCGGATGGTGTCACCCTCGTTGACGAAGAGCGGTACCTGGACGACGAGTCCCGTTTCTACGCGCGCCGGCTTGCGTGCGCCGCTCTGCGTGTCGCCGGCGAAGCCGGGCTCCGTCTCGGCGACGCGCAGGTCGACGGTCACGGGCAGCTCGACGCCGATCGTCTCGCCTTCGTAGGTCGTGCGGTCGAGTGTCATCCCGTCCTTCAGGTACTGGGCGGCTTCGCCCAGCTGCTCGGCGGTCAGCGAGAACTGCTCGTACGACTCGCTGTCCATGAAGTGGTAGTCGCTGCCATCGCGGTAGAGAAACTGGACCTGGCGGCGGTCAAGGAAGGCGCGCGGCCACTTCTCGCCCGCCTGGAACGTCCGCTCGACCGTCTGGCCACGCTTGATGTTGCGCAGCTTCATGCGCACCTGCGCCGATCCGCGGCCCATCTTGATGTGGTGGTAGTCCAGCACCTGCCACAGCTCGCCGTCGAGCTCGATCGCGACGCCCTTGCGCAATTCGCCTGTTGAAATCACCGCCTGAGTCTAGCCGGCATCGAGCCGGTAGAGCCGGTAGGTTCCGTGCAGGCCACGCAGCTCCTGCTCGCCCAGGTCGGTTAACTGGAGGCCAGAGCCTGAGACGAGCGCCCGCACCGTTGCCGAGACGACGACTTCGCCTTGGCCGGCCAGGGCCAACATACGCGCCGTCTCATGCAGTGCAACCCCGCGGAGGCCGGCCTCGGTAACCTCGACTTCACCGGTGTGTACGGCCGTACGCAGCGGAAGATCGAGGGTGATGGCCGAGTTGCGCAGCGCGAGCGCGCAGTGAACCGCTCGCAACGCTCCATCGAAACGGGCCAGGAGACCGTCGCCGGTGAGATCGACGAGCTCGCCGCGGAAGTGGCCGATAGCCTCACGCGACGCCGACATGTGCTGCTCGAGCAGCTCGCCCCAGTAGCGGTCTCCGAGCTGCTTCGCCAGCGGCGTGGAGCCGATTATGTCGGTCATCACCAGGTTCGTGACGACCCGCTCGGGCGCGACCTCGAGCGATCCCAGCCAGCCGCGCACGCCCAACCAGGCAATGACCTCGAACGGCTCATCGCCGGCGACCCACGCGTCGTGCCCGGCGGGCACGTTGATCACGTCGCCCCTGGTCACCTCGAATTCTGTGCCGTCGCCGAGCCGAACACGCAACCGGCCGGCGAGGACGAAACCCATGTGGCGCAGCTCGCACCACTCCGTGCCGACCAGGGGCCTGACATGGGTCGACCAGCGCCACCCCGGTTCATGGACATCGCGCGAGATCGTCATCCCGCCGAGGTGCACCAGTTCGGAGCGGAGCAACTCCGCCTTGGTCAACTCGTCGGGCTCGGCGAAAGACCTGACGAAGCGCGACTGCATCTGACCTCCAAAACGAGTGCGCGCGCCTTACTCTCCCACGACCGTGATTGCGCGCGGAAAGGCGGTCAGCCTTCCGAGCCGGCCGGTGTCGGCGTCGAACAGGACGAGGTCTTCGATGCGCACGCCGGTCTCGCCGTCGAGGTAGACGCCGGGCTCGACCGAGAAGACGGTCGGGCTGGGCAGCGGTACCGGGGGCGCCAGGCGCCCGAGCGAAGGCGCCTCGTGGGTGGCCAGGCCGATGCCGTGGCCCAGACCGTGACCGAAGTGGGGGCCATGCCCGGCGGCTTCGATCGCCTCGCGAGCCGCCGCGTCGATCTGGCGGCCGGTCGGCGGCCGGCCGTCGGCGAGTGCTTGGGCGAGAGCGGCGAAGCCCGCCTCCTGGGCAGTCGAAACGAGCTCGTAGATCTCCTGATCACGCGCTGTCGGCTGGCCGACGAAGAGCGTGCGGGTCATGTCCGATCGATATCCACCGACCTGCGCCCCGAAGTCGAACAGCAGCACCTCGCCGGCCGCGACCGCGCGCTCGCCGGGCGAGCCGTGGGGCAGCGCCGCGCGCGGGCCGGACAGGCAGGCGACATCGAAGGCAAGCGCCTCAGCGCCCGACGTGCGCATCTCCCACTCCAGCTGGAGCGCCAGCTCCTGCTCACTGATGCCGGGTCTGATCCGCGGCAGCAACCGCGTCAGCGCCGCATCGGCGACGGCGCAGGCAGCAGCGATTCGCTCGAGCTCGGCCGGCTCCTTCGTCACCCGCTGCTCCTCCACCCAGCCCTCGATCGGCACCAGCTCGAGGTCGGGCTCGGCCTCGGCCAGGCGCAGCCAGGCGAGGTGGCTGACCTGGCCGGCCTCGACGGCCAGGCGGCGAACGCGGCCCGCGCCGTCACCCAGTGGGCGCAGCCCGCTCACGATGGCCGACCAGCGCGCCGGCAGGTCGTTGTAGACCGGCTCCACGCGCGCCTGCGCGCACTGCTCGCCCGCCTGCAGCGTGTAGCGCGAGTCGGCGAGGACGACCACCTCGTCGGCCGAGACGAAGAACTGGCCAGAGTTGCCGGCGACCTTCTCCTCGCCCTCGGCCAGCTCGAGTCCGGTCAGGTAACGGCTGTTCTCGCGCCGGACGCCGAAGTAGGCGTCGACGCGCTCGCGCCGCATGCGCTCGCGCAGCCGCTCCACGCGCGCCGGCCGGGCGGCGTGGTCGGCGGACCGCCAGCGCTCCAGGTCAGCCGCACTCGGCGGCCGCCCGGGCATCAGCGGCGGCAATCGATCTCCGCTGAGCGGCGCGGGTCGGTCGGCGACGGGCGGTCGGCGGTCAGCCACCGCCACGCACATACTTGCGAACGTTCTCGAGATGGTCTTCCCATGTCCGAGCAAAGGCATGGAAACGATCGCCCTTGGCGACGAAGTAGAGGTACTCGTCTTCGGTGTCGGGGTCCAGGACGCCACCGATTGCTCCCACGCTCGGCGAGCGGATCGGCCCGGGCGGCAGGCCGCGTACGCGGTAGGTCTGGAAACCGGCCAGATCGTCGGGCAGCGTCACCTCCGCCATCGGCCGGCCAATCGGCGCCCAGAAGACGTAGTTCGGCCACTCCTCGATGGGCCTCTCGCGCAACCTCGCGCTGTCGTTGGCGTAGAGGATCGTCGGATCGGCGTTGAGCAGCCGTGTCGGCCAGAGCGATGGGTCGAGGCGGTTCAGGTAGACGCCGGCGACGAGCGGGTGCTCCTCGGGCATCTGCACCTCGGCCTCGACGATGCTGGCCAGCGTGACGACCTGGTAGAAATCGGTCAGCGGCTCGGGCGGCGTTCTGTCGAGCAGCGTGCCGAGCTCGGCCTGCCGGCGGTCGAGCAGGATCTCGACGAAGTCGCGTGCCGATGTCTCGGGCGGTATCTCGAAGACGCCAGAGCCGAGGAAGCCTTCCAGGCTGGCCCCGGCAGGCTTGCTCTCGAGCATCGTGTAGGCGGCGACGAGATCGGCCGGCGGGACCGTTGCCAGCTCATGGAACTCGGCTGGCGCGAAGGCAATCTCTGTCTCTTTTTCCTTGATCAGGTATGCCGTTATCTGCTCGATGCGCAGGCCACCGCGCAGCGAGACGGTGATCCGCGGCGGCGTGGCGACGGGCGGGCGCTGCAGCTGCTCAGCAACCTGGCGCGGGGACATCGTCCGGTTGAGCTCATGCCGGCCGGCCTGTAGCCGGTTTCCGGCACCATCGACGATCAGCAGCCACGAGAAGGCGAGGCGATCGGTGACCAGGCCACGCTCGACCAGCTGATTGGTGATCTGGCTGGCGCTCGAGCCGCTCGTGATCTGGAACTCTACGGGCGTGGGATCCGTACCGGCCGGGCGATCGAGCCTGTCACCCAGCTCCGGCCGGACGGCGTCGGCGACCATCGGGAAGCGCAGCCAATCGGGGTTCTGCTCGGCCAGTCCGCGTGCGAAACCGGCGACGGCAGACGGCAGGAGCACTGCCCCGCCGACGAGCACGACGGCGACGACGACGATGATGAGCAACGCCCCATTGGCGCTGCCGCCGGGCGAGCGGGAGCGCTGGCCGCGCCGCCCGAATTCGATCGCCTGGCGGCGGCTGTACCTCCCCAGCTCGGGCGGCCGGCGGCGGATCGTCACGCCGCCCCGCCCACGCCACTGCGAGCATCGAGCTCGGCCTGCAGGATCAGCGCCGCCGCCTCGCGGTCGATTCGCGCTCGGTGAGCCTGGCGGGCGTGAGCTGACGGCGGCGCACCGCTCCGTCCGCGAGCAGGCCGGCCGACGCACAGCTCTGCCCGCTCGGTGGTCAGCCGCTCATCCCGGAAGGACACCGGCCGGTCGAGGCCGGCGAGTGCGCTCAACGCCCACGCCTCCGTCTCGGCTGCCTGCCGGCCAATGGAGCCATCGAGCAGCAGCGGCAGGCCGACGATCAGCTCATCGATCGCCTGCTCGGCGGCGATGCGGGCAATCGTGCGGCCGTCGCGCTCGGGCGTCGATCGCCTGATCGTCGCCAGCGGCACCACCTCGCCGCTCGCCGTCTCGGCCACGGCAAGGCCGATGCGGCGCAGGCCGAGGTCGATGCCGAGCAATCGCGTCACGGGTTCTCCACTGGCGGCTGGACGATCAGGTTGATGCGTGCGACCTGATCCGGCACCCGGTCGACGAACTCGGGCCAGATGACGATGTCGACGCTACCGTACTTCTCCATTATCGCGCGTGCCCGACTTAGGCTCTCGCCGCGCACCTCGGCGAGCAGCTCGTCGCGGTCGGGCAGGCGGTAACTGCGCGCGACGGCTGTCGCGGTGAACTCGACGACGCGCCCGCGCACGATCCCCGGCGCGTGCGCGGTCGTGACGGTTGAGTCGAGCAGAACCGTCCCCGCCGGGACGCGCTGGCGCAGCTGCTGCGCCGCGACGTCGTCGACGAGCTGCTCATTCACGCCGAGCACGCGCGCCGTCGCCGATAACGAGAGCGTGAAGCTCTCGACGGTGCTGTCGATGAGCTCGCTCGCCGGCGGGTCGGGCACGGCCGGACCAAGCTGGGCCGAGCCGCGATAGAGCGTCAGTCCGCGCGGGGTACTCGCTGAATCGCGCAGCACCGCCGCCAGCTCAGGCGCGAGTTGCACGGTCAGCGCAGTCACTGCCGCATCCACGTCCTCGTGCGTGACGATCGGCTCCTCGATCTGCCGGCCACCCGCTGTTCGCTGCGGGTTTCGCACGCTGACGAGCGCCGCGGCAAGCGACTCTGGCAGCCGCCTGATCCTGCCTGCGGCCACGTTGCCGCTCGGTCCCGGGCGGACGGCACGCACTTCGACGGTGGCGGTGCCGGCGCGCACGTTGAACACTGCTCTCGGCACGGTGACGCTGGCCGTCGTTTCGAACTCCACGCCATCGGGCGTGCTGACCGCGGTGCCGGCCGGTATGGGTACGTCGAAGACGGTGTTCTCGCTGCGGAAGCGGACGCGGCCGCTGGCATGGGTCGCGGTGACCCGCGTGCCGGTGGCCGTGAACTCGCCTTTGACCGTGACCGGCAGCTCTACCAGCTGGGCGGGAACCAGACGGGCCGCTGGGTCGACCGCCGCCACCGTCGGATCGGCGACGACCGTCATCGAAAGCGGCCCCACGTCGATCAGCCGCGGCCGAAGGGTGATCTCGGCCGTCGGCAGGAGAAGGTATGCGGCATACGCGCCGAGTCCGACCAGCGACGCCAGCAGCGCGAGTACGACCAGCGGCGCGATCCAGCGAACGCGCCGTCGCCGTTTTGGCGCGACCTCCGGCTCGTAGAGCGGTGGCTCGACGGAGCGCCGTCCGGGCAGCACGCGCGTCTGGTCGACGCGTGCCGCCCGGTCCGAAGGGACGCTGCGCACGGGTGGCGACGGAGGCCCGGAGGGCTCGCTCACGGATGGCCGCTCCGCCGTCGCCGGCCCCGCGGCGGGGGCGGCTGCGGGCGCAGTCGGCACCTCGCTCAGCGCTGCCTCTGCGGCGTCGACCGAGCCGTAGGCGGGCACGCCGGCCGCGTCTGACAGCGCACGTACCGGTGGATCACCGCTCACCGTGGCCAGGCGCAGACCGCGCTCGCGTGCCTCTCGCGCGAGCAGCCGGAAGTTGATCCGGCTGGTGCCGATGCGCGAACCGGCCGGCACGACGAGCACGACAGCGGCATCCCTCATCGCACGCAGCCGGGCCACCGCCGCCGTGATCTCCGTTTCGGGATCGAGGTAGATGACGGCCACCGGTCAGACCTTCATCGCGCGCAGTACTCGGCGGAGGGCTGCGTCGAGCGGCGCTTCCGGCGCGCTCATCTCGAGTGCCTGATGCGCCAGGCCGAGCGGCGTCACGTCCTGCTCGTCGACGAGCAGGCCGGTGGCGTCCGAGAGGCCGACAACCTGCTGCGGCGAGATCGCCTGCACCTGCGGCGGGCGGGCAAAGGGCAGCCGGCGGGCAAACTCCGGGTCGCGCAACGCAACCGGGATCTGCGGTAGGCGTGCGCCGCCGCCGCAGACGTAGATGCGGCCGGGCAGTTGTCCCTCGCGCGCGAACTCCTCGAGGACGAGCTCCACCCCCGCCGCCCAGACGGCGACATCTTCGCCAATGATCCGCTCGATCTCGGCCGCCTGCTCGACGGGCGCGCCCTTGGCGAAGTCGATCTTGATCTCTTCGGCGCGGGCGAAGGGAAGGTCGAGCCGATCGGCGATCGATTTGGTGAAGGCGCGCCCGCCGAGCGCGAACATGCGCGTCGCCTCGACTCCGCCGTGACGGACGAGCGCGACGTCGGTCGTGCCGCCGCCGACGTCGACGAACAGCGCTCCCGTTTGGAGCAGACCATCGGTATCGCCCAGGCAGCGCGCCACCGCATACGGCTCGGCGACGATCGCCAGCAGCTCGAGGTCGAGCTGGCCGGCCACGCTCTGCAGGGCCCCCAGGTGAATGAGTGGCGCGAAGGCGTTGAAGATGCTGACCCTGACGTGGCGTCCCTGGAACCCGACCGGGTTGGTGACCGCGTAGCCGTCGATGGTCGCGGCGGTGACGGCGGCATGAACCAGCCGGACCTCGATGTCGGGCAGGCCGGTCTCCCACGTGATGGTCCGCTCCGCCTCGTGGAGCGCAGCTCGCTGGACGGTCGCGATCAGCCGCTGCAGCTCGGCTTCGGTGATCGGCCGGCTACTGTTGCGCCGCTCCTGTGTATGGCTGCTGGTGAAGCCTTTGACCAGCTCGCCCGCGATACCGATGACCACCTGGCGCGAGCGAAAGCCGGCCATCTCCTCCGCTTCCTGGAGCGCGACCTGGCAGTTGTCGACGACGGCCGCGATGTCGGCGACCGTTCCCGACTGCATGTGCGCAAGGCCCTGCCGACGGCGGCCGACGCCACGGACGGTGCCATGCCGCTGCTCGTCGACCTCGAACACGAGCGCCTTGGCGAACTCGGTGCCCACGTCCAGCGCCGTACAGGCGGCGAGTTGCGCTGTCTCCTCGCGCTGGAGCAGCCGCCGCCAGAAGGCCATCGGCCGTTCAGGCGTCGCTGCGCAACCTGGCCGCCACCGCCTCGAGCGCCCGCGGTACGCCGGCACGCCGGTCGCCGCGGCCCTGCGC
>JALYGJ010000073.1 GCA_030777155.1 Chloroflexota bacterium | reverse complement strand
CGCGACGGTGTCCGATGGCTGCGCACCGCGGCTCAGCCAATGCTTTGCCTTGGCCTCGTCGACATTGATCTCGATCGGGTCAGTGCGCGGGTTGTAGTGGCCGAGCATGTCGAGCGAGCGGCCGTCGCGCGCGTTGCGGCTGTCGGTCACGACGAAGCGGTAGCTGGGTTGCTTGGTCGCGCCGACGCGCGTCAGTCGGATGCGTACTGCCACTGGGGAGATGGGCCTCCTGTCGCTTGAGTGTTGGCGGCAAGAATAACGCTACCGGCCCGAAGGGGGCGCAGGACCGACCGCGTAACCGGGCGGCGGCGCCGGGCGGCACCTCGCGTCTTCACATGCGCGTCCCCGTCGGGCACGGCTCGCTCAGCCGAAGGGCAGGCCGGGCAGACGACGGCGTCCTCCCCCGCTCGAGAGCTGGCGCACCAGCTTCTGCATCTCGCCGAACTGCTTGATCACCCGGTTGACTTCCTGCAACGTCGTCCCAGATCCACGCGCGATGCGTCGTCGGCGCGAGGCGTTGAGGATCGACGGGTCGCGCCGCTCGCGTGGCGTCATCGACTGGATGATCGCCTCGACGCGCTTGAGCTGCCCGCTGTCGACCGCGGCCTGAGCGTCACGCGCCATGCCCCCCATGCCGGGGATCATCTCGAGCAGCCCGCCCAGCGGCCCCATCCGCTTGAGCTGCTGCATCTGGGCCAGGAAGTCCTCGAGGGTGAAGGTGTTGCGGCGTAGCTTCTCGGCCAGCTGCTCGGCCTGCTTCTCGTCGACGTGTTCCTGCGCTCGCTCGATCAGCGTCAGTACGTCGCCCATGCCCAGGATGCGGCCGGCCAAGCGATCGGGATGGAAGGGCTCGAGCGCATCCGGGCGCTCGCCGGTGCCGAGGAACTTGACGGCCAGGCCACTGACGCTGCTGATCGACAGCGCGGCACCTCCGCGCGCGTCGCCATCGATCTTGGTCAGCACCAGCCCGGTCAGCGGGACCGCCTCGCCGAAGGCCTGCGCGACGGCAACCGACTCCTGGCCGACCATTGCGTCGACGACGAGCAGCGTCTCGGCCGGTTCGAGCGCATCGGCGAGGCCGCGGATCTCCGCCATCAACGCCTCGTCGATCGTCAGCCGCCCGGCCGTGTCGACGATGACCGTGTCGCGCCCGCTGCGCCGCGCCTCGGCGATACCCGCGCGGGCGGTGGCCAGGACGGGCTGCCCGGCGAGCGCCGGCTGGACGGGCACGTCGATCTGGCGCCCGAGCGTGACCAGCTGGTCCGACGCGGCGGGACGGTACGGATCGCCGGCCACGAGCAGCGGTCGCCGGCCCTGCTTGACGAGGTGGATGGCGAGCTTGGCGGCCGACGTCGTCTTGCCCGAGCCTTGCAGTCCGACGAGCATGACGACGGCCGGTGCGCCCGAGAGGCGGAAGGTGCGGTCGCCGGCACCAAGGATCGCGGTCAGCTCCTCGTGCACGATCTTGATCACCTGCTGGCCGGCGTTCAGGCTGTCGAGAACCTCGGCACCCACTGCCCGCGCCCGCACGCGGGCGACGAAGTCCTTGACCACGCGGAAGTTGACGTCGGCCTCGAGCAGCGCGAGGCGGACTTCACGCAGCGCAGCGTCGACGTCGGCCTCGGTCACGCGCCCGCGCCCGGTCAGGCGCTCGAGCGCGTTGCGCAGTCGGTCGGAGAGCTGGTCGAACACCGCTCGCGAGTGTAGCGGCGGCTAGGCGAAAAGCGCCTCCACGAAGGCATTCGGGTCGAAGTCGAGCAGGTCGTCGACCTTCTCTCCGACCCCGACGAAGAGCACCGGCACCTTGAGCGCGTCCTCTATCGCGAAGCAGATGCCGCCGCGAGCCGTGGAGTCGAGCTTGGTCAGGACCACGCCCGTCAGGCCGGCGGCGGTGTGGAACGCCTTCGCCTGCGCGAGGCCATTCTGGCCGGTCGTCGCGTCGAGCACGAAGAGCACTTCTGGCTGAGCGTCCGGCACGCGCTTGGCGATCGTGCGCCGGATCTTGGCCAGCTCGTCCATCAGATTCGTCTTGGTGTGCAGCCGCCCGGCGGTGTCGACGATCACGACGTCAGTCCCGCGGGCGAGCGCGGCATCGAGGGCGTCGTAGACGACCGCCGATGGGTCGGCGCCCGGCGCGTGCGCGACGAGCGGGATGTTGATCCGCTTGGCCCACACCGCCAGCTGCTCGATGGCAGCAGCGCGAAAGGTGTCGGCGGCGGCGAGGAGGACCTTCGCCCCACGCGAGGCGAAGCGGTGGCCGAGCTTGGCGATGGTCGTCGTCTTGCCGGTACCGTTGACGCCAACGACGAGGACGACGGCCGGCACGCCGGGCGCGGGGATGCGCGGCCAGGGAGCGGCATCGCGGGGCGCGTAGAGCGCGAGCAGCTCGGCGATCACGGCGCCCTCGGCATCAGCCGCGTCGCGGCGTCGCCGGGCACGGTCCACGATGCGCATGGCGAGCTCGGCGCCGAGGTCGGCGGCGATCAGCGTCTCCTCGACTTCCTCCCACGTCCCGTCGTCGATGCGGTCGCTGCGCAGTAGCTGGCGCAGCTGGCTGCCGAAGCCGCGCCGCGACTTGTCAACACCGGCCGCATAGTCGGCGGCGCGCGGCGGGGAACGCTCGAGCATCAGGCGACCTCCGCCACGGCGCTGGTCAGCGGCTCGGGGGTCGTACGGCCCGTCCCGCTCGCCGGCGGCAGGCGCAGCGAGACGATCCGGCTGACCGCGTCCTCGCCGATCGTCACGCCGTACAGGGCATCGGCGGCTTCGATCGTGCCGCGGTTGTGGGTGATGACGATGAACTGCGTATCGCCGGCGAGGCTGCGCAGCGCCTGCGAGAAACGTGCGATGTTGGCCTCGTCGAGCGCAGCATCGACCTCGTCGAGGACACAGAAGGGCACCGGCCGCACCTCGAGCATGGCCAGCAGCAATGCCACGGCCGTCAGCGCGCGCTCGCCACCGGAGAGCATCTGGAGCGGCTGGCGCTTCTTGCCCGGCGGTCGCGCGGTTATCTCGATCCCGGTCGCCGACAGGTCTTCTGGCGCCGTCAGGCTGAGCTGTGCGTCCCCGCCGTCGAAGAGTTGCGTGAAGCGCCGTGCAAAGGCGCCCTCGAGCGCGGCGAAGGTCCGCCGGAACTGGTCGGCGATGAGCCGGTTCAGGTCCTCGATCAGCGTGCGTGTCGAGCGGATCGCCGCCTCCAGGTCGTGCTGCTGGCCCTCGAGCGCCTCAACTCGTCGGCGGACCTCGGCGTACTCCTCGACCGCGAAGGGGTTCCCCGCGCCGAGTTCGTGGAAGCGCCGGCGCAGGGCGGCGATTCGACCCGCGCTCGGCGGCGGGTCGGCCGACCGCTCCTTCCGCCAACGCTCAAAGGCACGGTCGAGGGCGCCGGCCAGACGCTCGGTCGAGACGTCGGCGCCGGACGGCGCGGCGGCGTCGGCTGTGCCGTCGAGTGCGATGAGCGCGGCGCCCCCGATCGCGGCGACCTCGACGAGCAGCGACTCACGCTGAGAGTCGACCTGGAGGCGCGCCTCCATCACCGCCACTTCCGCGCCCCGGATCGCCGTCTCCGCCGCGCGCAACTGATCGCGCGCCGCGGCCGCCTCGCGTTCGGCCTCGACCAGCCCGGAGCGGTCCGCGCTGCTCGCGCCGCTGATCTGCTCGAGCTCGAGGCGCAGCCGGCGCTCGACCTCCTCGGCATCGGCCAACTGGGCGACGATGGCGTGAGAATCCGACTCGATCTGTGACTGCCGGCCGGCGACTTCCTCGGCCTGGGCGTCGAGGTCGCGCATGCGGGAGTGGTCGATGGCCAGCTCGACCTCGGCCCGCCGGCGCGCCTCCTCGGCCGCGCGTCGCCGGGCCCGTTGCTCGGCAACCGTGTCGGCAAGGCGGGCGCGACGGGCGGCCAGCTCGGCGCTCCGCGGCGCC
>JALYGJ010000072.1 GCA_030777155.1 Chloroflexota bacterium | reverse complement strand
ATGGGGCGCGTAGCCGACGCCGCTGCGCGCCACTCGTCCTTGCACCGGCTGCCCTAGCTGCCGGCGCCGACCCGTTCCCTGGCCGTCGCCTTGGCCAGCGTCCGCTTCTTGGCGGCGGGTGCCTGCTCGGTTCCGACCAGCGTCTCGTTGTCCTCGCCGCGGATGAACGCTTCGACGCGCTCGCGCCCGATGTCGTCGTGGATCTGCCGTGGCGGGCTCTTCATGAAGTACGCCGATGGCGCCACGAGCGTGCCGGCCAGGCCGCGGTCGAGGCCGAGCTTGAGGCAGCGAATGGCGTCGGTGATGACACCGGCACTGTTCGGGCTGTCCCAGACCTCGAGCTTCAGCTCCGCGTTGAGCGGCACGTCGCCGAAAGTCGTGCCCTCCATCCGGATGTAGCACCACTTGCGGTCCTCGAGCCACGGCACGTGGTCGGAGGGACCGACGTGGACGTCGTCATCGGACACGTCGTAGTCGAGCATGCTGGTGACGGCGTTCGTCTTCGAGATCTTCTTCGACTCGAGGCGGTCACGCTCGAGCATGTTGAGGAAGTCCGTGTTGCCGCCGAAGTTGAGCTGGTAGGTGCGGTCGAGCCGGACCGCGCGGTCCATGAACAGCCGCGTCAGAACACGGTGGGTGATCGTGGCGCCGACCTGGCTCTTGATGTCGTCGCCGATGATCGGCAGGCCCTCCTCGGCGAAGCGGCGCTGCCAGTACGGCTCGCGGCCGATGAACACCGGGATGGCGTTGATGAAGCCGACGCCGGCGCGCAGCGCCTGCTCGACGTACCACTTGGTCGCCTCCTCGCTACCCACGGGCAGGTAGGAGACCATCACGTCGACCTGGCGCTCCTTGAGAATGCCGACGATGTCGGCCGTCGGGCCGGGCGCCTTCTCGATGATGCCCGAGAGGTACTTGCCCAGCCCGTCATGCGTCATGCCGCGCTCGACGGGTACGCCCGTCGGCGGCACCTTCTGGAAGACGTACGTGTTGTTGGGCTTGGTGTAGATCGCCTCGGACAGGTCCCTGCCGACCTTGTTCCTGTCGATGTCAAAGGCGGCGACGAACTCGATGTCGCGGATGTGGTAGCCGCCCAGGTTCACGTGCATCAGGCCGGGAATGAACTCGTCCTCGGCCGCGTTCTCGTAGTAGTAGCGGCCCTGGACGAGGCTGCTGGCGCAGTTGCCGACGCCGACGATGGCGACGCGCACCTTGCCGTCGCTGCGCTTCGGAGTGCGGCCGTTGCCGCCGGCCTTGCCGTTGCTGCTCATGACTTCCTTCTCTTTCTCCACTTGGCTAGGGCTCCTTCTTGGCTTGCAGGTAGACGTGGACGATGCGCTGAATGACGGTGATGCTGGCGAGGAGTGTGATCAGGGCGAGAGTCAGGACGAGGTAGTACTCACCGGCCGGCGCAAAGGGCGGCTCGCCGATGCCACCACCGAAGTGCGTCAGCAGGAGGCCAACCGTCAAGATCACGACACGAACCTCGCGCGGCGCGAAGCCGACGTTGGCCAGCCCGCTACCGGGCGTGAAGCCCAGGCTCTCCGCCTTGGCACGCGTGTAGCTGACCATGAACGCCGCGCCCATGGCGGCCATCGGCAGGACGGCTTGAACCGAATGGAACCGGCCGACCAGGAAGGCGATCGCGATGCCGATGTAGACGACCGCCTCGCCGGCGCGATCGAGGACGCTGTCCAGGAATGCGCCCAGCCGGCTGGCCCGCCCGGTCGCCCGGGCGAGGGCGCCGTCGAGCAGGTCGAAGGCGGCGCCGAACGCGACCAGCAGCGCGGCGGCAAGCCAGTCTTGCACAGCCGCCCGCCACGCAGCCAGGACGGCGATGCCAAACCCGATGACGGTCAGCGTGTTGGGTGTCAGCCCGACGCGGCCGAACGCGCGCGCAATCGGCGCGACGCCGCCGCGAACGCGGTCGCGCAGCCCGGGTGAAACGATCGAGCTCACCACCTCAGCTGGTCAGCCCGAGCAGCGCTCGTTCTCGCGCGTGGAACGCGTCGAGGGCATCGCGGCGAAGCGAGCAGATGACCTCGCGGCCGTTGCGCCGGGTCTCGATCAGGCCAGCCAGCTCGAGGCGGCGCAGGTGCCACGACACGAGCGGCTGCGAGAGATCGACGTGCGCGGTCAACTCGTTGACCGTCGCCGGCGCCTCGGCCAGGCGCTGCAGCAGGCGCAGGCGCGTCGTGTCGGCGAGCGCCTTGTGGATGACGCGCAACTCCCGCAGCTCCTCGGGCGGAGACGCGATGGCGGCGATGGTCGAGCGGATGTGGGCAGGCGACGGCACGTTCTTCCGATCTGGTGTGGAGTGGGCTGCGCGGCTGGGCTGCGGCAAGCGCGCCCGATACATAAAGGCGCGTTGATATTACGTCCGCGCCCGGCGCCCGTCAAGGGCGGACGCCTAGAGGCTGCTAGCGCCCGCAGACGCGCGGCCGAGCCGCCGGCCGCGCTTCAGCCGCAGTTGCCTTGTAGACCGCGACCGGCCGGGCTGCCACCTGCAGCTTGGGATACTTGCCCGACGGGCCCTCGCTTGTCTGCAGTACCAGCCGGTGCTCGTTGTTCTTCAGGTTGCGCGCCAGCGAGAAGTCGGTGGCGTGGCGCTTGACCTTGAAGATGCGATAGACCCAGCGCGCTCGATCGGAGGTGTAGACGTCAACCTGCATGCCGATCATCTCGGCCCCGTTGTTGCGCTTCGACGCCTGCAGCAGTGGCAGGAACATCCCACGCTGGGCGTGCGCGTAGATGTAGGTCGAACCTTCCATTCCGGGGTTGACGAAGTTGGTCAGGTACTGGGCCACGTCGCACTTCGGATAGCGCTCATCACCGACGACCACCGGCAGGTCGATGCGCAGCCCGCGGATGACGACGCGCGTCGCCGGCTTGCCCGCCTTACCCGTCCACTCGCCGAGCGACGGTGCGGGTGTCTTCGCCGGCGCGGGCGTCTTCGTCGCCGCCGGGTTCGTTGCTCCGCCCGCCGCCTCGGTCGGCGCGGGAGTCGCCGGCGACTCTGTGCGTGTTGGCCAGACGGCGATTGCCGGGTCACGAGACGGCGCGAGGCCCTCTGGTTCGGTGGGCAGCGGCCCGAGGGTCGCAGTTGGCGACGGCGTGGCGGCCGGCACGGCGACGAGCGTCGGCGAAGCAGTGAGCAGCGGTGCCGACGGCTCGCTGGTGCCTACGACCGGCGCGCTCGGTGTGGCGGCCGGTTGACTCGTCTCCTCGGGCAACGTCGCGTCGCTGGTGGTGCAGGCCAGCACGCCGACGAGGACGCCGACCATGGTCAGGACGCCGGCTCTGGCGAGCCCGCGCCTGTACCACACACGGGACGCCTCAGATGCCACGGGAGCACGATGTTAGCGCACCCGTCTAAGACGTCCCCGTCGGCGCCGGCGATTCGTAACGGTCGCGCTCCGAACGGGCCCTGCCCCGCCTCGCTCAGCGGCAGACCCGCGGGCGGGCCTCCGGCAACGCTTCGCGGGCAGTGGCCGGTGCGACCGAGATCCGCCGCGCCGCCACCTGCAGCTTGGGAATCGTTCCGCGCGGCCCCTCGCTCGTCTGGAGGACCAGCCGGTACTCGCCGCGCGGGACGTCGCTGGCCAGCGACAGATCGGTGGCGTGGCGCTTGACGACGAAGATCTCGTAGAGGTGGCGGGTCAGGTCGGCGCTGTAGACCTCGACCAGTGCGCCGAGCAACTCGGCGCCGTCGTCAGCGTGTGAGGCTTCGAGCAGCGGCAGGAACATTCCCGCCCGGGCGTGCGCGTAGATGTACGTCGAGCCGGGCACGCCGGGTGTGGGGTACTCGACGAGGAACTGGGCGACGTCGCACAGCGGGAATTGGCTGCCGTTGCCGGGCAGCTCGAGGTCGCCGCGGACGACGGGCAGGTCGATGTCCAGCGATGGGATCACGACGCGCGTCGGCGATGCGCCAGCCGACGACGGGGCAAGGGTCGCTCCGGCGGGCAGGGTCGGCTGCGCGGTGCCCGATAGGCCGGACGGCGACGACGCGGCGGTGGCTGCCGGCGAAGGCGAGCGCGAAGGTGGTGAAGGCGACGGCGAAGCGACGCGCTCGCTCAGCGTGCCGGGCGGGGCATAGGCGAAGATGCCGGCGCTGAGCAGCGTGACGCTCGAGGCCATCAGCAGCGCCGGCAGCATGCGTTCAATCAGCCGGGCGAGCGCAGCCATCGGGCCGCCGATGGTAACTCAGCCCCTCGCCTCTGGCCGTAGTACATTCCGGCGGCATGCGCCTACCCGTCGTCCTCGGGATGCTAAGCGCGCTGATCGTGGGCATCGTCCTCATCTTCGTGCTCGTCAGCGCGCTTTCCCAGCAGCCGGTCAGCGTGCCGTCTCGGCCGCCGCCAACTCCCACGCCGGCCGGCATAACTCTCGCCACGCCAACCGGCAGCGTCAGCCCGGCGACGTCGCCGTCACCGACACCCACGGCGTCGCCGACTCGGCCGAGCGAGGGGACCCAGGTCGGTCAACACGCGCCGCGGCTGGTCCTGCCGCGCCTTGGCGGCGGCCAGATCGATACGGCGGCCAGCGCCGGCACGCCGCTCTGGATCAACTTCATGGCGACGTACTGCCCGGAGTGCCGCGACGAGCTGCCGATGATGAACCGCATGCAGTTCCAGCTCGCCGATCAACTCGAGATGGTCATCGTCGACGTCGGCGAAAACGAGGAGACGGTCGCCGCGTTCATGGTCAGCCTTGGCGTGGACCTGCCGGTGGCACTCGATCTCGACCGCGCGGCGCAGCGTCAGTGGGGCGCCACCGTGCTGCCCATCCACTTCTTCGTCGATGAGGACGGGATCATCGCCGAGGTCGTCATCGGCGGTGCGCCGCGGGACGTGTTCGTCGAGGCCGTGCAGACGGTCGTGCCCGACGCAGTCGTGCCCTCACCGTGACGGCCGGCTCGACACTCGAGACCGTCTCTGTCACCGAGGCCGCCAGGCTGGCCGCCGATCACCTCGAGCGCCGGCCGCTGCTCGTCTGCTCCGACTTCGACGGCACGCTCAGCCAGATCGTGCAGGACCCATGGGCGGCGGCGATCCTGCCGCTGGGGCGCCAGGCGCTGCGCCGGCTGGCCGGCACGCCCGGCGTCTGCGTCGCCGTCCTCTCCGGGCGGACGGCGGCCGACGTCGCCGCCCGCGTCAGGGTCGGCAACGTCACCTACCTCGGCAACCACGGGATGGAGCGCGGCTACCTGCCGCGCGGCGGCCGTCCCGAGCGGCTGCTCACGACCTCGGTGCCCGTCGACCCGGTCGTCGCCGCCGCCGCCGACCGGCTCGCCGGTGAGGTGGCTGCGTGCGTCGACGAACCGTGGCTGGTCGTCGAGCGGAAACCACCGGCGGTCGCTTTCCACTATCGCCAGGCACCTGACGTCGTGGCCGCCGCGAAGCGTGTGCTCGCCGTCGTCGACGAGCTCGACGCCGCCGAGCAGCTGGAGCGCTTCGCCGGGCGACGCGTGCTCGAGCTGCGTCCGCCCGGCGCCGTCGCCAAGGGCGAGGCATTCCG
>JALYGJ010000071.1 GCA_030777155.1 Chloroflexota bacterium | reverse complement strand
CGAATGAGGCGCCTGCTCAACTTCCTGCTGCGCAACTGGCCGCTCAAGCTGGGCGCGGTGCTGCTGGCATCGGTCCTCTACAGCGGCCTGGTGCTGTCGCAGAACGTGCGCACGTTCAACTCACCGGTCCAGATCGAGGCGCTGCGCCAGCCGCCCAACGTGGCGCTGCTGACCGACCTCCCGCCGGTGACCGAGATCCGCTATCGCGCACCGCTCGACGTTGGCCTGCTGACGCCCGACTCGTTCAGCGCAACGGTCGATCTGCAGCGCGTCCGGGCATCGCCCGACGGCGAAGGCGTCGAGGTGCCGGTCAACGTCGTCGCCGTCGACCGGCGCGTTACGGTGGTCGACCACAGCCCACGCACCGTCCGCGTCCGGCTCGATCCGGTCGAGACCCGCACGATGCTCGTCGACGTCATCCTGGGTGCCGTTCCAGAGGGACTCCGTCTGGGCACGATCCAGGTGAATCCGCCGACGGTCGATGTCCGCGGCGCGAGCTCGCGCGTGGCGGCGATCCGGGCCGTCGTCGCGCGCGTACCGATCGATGCCAGCGGTATCAACGTCGACCGCCAGTTCGACGTCGTGGCGATCGACGAGCAGGGCAACCAGGTGACGAACGTCGTCCTCGATCCGGCACGTGTCCATGTGCGGGTACCGGTCGCTCGGGAGCTCGCCAATCGAACGCTGCCCGTCATCGCCGAGCTGACCGGCGACCTACCCGTCGGCTACCGCATCGGGTCGGTCGATGTCACCCCGCCCACCGTCGCCGTCAGCGGCGAGGAGGCCGTGGTCACCCAGATGGACGGCGCGCACACCGAGCCGATCGACCTGACCGACCGCCGGCGCGACTTCGAGACGCTCGTCCCGCTTGCGCTGCCGGCGCAGGTGACGGCGAGCGGCAGCGCCCAGGTGCGGGTGGCGGTGACGATCATCGAGGAGAGCGGCACGCGCTCCTTCCAGGTGGGCGTGGCGCCGGCTGGCGCGCGCCCGGACCGGCTCTACGTCCTGGGCACACCGGCCCTCGACGTCGTGCTCGGCGGGTTGCTCAGCGAGCTCGACGGCGTCGACGCGTCGGAGCTGTTGGCGACCGTCGCCGTCGGCGATCTGGAGGTCGGCACCCACAGTGTGGCCGTAGAGTTCGGGCCCGTCGGCCGGCTGACGCTCGTGTCGATCACGCCGCCGCGGATCAGCGTGACCGTCGAAGCGCCGGCGCCGACACCGATGCCGACGCCGGAGGATGCCGGTGGTGCCACCAGCCTGCCACTGCGCCTGCTCGCGCTATAGCCCATGTCGCGCCTCTTCGGTACCGACGGCATCCGCGGCGTGGCCAACGTCGACCTCCGGCCGCCGCTCGCCTATGCGCTAGGCCGGGCGACAGCGGCGCGCATCCTGAACCGCGGCCAACGCCTCCTCGTCGGGCAGGACACGCGCCGTTCGGGGGACATGCTTGCCGCCGCCGTCGTCGCCGGCGCCACCTCGATGGGTGTCGATGTCCACCGGCTCGGCGTCTGCCCGACACCGGCTCTCGCCCACCTCGTGCCCGCTGTCGGCTTCGGTGCGGGGATCATGGTCTCCGCCTCGCACAACCCGGCCGCCGACAACGGCCTGAAGGTGCTCGATGGCGCCGGTCTCAAGCTCGACGATCCGATCGAGGACGAGCTCGAGACGCTGATCTGGCGGGCTGACGAACTGACCGGCCCGGGCAACGACGAGCTCGGCCGCGAGGCCGACGCCCGCGGCCTGCTCGACGACTACATCGCCCATCGCTCGACGCTCGTCCCTGCCGCTGGGGCAGGTATCCGCCTCATCGTCGACTGCGCGCACGGTTCGGGAGGCGTCGCGGCGCCGCAGGTGCTTGCCGCCACGGGCGCCAGTGTCGACGTCCGCTTCAACGATCCCGACGGCAGCAACATCAATCTCGGCTGCGGCGCGACGGCGCCTGAGCAGGCGGCGCAGATCGTCGCCGCCACGGGGGCCGACGTCGGCTTCGCGCTCGACGGCGATGCCGACCGCTGTGTGGCCATCGACGAGCACGGGCGGGTGGTCGACGGTGATCAGCTGATCGGCATCATCGCCCTCGACCGGCTTGCCCGCGGCGCGCTGCCGCTGGGCATCTGCGTCGTGTCGGTGCTGTCCAACGGCGGTCTGGAAGCGGCCATCCGCGCGGCCGGTGGGCGCCTGGCGCGAACGCCCGTGGGCGACAAGTACATCATCGAGGCGATGCTCGTTTCGGGCGCTGGGCTGGGCGGCGAGAAGAGCGGGCACCTCATCATCCGCGAGCACACCAACGCCGGCGACGGCATTGTGACCGCCCTCGAGCTGCTGTCGATCATGGCCCGCCGACAGCGGCCCTTGTCGGAGCTGGCCGCCGCCATCGAACTGTACCCACAGCAGCAGCGCACGGTGGTCGCCCGGCACAAGGAACAGTGGGAAGCTGACCCGACCTTCGCCGACGCCGTTGCCCAGGCGCAACGCGATCTGGATGGCCACGGTCGCGTCCTCGTCCGGCCGTCGGGGACTGAGCCCGCGCTGCGCATAATGGTCGAGGGCGACGACGAGGCGCGCGTGGTCGGCATCGCCGACGAGCTCGCTGAGCTAGCCGGCCAGCGGCTAAACTAGCGCCGACCTGGGGCGCGACAGGAGGGAGAGCGGTCATGTGCGGAATCGTCGGCTACATCGGTCCGCGTGAGGCTGCGCCGATCCTGCTGGCGGGGCTCGCCCGCCTCGAGTACCGCGGCTACGACTCGGCCGGCATCGCGCTCGTGACGACCGAGGGCGAGATGTTCGTGGAGAAGCGGGCGGGCAAGCTGACCAACCTGCGAACGGCGCTCGCCGACCGCCTGCCACCGGCCGTGGTTGGCCTCGCCCACACCCGCTGGGCCACGCACGGCCGGCCGAACGATCTCAACGCACATCCGCACGCCGACTGCAGCGGCGAGATCACGGTCATCCACAACGGCATCATCGAGAACTTCAAGCCGCTGCGCGACGGGCTGGTCGAGCGCGGTCACGTGCTCACGTCGGAGACCGACACGGAAGCGATCGCCCATCTGGTCGAGGAGGCCTACAGCGGCGACCTGGCGGCAGCCGTGCGCGCCGCGCTGGTTCAGGCGCACGGTGCCTACGCAGTCGCGGTCATGCACAAGGCCGAGCCGCGCCGCCTGGTCGGCGCGCGCATGAACGTGCCGCTCATCGTCGGCGTTGGTGACGGTGAGAGCTTCCTTGCCTCCGACGTGGCAGCTGTGCTCGCCCACACCCGGCGGGTGATCTTCCTCGAGGAGGGCGACGTCGCAGACCTGACTGCCGATCGCGTACAGATCAGCGACCTCGATGGCGTGCCGGCCGAGCGGCTGATCCACGACATCGACTGGACGATCGAGGCGGCCGAGAAGGGCGGCTACCCGCATTTCATGCTCAAGGAGATGCACGAACAGCCGCAGGCCATCCGCTCGGCGATCGCCGGCCGGGTGCACGACCACGCCATCGAGCTCGACGAGCTGGCGCCGATCGCCGACCGCCTCGAGCTGATCGAGCGCGTCGAGTTCGTCGCCTGCGGCAGTGCGGCATACGCGTCAGCGGTTGCGGCGTACGTCTTCCAGGCGTGGACCGGGCTGCCCGCGCGCTGGAACGTCGGCTCCGAGTTCCGCTACAGCCCACCGCCGCTCGACGAGCGCACGCTTGTCGTGGCAGTGACCCAGTCGGGCGAGACGGCCGACACGCTGGCCCCGGTGCGCCTGGCGCGCGAGCGAGGTGCGCCGGTCATCGCCGTGACCAACACGATCGGCTCGGCGATAACCCGCGATGCGGACGCCGTCCTGTTCCTGCAGGCCGGGCCGGAGATCTGCGTCGTGGCGACCAAGACGTTCGCGACGCAGGTGGTCACCCTCGTCCTGCTTGCTGCGGCGGTGGCCAAGCGCCGCGGCCGGCTCTCCGCCGAGCGCGAGGCGGAGCTGGTGCGTGAGCTGCGCATGCTGCCCGCCAAGGCTGAGCGGGCGTTGGCGCTGGCCGAGCCGGCGCAGGAGCTGGCGCGGCGCTACGTCAACTCGCGCGGCTTCATGTTCGTCGGCCGTGGCGTCGGCTTTCCCGTCGCGCTCGAAGGAGCGCTCAAGCTGAAGGAGGTCAGCTACGTCCACGCCGAGGGCTACGCGGCCGGCGAGCTGAAGCACGGGCCGATCGCGCTGCTCGACGTGGAGGTGCCGCTGGTGGCCGTTGCCACCCGCTCGGCCGTCCAGGAGAAGGTGATCAGCAACGTGATGGAGGGCCGCGCGCGCGACGCGCGCGTCATCGCCGTCGGCAGCGAGGGCGACGAGGCCCTGCGCGAGTTCGCCGACGACATCCTGTGGGTGCCCGAGACGATCGAGGAGCTGAGCCCGGTGCTAGCCGTCATCCCGCTCCAGCTGTTCGCGTATCACACCGCCGTGGCGCGCGGCACGGACGTCGACCAGCCGCGCAACCTGGCCAAGTCGGTCACCGTCGAGTAGCGGTGTCGCTGCCCCCGGTGCCGGAGGGCACGACCGAGCTCGGCGTCGACATCATCAAGATCGAGCGCATCGCGGCCGCGCTGCGCCGTTTCGGCGACCGCTTCCCGCGTCGCGTGCTGACCGAATCCGAGCAGCGCTACGTGCGCAACCGCGCGCACACTTTCGCCGGCCGGTGGGCGGCCAAGGAGGCCGTCAGCAAGGTACTCGGCCTCGGCGTGCGCGGAGTCGGCTGGCGCGACATCGAGATCGTCCGCCTGCCCACGGGGCAGCCCGCCGTACGGCTCTCCGGCCGAGCGCAGGCCCGGGCCGAGCAACTCGGCATGGGGCGCATCGCGGTCTCGATCAGCCACGAGGGGGACTACGCCGTCGCAATCGCCTTCGGCGTGCGGAGCGCCGGCGGTCGTTTCGTCTTCCCGCTCGACATCGAACGGCGGCTCGATGACCGCGAGCGGGCGATCATGGCGCGGCTGGAGCGGCTGCGCGAGCTCGACGAGCGTGGCCGAGGCGGCTGACGCGCTCGCGCTCGACGATGCCGCCTGCGCGGCGCTGGTGCCGGCCCGTGATGCGCGCGGGCACAAGGGCAGCAACGGCCGGCTGGTATGCCTCTCCGGCTCCCTCGAGTACGCCGGCGCGGCGCTGCTCAGCGCGCTGGCGGCGGTGAGGGCAGGCGCCGGCCTCGTCGTCCTGGCCGTGCCCGAGTCGATCCAGCCAGTCATTGCCGGGCGGGTCGTCGAGGCGGTCACGCTCGGCCTGCCCGAAACCTCGCCCGGCGTGTTCGACGTCGAAGCGAGTCGCGACAGGCTGACCGGTCAGCCGGCGCAGGCGCTGCTTGCCGGACCCGGGCTGCGCGAGAGCGAGGAAGCGGGAGAGTTGCTGCTTCACCTGCTTCGAGACCGGCCGGCCATCCCCTTCGTGCTCGACGGCGGTGCCCTCAATCTGCTCAGCCGATCTGGCGAGTGGTGGACCGACGCGACTGCTCCGTGCGTCCTGACCCCGCATCCCCGAGAGTTCGAGCGCCTGACGGGGGCAGCCGTGCGCGATGACGACGCCGAGCGCTCAACCCGCTGCGTCGAGGCGGCGCGCCGTTTCGGCCAAGTCGTCGTGCTGAAGGGCGCCAACACGGTCATCGCCGCGCCCGATGGCCGCCTGGCGCGCGCTCCGTTCGCCAACGCGGCGCTGGCCACGGCCGGCACCGGCGACGTGCTTGGCGGTACCATCGGCGCGCTGCTCGCGCAAGGGATGCGCCCGTTCGAGGCGGCCTGCCTGGGCGTCTATCTTCACGGCGCCGCCGGCGAGCGGATCAGCCAGCAGGTCGGCGACGCCGGACTGGCGGCGTCGGACCTGCCGCTCGAGATAGCCCTTCAGCGCCGCCGGCTGGCCGCACTCCGTGAGCGCGACGCCGCCGGGCGCGTCGGCTTCGGCCGCCGATGAGCAAACCGCGGCCGGCCCCCATCTAGCAGCGGCTGGCGGCGGCCGGCCTGCCGCCGCTGCCTCGTCTGGCGTGGCTCGAGATAGATGTCGCGGCGCTCGATCACAACATGCGTCTCGTGCGGCGGGTCGTCGGCGACCGCGTCGCGGTGTGGGCGGTGGTCAAGGCCGACGCCTACGGCCACGGCGCGGAGCAGGCGGCCCGCGTATTCATCGATGCCGGCGCCGACGGCCTCTGCGTCGCCACCCTCGACGAGGCGCTCCTCCTGCGCCGGGCGGGCATCGGGGCGCCGATCCTGGTGCTCTTCCGCGCACCGACCGAACTCGTCGCCGAGGCCGCTGAAGCAGGGCTGCAACTGGTCATCGCCGATGAGGCGACCGTCGAGGAGATATTGCGGCGGTGGTCGGAAGTCCGCCGCGGCGCGCTGGCGTTGGGCGAGCTGCGCCTTCACGTCGAGGTCGAGTCCGGCCTCGCCCGGGCGGGCATCAGGCCCGACGGCGTGGCTGTCGTCGCGCGCGCGATCGCCGACACGCCGGGTGTTCGCCTCGATGGTCTTTGGACTCACTTCGCTTCGGGTGAGGACTCGGGACCGACCGCCGAGCAGCTGGCTGCCTTCGAGAGGGCGGCGGCGGCGATCCGCGACGCCGGCCTGCCGCTGCCGCGGCGCCACGTCGCCGCGAGCCTGGCCCTATTTGCCGGCACGGCGCCCCACTACGACGGTGTGCGCCCCGGTCTCTCGCTCTACGGCCTGCTGCCGGCTGGCTTCGTGCCGGCGCCACATCTCGTCCCGTTGGCGGACGACCTGCGGCCGGCGATGACGCTCAAGTGCCGCCCGCTGCGCATCGAGACGCTGGCGCCGGGCACAGGCGTTGGCTACGGCAGCCACTGGCGGGCCGAGCGGACGTCGCGCATCGCCACTCTGCCCGTCGGGTACGGCGACGGCTGGGCGCGCGCCTCGTGGCCCGGCTCGAGCGTGCTCGTCCGTGGCCGGCGCGTGCCGCTCGTCGGAACCGTCGCGATGGACGCCGTCATGGCCGACGTGACCGATGTCGCGCAGGCCGGTCTCGAAGACGAGTTCGTGCTGCTCGGCCAACAGGGCGACGAGCTGATCACGGCGGCCGAGCTGGCGCGCCTCCGCAACACGATCTCGTGGGAGATCGTTACGGCGATGGCGTACCGATTACCCCGGGTGTACCATGCCGGCTCGGTACTGATGGGTGTTCGCACGCTCGCCGGCGAACATCGGACGCACGGAGATGGCAAATGACCGGCGGTCCCGATTTCGACCAGCGCGAAGACCCCGTCGAGTATCTGGCGCGCGAGATCCAGCTGCGCGGGGTGACGGTGCAGGCAATGCTGTTCCTCGAGTCGAGCCGGCCCTACCGCCCGCTGGGCAGCCAGGCAATGCTGTTCTTCGATCCGATGCTGCGCGGCGTGTTCGGTGGCGGCTCGCTGGCCGTGCAGCGCATCCTCGCCGACGAGCACGGCATCGACCGGCTGATCGAGCGGCTGGAGGAGATCGACGAAGAGCCGGGCTGCGACGCCTGAGCCCGCCGCCGGCAGCGCCGCGCACCTGGCGCAGAGCGGCCAGCGGCCAGCGCGCTAGCGCCCCCTCGGCCGGCACGCCGCTCTTCGGCTAACTTCAGGGCGTGCAGGAACTGCGCCGCGGCGTCGCCGTCGATCGGGCGCTGGGCAGCGAGGTCAGCGTGACAACCGACTCGGCCGACGAGACGCGGCAGCTTGCCGCCCATCTGGCCGGCTCGGCTCGGGCGGGTGATCGGCTCGCCCTGGTCGGGCCGCTGGGCGCGGGCAAGACGCAGTTCGCCAAGGGCTTCGCCCGTGGCCTGGGCGTCGAAGAGGTGGTCAACAGCCCCAGCTTCACGCTGATGGCCGAGTACGCCGGCCGGCTGCGCCTCTTCCACCAGGACCTGTATCGGCTTACCGGCGCCGAGGACGTCCTTGGAGGAGGGCTGCTCGACGAACGGCAGGCGGAAGGGGTGACACTGTCCGAGTGGGCCGAGCGGCTGCCGGCGGCGATCGATCCGGCCCGGCTGACCGTGCGCATCGAGATCCTCGGCGACGAGCAGCGCCGGCTGACGCTCTTGCCCGGCAGCCCGGATCACCAGCGCTACCTGGCTGCCCTCGACGAGTGGGTAGGGCAGAGGGCAGGACACGCGCCGCGATGAGCAGCCGGCGGCTCCTGCTCGTGCTCGACACTGCCACCCGCCAGCCGGTGCTCGCCCTTGCGCAGCTCGACGGGCAGGTGGTGGCCGAGGCGAGCTGGCTCAGCGGACACCGCCACGGCGAGGAGCTGCTGCCCCGCCTCGATGAGCTGCTGGCCAACGCCGGCGCGCGCCCGGCCGACCTGGTCGCGATCGCGGCCGGGACGGGCCCGGGCAGCTTCACCGGACTGCGCATCGGCCTGGCGACGGCGAAAGTGCTCGCCTACAGTCTCGCCGTCCCGCTCGTCGGCGTGGCGACCACACGTGCTCTCGGTCGCGCCCTGGCAGCCGAGCACGACGGGCTGCTGCTGCTCGCCCTGCCCGCCGGCGCGCGCGACATGTACGTTGCCCGGCTGCGTGTCGGTCCAGCCGGTGTGGAGGAGCTCGGCGCGCCGCAGCTCGCCACGTCCTTCCGGGACGGTGCCACGGAG
>JALYGJ010000070.1 GCA_030777155.1 Chloroflexota bacterium | reverse complement strand
GGGCTGAGCTACCTGACCGACTGGCGCGTGCTGGTCGTCGCCGAGCCACTCGACGAGCGTTCGCTGGCGACGGCGGTCGACGCCGCCCGCTACAACGGCGCGTCGCTCGTCGTCGTCGTGGGCGAGGGCGCAGGCGGGCCGAGCGGACTACCGGAGTCGGCGACCGTGCTCGAGATGCCGAGCGAGGATGACGGCGCGTTCCCGGCGCTGGTCGGGCGCTACGCAGCGCTGCTCGATGCCGGCCGCAGGCACGATGACGCGTGGCACGAGGCGCTCGCCGGCAGCGGCTGGGAGAGCGCGGCCGAATGAGCGAGCGAGAGGGCTTGGCGCGGGCGACCGAGCAGCCGCTCGTCGTCTTCGGCGACGCCAGCCTGAGCTACGACTTCGGCCCCGGTCACCCGCTGACGCCGCGCCGCTTCCCGCCCGCGATCGACCTGCTGCGCGGGATGGGCGCGCAGCGGTTCATCGCGCCCGAGCCGGCGACCGACGAGCAGTTGCGCCGGCTCCACTCGGCCCGTTACATCGATGCCGTCAGGGCCTTCGGCGACAATCCGTGGCGGCCGCCGTCGATGGGCATCGGCGCCGGCGACTGCCCGCCGTTCGAGCGGATGCACGAGGCGTCGGCGGCGGTGGCAGGTGGCTCCATCGCGGCCGTCGACTGGATCGAGGCGGGAGACGCGCGCCACGCCTTCCACCCCGGCGGTGGGCTGCACCATGCGATGGCCGAGCAGGCGAGTGGATTCTGCATCTACAACGACGTCGCGCTGGCGGTGGCTCGCGCACGTGATGACGGCCACCGCGTGTTCTACGTCGACCTCGACGTGCACCACGGCGACGGGACGCAGGCGATGTTCTGGAACGATCCGCAGGTCCTCACCTTCTCGATCCACGAAACGGGGTTGTCGCTCTTCCCGGGGACCGGATTCCCCGACGAGCTGGGCGGACCGGACGCCGAGGGCACAGCGGTCAACGTGCCGCTCGCCCCGTACAGCGGCGACGCTTCGTGGATCCCGATCGTCGAGGACGCGCTGCCCGCGTTGGCCGCCGCCTTCCGGCCGACCTTCATCATCTCGCAGCATGGCTGCGACAGCCACGCCTACGACCCACTCGCCCACCTGCGGCTGACGACGCGCGCCTACCGGGCAGCGACGACGCTGCTCGACGAGCTTGCCCACCGCTTCGCCGACGGCCGCTGGCTGGCCACCGGCGGCGGCGGCTACGACGTCTACCGGGTCGTGCCACGCTCGTGGGCGCTGGTCTGGCTGGCGCAGGCGCACGGCGCTCCGGAGGAGGGAATCGGCGAGGCATGGCGCGGGCGCTGGTCGGCCGAGGCCGACCGCTTCGGCCAGTCCCCGCTACCGACGTCGCTGCTCGATGCCGAGGGCTGGGTTGCCGCCGACCCGGGTGATCTCGTCGCTGCCAACCGCCGCACGGCAGATCAAGCTCTCTCGTCCAGCTTGATGCGATTGGAGGCGGTGACATGAACGAGTCCGGCTACGTGGCGGTGCCCGGCGGGCGGCTGTACTACGAGGTCGACGGCGACGGCCCGGCACTGACGCTGGTCCATGCTGGCGTCGCGCATCTGCGCATGTGGGACGAGCAGGTCGCCGCATGGCGGGAGCAGTACCGCGTCATCCGCTACGACACGCGCGGCTTCGGACGGACGACGACGGAGGACGTGCCGTACTCGAACCGCGACGACCTGCGCGGGCTGCTCGAGCATCTGGGCGTCGAGCGGACGCACCTGCTGGCGCCTCGCGCGGTGGGTCGATTGCCGTCGACTTCGCTCTGGAGCAGCCGGAACGTGTCGCCTCGCTGATCCTGGTCGCATCCGGGCTGGGGGGCCACGAGGGACCGGACGAGGGCATCGACTGGGACGTGATCGAGCAGCTGGAGCAGGAGCGCCGATGGGAGGAGCTGGTGGAGCATGAGACGCAGATCTGGACGGATGGCCTGGGCCAGCCACCCGACCGTGTCGATCCCGACGTGCGCCGGCGGATGGTGGAGTGGAACCTCGAGAACTACCATGCTGGACAGCCGGCCGGGAAAGCGCAGCCGCTCACCCCGCCGGCGGCCGGGAGACTGGCCGAGATCGGCGTGCCGACGCTCGTCGTCTGGGGTGATCTCGACACGCCTGGTCTGATCTCAGCCGGTGAACGGCTGGGCGGGGAGATCCGCGGTGCACGCCGGCACGTCTTCACCGGCGCGGCGCACATGGTCAACCTCGAGCGACCGGCCGAGTTCACCTCGCTCGTGCTCGACTTCCTGGCCGAGGTCGGTTCGCGCTAGTTGAGGACGACGAAGGCGTACCTCGTGGCCGGCCAGCGCGCTGCTGCGCCATCGGCCGACCAGCTCGTCCAGACAGGACCTGGGTGGCGGCGGTGAGTCGCGCTCCGGCAACCGGCGCAACCGCTACTGGTCGACGCGTACCTTGCCCGACGTGACGCCGGGTGCGAGATTCCCCACGCGGTCGGTCGCGCGCACCTTCCAGCGGTAGCAGTAGCCGGCGCGCAGCGCGGTATCGTGACTGCCGTTCTCGAGGAGCATGGCCGGCCCGTCGACGGTGAAGCTGCCGCAGCCGCCGGTGGCGGTCACCGGTGCTCGCTGGCGACGGACGAAGAACGCCTTGGCCAGCCCGCTGCCGGCGTCGCTGCCGCCGCTCCAGCTGAGCTGGACGCTGCCCGTCGTCGAGACGGTCAGCGCATCGAGGAGGGTGCTCCAACGGACGTCGGTCGGTCGCGTGCCATCGGGCCTGGCCGTCAGCGCCAGTGCGGAGCTCTTGAGGCGCGCACCGTTAACGCTGCGCACGGACAGCCCGAGGGAACTGGCGCCGGAGCTGTAGGAGAGCGATACGTCGAGCTGGTCGCCGCCGGCCACGCTCGATGGGAACGTCCAGCCGGCCGTACCCGTCGTCGGCGCGAGCGTTGCCCCGGCTATACCGGATTGGACGTCCGAGCTGGCGACGCGCAGGTCGATCCGGCCGCTGCCGCCGCCGCGATACCAGACGGTCCCCTGGCCGTCCGACCAAGCCGCCGGCAGCGTTGTGCCCGCCGGCGACTTCACGCTCGAGGTGGAGCCAACCAGGCCGACCAGCGGCTTGGCCGGCACGCTCGTGTCGACGAGGACCGTTGGCAACACGACACGCGTCCTGTTGCCGGCGCGGTCGCGCACGTTGAGCAGCCAGCGGTAGCAATAGGCGGTGAGCAGGCTCTCCGTGTAATCCTTCTTGGCCGTCCGCGCAGTCCCGTCGTTGCCAAAAGTAGTTGCCGAGCAGTTGCCCGGCGCGCTGGGTCGGCCGCGCTGGCGCTGCAGCGTCCGCCCGGCAAGGCCGGAGCCGCCGCTGTCGCTCTCGGTCCACTTGACGAGCGCGGAGGTGCTCGACTGGATCCGGCTGGCGACGGGCGCCGTGAAGGTCGCCGTCGGCGCGTCAGCGTCGACGAGGAGCTCGACCGGTGCGCTGCGCGTCAGCTCGCCGTCAGTGGCGCGCAGCGTCGCCGAGTAGCGGCCGCTCGCCACTCCCTCGGCGACCGCAACGTAAATCGTGCCGCTCAGCGTGCTCGTCGACACCGGCGTTGCGCTGATGCCGCTGGGCAGGCCGACCAGGCTGACCCTCACCCTGGCGTCGTGGCCGTACCTGCGGCCGAGGCTGAACGACAGCCCCTTCGAGGCGGAAGGACGGAGGAAGCCGCTGCCCGCCACCCCGCCGGCGGCGACGCTGAAGTCGGGCGGCGGGGCAAAGGTATCCACCGACAGCAGACGGTCACGCCTGCCGTCGGGATCGGTGCTCGTGCGCCATTCGTACGAGCCGACGTAGCGCAGTGCCATGCGCACCTGCTGCGGCTTGGCCTTGGGATACTGCGCCAGGTAGAGCGCGGCACCGCCGGCGACGTGCGGAGCGGCCATCGACGTGCCGCTGGCGAAGGCGTAACGCCCGCCGCTGTAGGTCGACAGCACGCACACACCAGGGCCGGTCAGGTCAACGTCGGCGCCGAAGTTGCTGAAGCCGGCCCACGTGTCGTCGGTATAACTGCTGCTGCAGCCCGAGGGGCGCGAACCAAGGCTGCCCGGTCGGCCGTCGTAGTCGGTCATCGCCGAGACCGTGATCACCTCGTCGTACGCCGCTGGCCGGGCGTAGCGCGCGTTCATCTTGTCGTTGCCCGCCGCCGCCACGTAGACCGTCCCGGCGTCGACCGAGCGACAGATCGCCTTGTGCATCGCGTCGCCCGATGGGTAGCCGCAGTCGCGATCGTCGCCGCTCGACAGCAGCGCGCGGATGCTCATGTTGGCGACCTCGATCATCGGCCGCGACGAGTCGTGGCGGTCACGCTGGGCGGTCACCCAGTCGATGCCGCACAGGATCCACGACATCATGCCGGTGCCGTCGTTGCCCATGATCTTGACCGCCCACAGGCGCGCGCCAGGGGCGACGCCGACGACGCCGACGTTGTTGTCGAGCGCTGCGATCGTGCCCGCGACGTGGGAGCCGTGGCCGTTGCTGTCGGTCCAGTCGTCACGGTTGGTGCCGGTGCAGTTGTAGCCGCCGGCGACGTTGAGGTCGGGGTGCGACCCGTCAATGCCGGTGTCGAGGACGGCGACGTCGACGCCGACGCGCTGGTCGGACTTGTCGATGCGGGCGATCGTGTTGAGGGTGGCGCCCACGCGCCTGATGCCGGCGGGCACCTTGGCGGCGCTGACCGACACGAGCGTGGCGGTGATCTGGCCGTCCTCGGTGGTTGGCGTTTCGAGCTTGACGGCGACGTCGGCGACGACCGCGGCGACCGAGGGGTCGACGCGCAGCGCGCGCACCTGCTTGGCGGTCAGGTTCGCGGCGAAGCCGCCCAGCGCGCTGCTGAAGACGTTGCTGGGCTTGACGCCGTGACGCCGGCCGACCTCGCTCACGCGCTCGCTGACCCGCCGTCGATCGACACGGCCGGCGCTCGGCTCGCCCTCAGCTGGGCCGACGACGGCGTCGCGGAAGACGACGATGTACGGCCCGTCGCTGTCGGCTGTCGTGACGGCCGGTGCGGCAAGCATGAGCGCGCCGAGCACGACGGCCGCCAACGAACGCCTGGATCCCATGTCCCTCTGCCCCTCTTGCATCTGGTGACGCGACCGAGGCTATGGGCGGGAGGTGGGCGCCGGTAGTCCGACCATCTACCCCACGGAATGGGACCATCGATGCAGCCGGGTGCGAGGCCGGCGCGTGGTCGCCAGCCGAAGCGACACGCCGTTGGACCGAACCGAGGCGGCCTATACTCGGCCCTCCTTGGCTCGCACAGGCGCCGATCCGATGGCCGGCTTCACGCCCGCGACCCGCGACTGGTTCGCGGCGTCGTTCGCCCAGCCGACCGATGCACAGTCACTCGGCTGGCCGGCCATCGCCGCCGGCCGGCACACGCTGATCTGCGCGCCGACCGGTTCGGGCAAGACTCTCGCCGCCTTCCTGTGGTGTCTCGATCGCCTGTGCGCGCAGCCCGTGCCGGACGACGCCCTCCGCCGGCTGCGCGTGCTCTACATCTCGCCGCTCAAGGCGCTCGTCCACGACGTGGAGCGCAACCTCCGCCCGCCGCTGGCCGGCATCGCGCTGACGGCCGCGGCGCGGGGTGAGCCGGCACGCACGGTTCGCGTCGGCATGCGCACGGGCGACACGCCGGCCGAAGAGCGGCGAACCTTCGGCCGCCGCCCGCCCGACATCCTGGTCACGACGCCCGAGTCGCTCTACCTGCTGCTGACCTCGGCTGCGCGCGAGGCGCTGCGCAGCGTCGAGTGGGTCATCGTCGACGAGATCCACGCGCTCGCCGGCACCAAGCGCGGCGCTCACCTCGCGCTCTCGCTGGAGCGGTTGGAGGAGATCTGCGCGCGACCGCCGCAGCGGATCGGGCTGTCGGCAACGCAGCGGCCGCTGTCGGCGGTGGCGGCGTTCCTCGGCGGGCGCGACTCGTCGACCGCGGCGCGGACCGTGGAGATCGTGGACGCCGGGATGCGCAAGTCGCTCGAGCTGCAGGTCGTGGTGCCGGTCGAGGACATGACCGCGCTGGGCGCGGTGCTGCCGGCCGACGAGGCGCCGGGCGGTTCGGCGGCCGCGCCCGACGCACGCTCCTCGATCTGGCCGGCGATCCACCCGCGAGTACTGGAGCTCATCCGTGCCCACCGCACCACGATCATCTTCGTCAACAGCCGGCGGCTGGCCGAGCGGCTGGCGCTCCGCCTCAACGAGCTGGCGGGGGAGGAGCTCGTTCGCGCTCACCATGGCTCGCTGGCGCGTGAACAGCGGCTGGCCGTCGAGGAGGCGCTGAAGGAAGGCCTACTGCGTGGACTGGTTGCCACGTCGTCGCTCGAGCTGGGCATCGACATGGGCGCGGTTGACCTCGTCGTGCAGGTCGAGTCGCCCGGATCTGTGGCGCGCGGGCTGCAGCGGATCGGCCGTGCCGGGCACGCCGTAGGTGAGCCGTCGCGCGGCGTCATCTTCCCCAAGTACCGCGGCGATCTTCTCGAGTGCGCGGTGGTCACCCGGCTGATGCACGAGGGCGCGATCGAGTCGACGGTCGTGCCGCGCAACCCGCTCGACGTGCTTGCCCAGCAACTGGTGGCCACCGCTGCCGAGCGGCGCTGGCCGGTCGAAGAGCTGTACGCGCTGGTGCGGCGGGCCGAGAACTTCGCCGAGCTTGGACGCGACACGTTCGAGGCGGTGCTGGCCATGCTCGCCGGTCAGTACGGCGCCGACGAGTTCGTCGAGCTGCGCCCGCGCATCGTGTGGGACCGGACGGCGGGCACCGTCGAGAGCCGCCGCGATGCGCGGACGCTCGCCGTCATATCGGGCGGAACCATTCCCGATCGCGGCCTGTTCGGCGTCTTCCTGTCCGACGAAGGCGAGGCAGCGGGGCCGACACGGGCGCGCTCGGCGCGGTCCGGCGGCCGCCGCGTCGGCGAGCTCGACGAGGAGATGGTCTACGAGGCGCGCGAGGGCGAGGTGATCCTGCTCGGTGCGAGCGCCTGGCGGATCGAGCAGATCACGCACGACCGGGTGTTCGTTTCGCCCGCGCCGGGCGAGGCGGGCAAGGTGCCCTTCTGGAAGGGCGAGGGGCCGGGCCGGCCGATCGAGCTGGGACGCGAGCTGGGGCGGTTCACGCGCGAGATGGCTGAGCTTGCCGCGGGTGGCGCACGAGGGCGCGGGCAGGCTGAACGCCGGCTGCGCGAAGCACACGACCTCGACGAGCTCGCCGCGCGCAACCTGCTCGACTACCTGGCCGACGAGCGGGCGGCTACGGGCGCATTGCCGACCGACCGGACGATCGTGCTGCAGCGCTTCCGCGACGAGCTGGGCGACTGGCGGATCTGCCTGCTCACGCCCTTCGGCGCGCGTGTCCACGCGCCGTGGGCGCTGGCCATCGAGTCACGATTGCGCGAGCGGCTGGGGCTTGACGTCCAGCCCCTCTGGTCAGACGACGGCATCGTCGTCCGCCTGCCGGCGACCGACGAGGGCGGGCTGACCGCGGCACCGGCTGCCGATGCGACCGAGTCGGCGTTGCTGATCGCGCCCGAAGAGGTGGAGGAGCTGGTCATCGGCGCGCTGGGCGGCTCGGCGCTGTTCGCCAGCCGCTTCCGCGAGAACGCGGCGCGCGCGCTGCTGCTGCCACGCCGCCGGCCCGGGCAGCGCACGCCGCTGTGGCAGATGCGCCAGCGCTCGGCGCAGCTCCTGGCCGTCGCCAGCCGCTACGCCTCATTCCCGATCGTGCTCGAGACGTACCGCGAGTGCCTGCAGGACGTCTTTGACCTGCCCGCCCTCAAGTCGGTCCTCGGCGCCATCGAGCGCCGCGAGATCGGCGTCGTGAGCGTGGAGACGGCTCGGGCCTCGCCCTTCGCCAGCTCGCTCATGTTCGACTACATCGCCTCGTACATGTACGAGGGCGACGCGCCGCTGGCCGACCGGCGCGCCCAGGCCCTCAGCCTCGATCGCGAGCTGTTGCGCGAGCTGCTCGGGGCAGAGGAGCTGCGCGAGCTGCTCGATGCCGGCGCGCTCGCCCAGCTGGAGCTCGAACTGCAGGCGCTGGCTCCCGATCGCGCGGCCGGCTCCGCCGACGCCGTGCACGACCTGCTGCGCCGGCTGGGCGACCTGCGCGAGGACGAGGTGGCGG
>JALYGJ010000069.1 GCA_030777155.1 Chloroflexota bacterium | reverse complement strand
GTCGCGCGCCTCTTCCGGCGCGTCGGCGTGCTGCCCGAGCAGCAGAAGGTGCGCTGAACCATGTCGGCGGCCGATCTGGTCGAATACGTCGCCCGCTCGCTGGTCGATGAGCCAGATGCGGTGACGGTCGAGGTGACCGATGGTCCGGACGGCCAGGTCATCGAGCTGCACGTAGCGGAGAGCGACATGGGCAAGGTCATCGGACGCAACGGCAGCGTGGCCAAAGCGCTGCGCACGCTGCTCAAGGTCGTCGCCGCGCGTGAAGGCGAGCAGATCTCACTCGAGATCGTCTAGCGCGTGACGGCGCAGGCCTCACCGCCCGGCCGGGAGGGCCGGTTGGTGGTCGGCCTCGTGCGCGGCATCCACGGTCTGCGTGGGCTCGTCCGAGTCGAGGTGCTGAGCGACGAGCCAGGCCGCTTCGACGAAGGCAGCGTCCTCCATCCCGAAGGGTCGGATCGTGCGCTGACCGTTGCTTCGGTCCGACGTGACGGTCCCGGACTGCTGGTCGGCTTCGCCGAAGTCGCCGACCGCGATGCGGCCGAAGAGCTGCGCGATCGCTACCTGGAGGCCGACGCCGCCGGCTGGCCGCCGCTGCCGCCGGGCAGCTTCTACTGGCACGAGCTGATCGGGTGCCCGGTGACGACGACCGACGGCGAGGAGCTCGGCCAGGTCGAGGACGTCTTCCGTGTCGGCGAGTCGGAGGTCTACGTCGTGCGTGGCGAGCAGGGCGAGGTCCTCGTACCGGCCGTTGGCGATGTCGTGCGCGAGCTCGCCCCGCGTGAGCGGCGGATCGTCGTCGATCGGCGCGCCCTCGCGCTCGACGAATGACGCGGCTGCGCATCGATGTCGTCACCATCTTTCCCGAGCTCTTCCCGGGACCGCTGGCCGCATCGGTCACCGGCCGCGCGCTGGAGCGTGGCCTGGCGGCGCTGAGCGCCCACGACCTGCGCCAGTGGGGCCTGGGCCGCCACCGCAGCGTCGACGACTACCCGTACGGCGGCGGCGCCGGCATGGTCCTGCGCGTCGAGCCGATCGCCGCCGCCCTCGGCGCGCTCGCCGCACCGGACGCGACGAAGATCCTGCTCGACCCGGGGGGCGTGCCGTTCAGCCAGGCGCTGGCTCACGAACTGGCCGCCCGCTCGCATCTCGTGTTCGTCTGCCCACGCTACGAGGGCGTCGACGCACGCGTCCGCGAGCTGGTCGACCTGGAGCTTTCGATCGGCGACTACGTCGTCTCCGGCGGCGAGCTGCCGGCAATGATCGTCATCGACGCGGTTGTGCGCCTGCTGCCCGGCGCCATCGACGAGGCCTCGCCCATCGAGGAGTCGTTCTCGCAGGGGCTGCTCGAGTACCCGCAGTACACGCGGCCGCCCGAGTTCGAGGGTCGGCGTGTGCCCGACGTGCTGCTGAGTGGCGACCACGGCGCCGTCGAGCGCTGGCGACGCGAGCAGGCAATGGCGCGAACGCGTGCCCGTCGTCCGGACCTGCTGGCCGGCAGCGAGGATGGCTGATTGGCGATGCTATACTCCGCCGCCGATCCACCGACCGACCGCGCTCGTCGCCGCGCGGCCTGCCCGACCCAGGAAGAATGACCGTGAGCGTCCTCGACGAGATAACCGCCGACCAGATCCGGACCGACCTGCCCGAGCTTGCCTCGGGCGACACCGTCCGGGTGTCGGTGCGCGTCCGCGAGGGCAACCGCGAGCGCAGCCAGGTATTCGAGGGCACGATCATGCGCCTGCGCGGCGGCGGCATCAGCCGCTCGATCACCGTGCGCAGCATCCGCAGCGGGGTTGGCGTTGAGCGCACGTTCAAGGTCAACTCGCCGCGCATCGAGAAGATCGAGGTCGTCCGCCACGGTGTCACCCGGCGCGCGCAGCTCTACTTCCTGCGCAAGCGTGTCGGCAAGGCCGCCTCACTGCGTGAGCGCCGGCCGGGTTAACTGTGGCGGCTGGTTCCGCTGCTCGGCACACGGCAAGTTGTAGCTCCCCGGCCATCCCCTGGCTGCTAGCCTTTGGCGATGGCCGTCATCGTCCCGACGCGACGTCTCGAGCGGCGCCTGGCGCGAGACGGATACGGGATCGTGCTCGGGGTCGATGAGGTCGGCGTCGCCTGCAGCTCGGGTCCGGTCGTCGCCTGTGCGCTGGCGATGCCGCTCAACCGCCGCCCGATCAAGGGGGTGCGTGACTCCAAGACGCTCTCGGCCAGCCAGCGCGAGCCGCTGGCCGTCGCCATCCGCCGCCAGGCAGTCGCGCTCGGCATAGGCGCCGCTTCGGTCGCCGAGATCGATCGGCTCAACATCTACCACGCCACCCACCTGGCCATGCGACGCGCGATCGCGCATGCCGGCCGGCATGACTTCGTGATCGTCGACGGGCGCCGCATCCGAGGCTTCGAGGAGCATGCCGGCCCATACCGCGCGCTCATCGACGCCGACGCGCTGTGCTACGTGGTTGCCTGCGCCTCCATCGTCGCGAAGGTGACGCGCGACCGGCTGATGCACAGACTGGCGGCACGTTATCCGGGCTACGGCTGGGAGCACAACGCCGGCTACTCGACCGCGCATCACCGGCGGCAGCTGGCCGAGCTCGGGATCACGCCCCATCACCGGCGCAGCTTCATCACCGTCAGGCGCGTCGAGTTCGGCGAGCAACTGAGCCTCGATGTTGCAGTCGCCGATGTGCCGCCGACACAGGAGCCCGTGCTTCTGCCGGTCGGCGCCGCCGTCTAGGGCAACGGCGCCATCGTCGAGCCCGACGGCAAGCAGGCGATAAGCGCGCGACAAGCGACGGATAAGCTGCCGCCTCTACCGTCCGTCGGATGGCGACGGAACGGCAGCGCCGCGGCTTGCACGCTGAGTCGGCGGTCGCCGAGCACCTGGCCGATCTCGGCTGGACGGTCCTCGCGCGGAACGTGCGCGTCGGGCGCGACGAGATCGATGTGGTCGCCGTTGATCCCGGACCGCCGCGCGAGCTCGTCCTGGTCGAGGTGCGCAGTGCACGGGCAGCGGCGTTCGGACCGCCCGAGGAGCGAGTCGATCGGCGCAAGGTTCGTCGCTTGTACCGGGCTCGGGCCGCGTTCGTTGCCGCCGGTATGGCGCCGGCGGAGTGCGCCGGCCTCGCCACACGCGTAGATCTGGTGATAGTTGATCGGCGCAGCGGCATGACCGTCATCCGCCAGCTGCGCAATCTGGAACCACCTTAGGCACAGGCTTCACTCGCTGCGCCGCCAATGGCACTGGCCGCCGACGGGCTCCCCTGTGTTAGACTCCGCGCGGCCGCCACGGGCGGTCGCGCGTCACTCCGTGACACGCATCACACACGCGTGTTGCTCCCCGTGCAGGTGCCGAAGCGCGAAGCTGCGCTCGGTCGACGGAGCCCAGGACTCACGCGGAGGCATAACCAGTATCGGAGGTCCGCACTCATGCCCGCAGTTTCCATGCGTCAGCTGCTCGAAGCCGGGGTCCACTTCGGTCACCAGACGCGGCGCTGGAATCCCAAGATGCGCCGCTACATCTTTGCCGAGCGCAACGGGATCCACATCATCGATCTCGCGCAGACGGTGCGCCACCTCGACCAGGCGCTCGACTTCGTGCGCGAAACCGTCGCCGGGGGCGACAGCATCCTCTTCGTCGGTACCAAGAAGCAGGCCCAGGAACCGGTGGCTGACGAGGCAACGCGGGCCGACATGCCGTACGTCAACGAGCGCTGGCTGGGCGGCATGCTGACCAACTTCGTGACCATCCGAAAGCGGCTCGGCCTGCTCGAGCAGCTCGAGGCGCGCCAGCAGTCCGGTGAATTCGAGCACGTCTCCAAGAAAGAGGCCAGCCGTCTGACCGAGGAGCTTGTTCGCCTGCAGCGAACGCTGGGCGGTGTCCGCCGCATGCGCCGGCTGCCGGGCGCGCTGTTCGTTGTCGACCCGCAGCGTGAGCGGATCGCCGTCACCGAAGCACGGAAGCTCGAGATCGCCGTCATCGGGACCGGCGACACCAACGTGGATCCCGACCAGCTCGATTACGTCATCCCGGCCAACGACGACGCCATCCGCGCCATCCGCCTGCTCTGCCACCTCGTGGCCGAAGCCGCCATCGAGGGCGCGCAGGAGCGTGCGGCGCGGCCGGCGCCCGAGCCGTCGGGGGCGGTGGTCGAGGCGCAGGAGGAGGCGAGCGACGAGATGGTCGCGGCGATCGCCGCCGGCGGTACGTTCAGCTTCGAGCCCGAGCCCGACGAGGACGAGCCGCTCCTGCCCGAGGGCTTTGCCCTGGACGAGCGCGGGACGGGCGAGGACGAGTCGGCCGCCTGACGGCGCTGGTCACAGCATCGGTCACCCCGGGAACACGCACGCGCTGGACGAAAGGAACGATGACCACGACACAGAACATCTCGGCCGAAAAGGTCAAGGAGCTGCGCGAGCGCACTGGCGCGGGCATGATGGACTGCAAGCGCGCGCTCGAAGAGACGGGCGGCGACATCGAGGCGGCCGTTGCGCTCCTGCGCGAGCGCGGCCAGGCGGCTGCCGCGCGCAAGGCCGGCCGCGAGGCGCGTGAAGGCGTCGTCGCCAGCTACATCCACCCCGGCGGCCGGTTGGGCGTCCTCATCGAGGTCAACTGCGAGACCGACTTCGTTGCCCGCACCGACGACTTCCAGAAGCTCGTGCGCGACTTGGCAATGCAGGTCGCCGGGCTTGGTCCCGACTACGTCACGATCGATTCGATCCCGGCCGACGTGGTCGCCGCAAAGCGTGCCGAGTTGGAGGGCGACGAGGCCGTCCAGCGCAGGCCGCAGCACGTGCGCGGCCAGATCGTCGAAGGGCAGCTGCGCAAGTGGTACCAGGCGACGGTGCTCTACGAGCAGGCTTTCCGGGATACCGACACGACGGTCGGCCAGCTGGTGCAGGACGCCATCGCCCGCATCGGCGAGAACATCCGCGTCCGCCGTTTTACGCGCTACCAGCTCGGGGAGGAGTTGTGAGCGACGCCGCGGTGAGCGACGCAGCAGTGACTGAGACCGCCCTCGAGCCGGCCGTCGCCGCCGATCTGGTCGCCGCGCGAGCGCGCTACCGGCGCATCCTGCTGAAGGTCAGCGGCGAGGCGCTGCTCGGGCAGCGCACCTACGGCGTCGATCCCGAGGTCTGCCTGTTCATTGCCCGCCAGTTGGGCGAGGTCAACGTCCTCGGCGTCCAGGTGGCCGTCGTCGTCGGCGGCGGCAACATCTTCCGCGGCCTCGCCGCGGCGGCGAAGGGGATGGAGCGGGCGACCGCCGACTACATCGGCATGCTGGCGACGGTGATGAACGCCCTGGCGCTGCAGGATGCCCTCGACAAGCTCGGCGTGCCGACGCGCGTGCTCTCCGCCATCGGCATGAACGAGGTCGCCGAGCCGTACATCCGCCGCCGGGCGGTACGCCACCTGGAGAAGGGCCGCGTCGTCATCCTCGCGGCCGGTACCGGCAATCCGTACTTCACCACCGACACCGCCGCCGCGCTGCGCGCGGTCGAGATCGGTGCCGAGGTGCTGCTCAAGGGGACGAAGGTCGACGGCGTCTACGACGAGGATCCGATGACCAACCCGCGCGCTCGCCGCCACGACCACGTGACGTATGCACAGGTGCTCAACGATCGCCTGGGTGTGCTCGACGCCACGGCCGTCTCGCTGTGCATGGACAACGACCTGCCGATAGTAGTCTTCGACATGAACGTGCCCGGGCGCATCAAGGCGGCAGCCCTCGGCGAAGACGTGGGCACGCGCATCGACGGGGTCGACGAGGAATGACCGACGTGCTGCGCCGTGACGCGGACGCGCGGATGCACCGCGCTGTCGAAGCGCTCGAGCGCGACCTGGGCGCGATCCGCACCGGCCGCGCCTCGACGGCGCTGGTCGAGCGCATCTCGGTTGAGTACTACGGCACGCAGACTCCGCTCAACCAGCTGGCCAGCATCAGCGTTCCCGAGGCGCACAGCATCCTGATCCAGCCGTGGGATCGCAGCGCGCTTGGCGCGATCGAGAAGGCCATCCTCAGGAGCGACGTTGGCCTGACCCCGAATGTCGACGGCACCGTCGTCCGCCTGAACATCCCGCCCCTGACCGAGGAGCGCCGCCGTGAGCTCGTTCGGCTCGTGCACAAGCGGATGGAGGAGGCGCGTATCGAGATCCGCAACCACCGCCGCGAGCTCGCCGACGACATCAGGCGCGCCGAGAAGGAAGGCGAGCTGGGGGCCGATGAGGCACGGCGCGAGCTCGACCTGGCGCAGAAGCTGACCGACCGCTGGATCGACGAGGTGGAGCGCATCGGCAAACACAAGGAGCAGGAGATCCTGGAGGTCGGGTGACCTCGACCGGGACAGCCGAAACAGCAGCCGGCGACACCGAGGCCGCGCTGCCCCGCCACGTCGCGATCATCATGGACGGCAACCGGCGCTGGGCGCGCCTGCACGGCCTGCCTGAGGCGCAGGGCCACGCCGCCGGCGTGGAGGCGATTCGGCCCATCGTCCGTCGCGCCGTCGAGCGCGGCATCGCGGTGCTGTCGATCTACGCCTTCTCGCGCGAGAACTGGGCCCGGCGCAGCGACGAGGTCGAGACGCTGATGCTGCTGCTCGAGTCGGCCATCCGCGACGAGACACCCGAGCTGGCGCGCCAGGGCGTCCGCGTCCAGGTGCTCGGCCGGGTCGCCGAGCTGCCAGCGCGGACGCGTGCCTCGATCGAGGAGGCGCTGCGTGCAACCGGCGGCGGGACGGGGATGACGCTCAACGTCGCGTTCAATTACTCCGGTCGCAGCGAGATCGTCGACGGCGTGCGCAATGCCATCGCCAACGGGGTCTCGGTCAATGAGCTCGACGAGGCGACTCTCGGCCGCCACCTCTACACCGCCGACCTGCCCGAGCTGGACCTGCTGATCAGGACGGGCGGCGAGCAGCGGATCAGCAACTTCCTGCTGTGGCAGGCGGCCTACGCCGAGCTGTACTTCACCGACCGGCTGTGGCCGGACTTCGACCCCGCCGCATTCGATGCCGCGCTCGGCGAGTACGCCCGTCGCTCGCGCCGTTTCGGGCGCTGAAGCGGGCCGACCGGTGCTCCGCCAGCGGCTGCTGACGGCGGCGGTCGGTATCCCGCTGCTCGCCGTCGTGCTCCTTCTCGGACAGCCATGGTTGGCCGTCCTGCTCGCCCTGCTCGTGCTCGGCGCTGCGATCGAGTTGGCGCGGCTGATGCGCCAGGCGGGTTTCGAGAGCGTGCCAGTCCTGACAGCAGTGCTCGCGCTTGCCGGCGCCGCTGCGCTCGCCTTCGGCGATGTGGCCGGCGGAGACGTCGTGCTGAGCGACGGCCGCCTGGCCCTCGCCTGGCTGGCACTCGTCGTTGTCGCGGCCGCCAGTGCGGCGATCATCCTGCCCATCCCGGCGGCTGGCCTCCGTCGCTTCGCGGCGACCGTATCGGGTGCGCTGGCGCTGGCCATGCTGGGCTTCCTGTTGCGCATAGCGCTCGAGGCCGGGACGGAGTCGGCGGCGGGTCAGCTGGTCGAGCTGCTCGATCCGGGGCGTGCCTGGCTGCTGGCGGTCGTGCTCGCCGTATGGGCGTACGACAGCGCGGCCTATGCGACCGGCCGGCTGTGGGGCAGGCGACGCTTCTTCGCGCACATCTCGCCGCACAAGACGTGGTCGGGGGCAGCGGGGGGGTCGGGCGGCGCGATCGCCGGCGCGCTGCTGCTGGGGTTGCTCCTGGGCCGGCCGGCGGAAGGAGCGGGGCTCGGACTTGTCGTTGCGCTCGTCGCCCCGGTCGGCGATCTGGCCGAGTCGATGCTCAAGCGTGCCGCCGGCGCGAAGGACTCGGGCGGCTTCTTTCCGGGTCACGGCGGCGTGCTCGACCGGGTCGATTCGTTCCTCGCCGTCGCCCCCGCCGCGTGGCTCTACCTCGAGGTCGTTGGTGTCCTCTGAACGGACGCGCGTCGCCGTGCTCGGGTCGACGGGCTCGATCGGCCGGCAGGCGCTCGACGTCCTGGCCGCGCACCGGGCGCGCTTCGAGGTCGTCGCGCTCGCCGCCGGCAGTGACGCGCAGCGGCTCTCGGCGCAGGCGAACGAGCATCGGCCACGGGTCGTTCACCTTGCCGCCGCCGTCCGCGCGCCGGCCCTCGACGTGCCGCCGGGAACGACGATCGAGCGCGACGCGTCGGCGCTGGAGGCGCTCTCGACGCGCGACGATGTCGACCTTGTTCTCGTCGCGACGGGCGGCATCGTCAGCCTCCGCCCCGTGCTCGCCGCGTTCGGCGCGGGCAAGGTCGTCGCCACCGCCAACAAGGAGACCCTGGTCGCGGGCGGACACCTGGTGATGCCGTTCGCCCGGCGGCTCGCCGCCAGCGCCGGTGATGATCCGCTGGCCTGGCTGCGGCCCATCGACTCCGAGCACTCGGCGATCTGGCAATGCCTTGCCGGCGAGCGCGTCGCCGACGTCCGGCGGCTCGTGCTTACCGCCTCGGGTGGCCCCTTCCGCACGTGGAGCGCCGAGCAGCTTGCCGGCGCCACGCCGCGGGACGCCCTCGCCCATCCGACTTGGCGGATGGGGGCGAAGATCACCGTCGATTCGGCGACGCTGGTGAACAAGGCGCTCGAAGTGATCGAGGCGCGCTGGCTGTACGATGTTGCCGACGAACAGATCGACGTCGTCGTCCACCCGCAGAGCATCATCCACTCGCTGGTGGAGTTTGCCGATGGGTCGTTCAAGGCCCAGCTAGGTCTACCCGACATGCGCATCCCGATCCAATACGCGCTCACCTATCCCAGCCGTGCGCCGTCGCCGGCAGCCGCGCTCGACCTGCTGGCGCTGCCCGCGCTGGCCTTCGAGCCGGTCGACGACGCGCGCTTCCCGGCACTCGCGCTCGGTCGTGCGGCCGGCCGCGCGGGGCCACGCGCCAGCGCCGCGCTGATCGCCGCCGACGAGGTTGCCGTCGCCCGCTTCCTCGATGGCTCGGTCGACTTCCCGGGCATCGCCGAACTGTGCCGGCGCGCCGTCGAGCGCTTCGGCGGCGGAGCGGGCGCGCCTGACCTGACCGGCCTGCTCGAGCTCGATGGCGAAGTGCGAGCGTGGGCGGCAACTGAACGCGTCGGCGCCGCGTCTGGCGCGGCATGATCACCGTCGGCGGCGTCCTCGATGGCGTCATCAACGTCTTGCTCCTGCTGGCGATCCTTGTCGTGCTCGTCGTCATCCACGAGCTCGGTCATTTCATCGCGGCCCGCCGCGCCGGCGTCCGCGTCCATGAGTTCGGGGTTGGCTTTCCACCGCGCGCCAAGGTGCTCCACGACGATGGCGAGACGATCTACACGCTCAACTGGCTGCCCATCGGCGGCTTCGTCCGCCTCGAAGGGGAGGAGGGCGAATCGGACGATCCGCGCTCGTTCGTCCGCCAGCGCCTGCCCACCCGGCTGGTGATCCTGCTCGCCGGGGTGACGATGAACTTCCTCCTCGCCTGGCTCATCTTCGCCTTGATCGCCGGTCTGGCCGATCCGAGCGCGACCGTCCGCATCGGCAGCGTCCAGCCCGGCTCGCCGGCCGAGCAGGCCGGCCTGCGCGGCGGGCAGCAGGTGGGGACCGTTCCCTCTCCGGACGGCACGCCGATCCCCGTCTTCGACGAGAGCGGCGACCGGATCTTGGCCATCGACGGCCAACGCTTCGCCTGGTTCGAGCTGCCGGACGGTCCGCGCGCACCGATCGACTACCTCCGCGTCCGTCCGTCGACGACGGTGACGCTGCTCGTCGAGCATCGCGACGGCACGACCGAGGAGGTGCAGGCGACCACGCGCAGCGTGGCAGACATCGCCGCCGGGCGCGGCGCGCTCGGCTTCTCTCCTCAGGCATTCGTCCCCGGTCCATCGATCGAGCGCGACCCTCTGTCGGCCATCGCCATCGGCGGCCGGCGCACGATCGACGCGTCGACGCTCATCCTGCGCGCGCTGGGCGAGTTCGTCACCAACATCACCAGCCCGCAGGTTTCCGGCCCGGTCGGCATCGTCAACGCGATCGGCTTCGTGCGCACTGAGGCGCCGCCGATCTTCCTGCTCTTCCTGGTGGGGCTGCTGTCGGCCAATCTTGCCGTGATCAACGCGCTGCCGTTTCCGCCGCTCGATGGCGGCCGCGTCGCCGTGTCGCTGATCCAGGCGGTCAGCGGCAACCGGATCAGCCAGGCGGCCGAGCGGCTGGTCTACCTGACCGGCTTCATCCTGCTGATGTTGCTGCTCGTCTGGATCACCTACTTCGACATCCAGCGGCTCGGCGGAGGGACATGACGCTCGCCGAGGCGGCCGTGCCTGTTCGTAGACGGCCGACGGTCAGCGTCGACGTAGGCGGGGTGAGGATCGGCTCGCACCACCCGATCGCCGTCCAGTCGATGACCAACACCGACACCGCCGACGCCGACGCGACGGCGTTGCAGGTCGCGGCCCTCGCCCATGCCGGCAGCGAGCTCGTGCGGATCACGGTCAACAACGACGCGTCGGCGCAGGCGGTGCCTGACATCCGGCGGAAGCTCGACGACCTGGGCGTCGGCGTGCCGCTCGTCGGCGACTTCCACTACAACGGGCACCAGCTGCTCGTCGAGTACCGCGATATGGCGGCGGCGCTGGCCAAGTACCGCATCAACCCGGGCAACGTCGGTACAAAGCACCGCGACGCCAACTTCCAGACGATCATCCGCGTCGCCCTCGAGCACGGTAAGCCGGTCCGCATCGGCGTCAACTGGGGCTCGCTCGACCAGGCGCTGCTGACGGCCCTGATGGATGAGAACGCACGCCGTGCTGAGCCGGCCGACTCGCGCGACGTGATGATCGAGGCGATGCTCCAGTCGGCGCTGCGCTCCGCCGAGCTGGCCGAGGAGACCGGACTCGGTCACGACCGGATCATCATCTCGGCCAAGGTGTCGGGCGTGCGCGATCTGGTCGACGTGTACCGCGCGCTCGCCGCCCGCTGCGACTACCCGCTGCACCTCGGCCTGACCGAGGCCGGCCTGGGCATGAAGGGCATAGTCGCCTCGACCGCCGGGCTGTCGATCCTGCTTGCCGACGGGATCGGCGACACCATCCGCGTCTCGCTGACGCCGGCACCCGGCGGCGATCGGACAGAAGAGGTGAAGGTGGCGCAGCAGGTGCTGCAGTCGCTGGGACTGCGCTCGTTCACGCCACAGGTGTCGGCTTGTCCGGGCTGCGGACGCACGACGAGTACCTTCTTCCAGGAGATGGCGCAGCAGATCCAGGACTACCTGCGCGAGCAGATGCCGCTGTGGGCGGCGCGCTACCCGGGCGTGGAGGAGATGCGCGTGGCGGTCATGGGCTGCGTGGTCAATGGCCCGGGCGAGTCGAAGCACGCCGACGTCGGCATCTCACTGCCGGGTACGTTCGAGGAGCCGGTCGCGCCGGTCTACGTCGACGGGAAGCTGCGGACCACGCTGCGCGGGGAGGGGCTGGTCAGCGACTTCACCGGTATCCTCGACGAGTACGTCGCGCAGCGTTACGGCGGCAGCGACGCGGTGAGCCCAACCGGATGACGCCGGCGGCGTTGCACGGCGAGCTGCTCACTTACGCGCTCCGGCTACCTGGCGCGTACGCCGATCACCCGTGGGGCGAGGACGTCGCCAAGGTGGGCAGGAAGGTGTTCGTCTTCTTTGGCATCGAAGGATCGAGCGAGCCTGGGATGAGCGTTAAGCTGCCCCACTCGCAACCGCTCGCGCTGGCCCAGCCGGGCGCCACGCCGACCGGCTACGGCCTGGGGAAGTCGGGCTGGGTGACCGTCCGCTTCAACGACGACACACCGGCCGAGATGCTGCGCGAGTGGATCGACGAGAGCTACCGCGCGGTGGCACCTAAGAAGCACGTCGCTCCGGGCCACGATATGCCGCCCGGCGGCTGATGAGCAACGGCCGGGGTCGGCGCGGTTGACGTGATCCGCGCGGCGCCGGCCCGCTCTGCCACAGGCGTTGGGCTGCCGCGCGCGTTTGGCGACGCGATGTGGATGGGCGTGGCCGACACTAGGGCAGGCTCTTGACCATGCCGCCGTCGACGGCCACGACCGTGCCGTTGACATAGGACGCCGCCGGCGAGAGCAGGAAGGCCGCTACCCGGCCGACCTCGAGCGGCTCGCCGTAGCGCCCGAGCGGGATGCGCGCGACGGTCTGCTGGCGGATCTCGTCGGGCGTCGTGCCGCTATCCGCGGCGCGCTTGGCGTCGAGCTGCTCGATACGGTGGGTCGCGATGCGTCCGGGCGCGATGCCGTTGATGCGCACCGGTGCGGTCTCCGTGACGAGCGACTTGATCAGCCCGACGAGGCCGGGGCGCAACACGTTCGAGGTGACGAGCCCCGGGATGGGCTCGCGAACCGAACTCGACAGGGTTACGGCGATCGCCGGCGCGTCGGACGCGGCCAGCGCCGGCTGCGCAGCGCGGATCAGCCTGATGGCGCTGAGCAGCGTCCCGTCGATCGCCTTGTACCAGGCCTCCTCGTCCAGCTCGGCGAAGCTGCCCGGCGGCGGACCACCGGTGTTGATCAGCAGCACGTCGAGGCCGCCCAGCGCGTCGGCAGCCGCGCTTATCGCTTCCTGCCCGCCTCTCGGCGTCGAAAGGTCGGCCGGCACCGCTACGCCGCCCAGCTCGGCAGCGCGCTCGCGCAGGGCGGCGCTGTCGCGCGCGGCGAGGGCCACGCGAGCGCCCTCGTCGGCCAGCACCGTCGCCACGGCCGCACCGATGCCTCGGCTCGCACCACAGACGAGCGCCCGTCGACCTGCCAGCCCGAGGTCCATCGGTGCCTTACCGCCTGTGGATAGCGTGGTGCACGAGCAGTCAGTCTAGTGCTCGGCCTTAGACTGTGGAGCCTGTCCAACCGTACGTGTAGGAGGAGGCCAGCATGTCGGTACGGAGACGCTCGCATCTTGCCGCATTCGGCGTCGGCGCGCTCGCCCTCTTGGTCGCCTGCCAGCCGGGCGGCCAGGGCGGCGACGCGAGTCCTACTGCCGCGCAGAGCCCGACCGATGCGGCGAGCCCCGGCGACGGGGGCTCGCCGGCTCCCGGCGGCCGGCGCCTGACCATTGCCACTGGCGGCACCGGCGGCGTCTACTTTCCGCTCGGCGGTGGCCTGGCACAGGAGCTGAGCGAGAACATCGAAGGCGTGACAGCGACGGCGCAGGAGACGAGCGCGTCAGTCGATAACATGCTGCTCATCGGGCAGGGCCAGGCTGATATCGCGTTCGTGCTGGGCGACACTGCGGCCGATGCGGTCGAGGGTCGCGCCGACTTTGACGGCAACCCGATCGATGCCTGCACCCTCGGCATCCTGTACAGCAACTACACCCAGGTTGTCACGACCACCGACACCGGGATCGAGACGATCGAAGACCTGCGCGGTCGGCGCGTGTCCGTCGGTGCGCCGGGGTCGGGCACCGAGGTAATCGCCCTGCGCGTGCTCGAAGCGGCGGGGATCGACCCGGACACCGACCTCGCCAATCGCTCGCAGCTGCTGGTCGACGAGACCGTCGACGCTCTGCGCGACGCGACGATCGACGCCGGCTTCTGGTCGGGCGGCCTGCCCACCGGCGCGTTGGTCGACCTGCCCAACCTCAAGCTGGTCCCGACTGCCCAATACACCGAGCAGCTGGCCAACAGGTACGGACCCTTCTACATCGAACGCGAGATTCCGGCCGGCACCTACGAGGCCGTGACGGAGGCGGTGCCGACCATCGCCGTGCCCAACGTGCTGGTCGTCAACAGATCGATGCCCGAAGATCTGCAGCGCCAGATCACCGAGGTCCTGTTCTCGCAGAAGGAGGATCTCGTGCAGGTCCACCCGGCCGCGAACGAGCTCGACGCGGCCACGGCCGGCGACGTCGAGTTCATGGACGTCTGCCCGGGTGCCCAGTCCTTCTACGACTCGCAGTAGTCGAAGGCGCGTGTGGCGAGGTCGCGCAAGCGGCCTCGCCCGGCCGCCCATACTGACCGGCGCAATACTCGCGCTGAGCGTCGTCTCGGCGGCTGTCCTCGGCGTGACGTTTGCCGGGACGCCCGGCCGGCCGGCGGGCGACTGGCTGCTCGTCGGGCGCTCGGAAGCTGGCGAGATCCTGTTGCGGGTGCCGCTGCCGGACAGCAGCTTCGCGCTGCGCTACCGCAACTCTGTCTACGACTCGCTGGCCGAGGAGCGCTTCAGGGTCGACGCGACGGGAAGACTGGTGCTGGCCGAGCTCGCCTCCGACGAAGTCGCGCTGCTCGGCGAGTACTACGACGTCGCGCGGCGACCGCGCCGGGCGCCCCTGTCCGACGCGCGTGACTGGGTCGCGCCACCGGCGCGGCACACGGCGCTCGAAGAGCTGCCACTGATCGCCAGCCAACACGGCGAAAGGGCGCTGCTTGTCGAAGGCCGGCGGCCGGTACCGCTCTGGAGCCTGGCAGGCACCGAAACCGCCACGATCACCCTCGCCGCCGAGAAGGATCGGTGACGGACGACCGCCGCGATGCGCTCGACGACGGAGACCGCCGGGCCGACTGGCGCGACGCGCACGCCGGTCGCGATGGAGACCGACTTCCCGACGTCCCCGCCGGCGAGGATCCGCCGGATAGCGACGAGCGCGAGCTCGACGAGGCGGCGCTGCTGGCCGAGTTCGAGGCCGAGCGACCTGCCCGACGGCTGACCGGGTGGCCAGAGCTCATAGTCAAGGTCGGTGGCGCAGCGCTGACCCTGCTCGCCCTCTACTGGGTCTTCAACCCGATCACGCGACAGCTGTACCTCTCGCTCTTCCTGCTTGGCGTTCTGAGCTTGACCTTCCTGGCCTACCGCGGTTGGGGTCGCTCACAGGCCACGAAGGAGAGCGGCCGGCCGGACAACCCGAACCTGCTCGACTGGCTGCTCGCCGCGCTCGCCACCGGCGCCGCCGGCTACGTCGTGCTCGATTGGAACGGCTTCTTCCGTCGTTCGGTCATCCCCACCGAGACCGACCTCGTGGTCGGCACGGTGCTCATCCTGCTCGTGCTCGAGGCGACCCGGCGCACCGTCGGCTGGATCGTGCCCGCGATCATCGTCGCTTTCCTGGCCTACGGCTATCTCGGGCCGCTCTTCCCAGAGCCCTTCGACAGCGCCAGCTACAGCTGGCAACGGATGGTCGGCCACAACGTCATGACCAGCGCCGGAATGTGGGGCGTCCCTCTGGTCGTGGCCGCGACTTACGTTGTGCTCTTCACCTTCTACGGCGCCGTGCTCGAGTTCTCCGGCGCGAGCCGCTTCTTCCTCGACCTCTCGTTCGCCGCCTTCAAGCGCTCGACCTCCGGTCCGGGTCGGACCGTGACGCTGGCCGGCTTCCTGCTGGGCACGGTTTCGGGCTCAGGCGTCGCGACAACCGTGACGCTGGGCGGCGTCTCGTGGCCGATCCTCCGCCGCGCCGGGTATCCGCCCGAACAGGGTGGCGGCGTACTTGCGGCGGCGGGCATCGGCGCCATCCTTTCGCCGCCCACGCTGGGTGCAGCGGCCTTCCTGATCGCCGAGGCGCTGCGCGTCTCGTACCTCGAAGTGCTGGTCTGGGCGACGGTGCCGACGATGCTCTATTACCTCGGCATCATCTTGGCGATCGAGATGGACGCACGGCGCTTCAAGACGCGCGACGTCGCCATCGACACGCCACCGCTTCGCACGCTGCTGCTTCGCTACGGCTACCACTTCAGCTCGCTCATAGCCATCGTCGTCTTCCTGGTGATGGGCATGAGCGCCTTCCGAGCCGTCGTCTTCGCGACCGTGCTTGCCTTCGCTCTCAGCTTCCTCGACCGGCGCCACTGGATGAGGCCTCGGCGGATCTTCGACGCGCTGGCCGCCGGCGCCGTGAGCGTGCTGCCGGCGGCCTGCGTGATGGCTGCCGCCGGGCTGATCGTCGGCATTCTGACCCTCACCGGGGTGGCGCTGAAGCTCGCCGGCATCATCGTTGCCCTCGCCGGCGGACAGCTCGTGCTGGTCGCACTGTACGCTGCCGTGGCGATCGTGCTCCTCGGGCTCGCCGTGCCGATCACCGCCTCCTTCATCATCGCCTGGGTGATCATCGGGCCGGCCTTCGTCGACCTCGGCGTTCCTGATTACGCGGCGGCGATGTTCGTCTTCTACTACGCGGTCCTGTCGGAGGTCTCGCCGCCCACGGCTCTGGCACCCTTCGCTGCCTCAGCCATCACCGGCGGCAAGCCGATCCGGACGATGTGGCTGACCTGGCGCTACACGCTGCCCGCCTTCCTGGTGCCATTCGTGTTCGTCCTTGCGCCGGCGGGTGAGGGCATCCTGCTGACGCGCGCCGACATTGGCGACATCCTCTTGGCGGTGCCCGTTGCCGTCGTGGCGGTGATGGCCCTCGCCGTCGTGACCGGCGGGTGGATCAGGGGACCCGCGGGCTGGTTCGAACGGGGGATCTTCGCGCTGGCGGCGATCGCTCTGCTGATGCTGACGCCGCCGACCATCGTGGTTGGCCTGGCCGCTGTCGTCGTCGGTCTGATCGTCCACGTTGCCCGGCGCCGACGCCGGCTACCCGGGAAGGCGACCGCGCAGCAGGCGTGAAGGCGTGAGCGGACCTGCCGCTGCCGATGGAAGAGATGCGCGTGGCGGTGCATCCCGGACGAGTACGCTGGGCGACGTTACGGAGGGACGGAAGAAGCGGCGCGAGCGGCCTCCTGAGACGGCGCTCGACTGAGGCCGGTGACCGGCTCTTGGCGGACGAACAACGCCGGTCTAGCGCTTGATCGTTGCGGAAGGAGTGTGTCGCCCCCGCTGGGAGCCTCTCGGACTTCTGAATGTCCGACGTCGGTTAGCCCGCACCGTGCGCTACGATACGCGCCCGCATTCCGAAGACCGTCCCGGAGAAGCCGTGCGCAGCGAGACCGCGCAAGCCAAGCAGCAGTTCGTCACGTCGATTACCCGTCAGTCGGACGACTTCCCGGCCTGGTACAACGACGTCGTCCTCAAGGCGGAGCTCGCCGACTACTCCCCCGTGCGCGGCTGCATGGTCATCCGGCCGTACGGCTACGCGATCTGGGAATCGATGCGCGACGAGCTCGACCGGCACATCAAGCGCACCGGCCACTCCAACGTCTACTTCCCCCTCTTTGTCCCGCGCTCGCTGCTCGAGAAGGAGGCCGAGCACGTCGAGGGCTTCAAGCCGCAGGTCGCGTGGGTCACCCATGCCGGCGGCGAGGAGCTCAACGAGTGGCTGGCCATCCGGCCGACGAGCGAGGCGCTGATCGCCGAGGTCGTCAGGGACTGGATCCAGTCCTACCGCGACCTGCCCCTGCTGCTCAACCTGTGGAACAACGTCGTCCGCTGGGAGCTGCGCACGCGGCTCTTCCTGCGCACGGCGGAGTTCCTGTGGCAGGAGGCGCACACCTTCCACGCCACCGAGCAGGAGGCGGCCGACGAAGTCGCGACCGGCCTGGAGGCCTATCGTGCCGTCGCCGAGGACTGGCTGGCGATCCCTGTCGTCAAGGGGCGCAAGACGGAGAACGAGAAGTTCCCGGGCGCCGTCTACAGCCACTCCGTCGAGGCGATGATGCGTGACACCAAGGCGCTGCAGGCCGGGACCAGTCATATGCTCGGCCAGAACTTCGCCAGCGCCGCGGGCATCGAGTTCCTCGACCGCGACAACATCCGCAAGGCGCCCTTCGGGACCTCGTGGGGCTTCTCTACGCGAATGGTCGGCGCGACGATCATGACCCATGGCGATGACGCCGGGCTGGTCCTGCCGCCGAACGTGGCGCCCATCCAGCTGGTGATCGTGCCGATCTTCCGGCGCCACGACGAGCGGGCGGCGGTGGCCGGCGCGATCGAGCGCCTCGAGCGCTCGCTGGCCGGCGTCGAGACCGCTTCTGGGCCGCTGCGCTGGCGGACCGACTGGAGCGAGCAGACGGTCGGCTTCAAGTTCAATCGCTGGGAGCTGCGTGGCGTGCCCTTTCGCCTGGAGGTCGGGCCGCGCGACGTCGCGGCCGGCGAGGCTGTGCTCGTTCGGCGCGTCGACCGCGTGAAGGACACTCTCGCCCTCGACTCGGTCGCCACTCGGATGCCGGGACTGCTCGCCGACTACCAGGCCCAGCTGTTCCAGCGCGCCTTCGACTTCCGTGCCGAGAATACGCACCTCGCCGACGGCTACGAGGAGTTCAAGTCGCTGCTCGACGAGCGTGGCGGGTTCCTGCTTGCTCACTGGTGCGGCGATGCGGCGTGCGAGGCGCAGGTCAACAGCGAAACCGGCGCAACGATCCGCGTCATCCCGTTCGACGCGCCGCTCGACCCCGGAGCATGCCTGATCGACGGCCGGCCGTCCGAGCGCCGTGTCGTCTTCGCCCGCGCCTACTGACCGGCAGCCGGCAAGACGCGGAGCGCGTTCAGCGTCAACATCTCGCTTGGACCCGACCTTCCCCAGTCGACAATCTCGCGGCCGGAACGGCCGCCGGCGCTCCACATCGGCCGGCCCGAGAGGTGCCAGCGGCCGTCGTGTTGCTGTCGCTCGCGGAGGAGGACGAGCGCGTCGGCCGCGCGTGAATCGGGCAGTGCGCCGGCACGACTGAGCATCAGCAGCCCTTGCAGGAAGTCGTAGCGCCAGTACGGCGGGTAGCGCATGTCGAGCCAGAGCGGGTTGCCCAGCTCGCCGGTCCGGTGGGAGCACATCACGCGGTGTTCGAGCAGCAGCTCGCACGTTCGGCGTGCGGCCTCGGCGGCACCGGCGTCGCCGGTCGCGCCGGCGTACTCGGCAAGGCCCCACAGTGGCGTGACCGTCTCATTGAACGACGAGTGCCTCGCCGGTGGGCGCCGATCGCAGTTCCAGCCGCCGTCGGGCCACTGCCAGTCGATGAGTGATTGGGCGAGCAGCTGGACGCGCGCATCGTCGGCCAGCCCGAGACGGACGCCGACGGCGAGGGCGTTGCCTTCCTGCGAGGCGCAGCGCCGGTAGCGGCCGTCGATGCAGGGCACGTTGTCGCGGTGCCGCTTGCTCAGCAGCCAGGCGAGGACGGTTTCGTAGGCGCTCAGCGCGCGTGGCTCGCCGGCCGGCAGGCCGAGCTCGACCAGGGAGACGAGCCGCCAATGGCCGCCGATCCACTTGGTGTATGGGTGAACGCCAAACCCGCCATCCGGCTGTTGGCCAGCGAGCAGAGCTTTGATCCGCGGTCCCTCGAGTACCTGCGCCGCGTCGTCGTGCGCCGGTTCGCCGAGGACGTCGCGCCGCGCCTGCAAGCGGATCCCGGGCTCGTCAGACTTGAGCAGCCAGTCAACCGCTTTGGCGTCCAACTCGGTACCCACGTCGTCAGCCTAGCGAACCTCCCCGGCTCGTCGCCAGCGGTTGAGGGGAAAGCGCTCGGCGTGTATACTCCAGCCACATTCTTCGGCCGCCTGTGAACGTGGGTGACCCCCACGTTTTCTTATGAGAAAGGCCGCTGACCGGAGCAACTTGACCGCGGGGGGCAGCCAGACGTAGGAAGGAGCGTGACATGAACCGAGACTTCATCGGCGCCCTCCTGCAACTGAACGCGGAGAAGAACATCCCGCGCGAGCAGCTCGTGCACACGGTGTCGGAGGCCATCCAGTCGGCTTACCGGCGTGTCTCGCCGGGCAACGAGAACGTGTGGGTCGACGTCGATGCGGACACCGGCCGCATTCGCGCCTACCGTGCCATGCAGGTGGTCGACGAGGTCGAGGATCCGCTGACCCAGTTCACGCTCGAGGAGGCGCGCCGCCACAAGCCCGACGCGAAGGTTGGCGACCTGGTCGAGCTCGAGGAGCTCGACGCCAGCTCGTTCGGCCGCATCCATGCGCAGACGGCCAAGCAGCTCGTCCTGCAGCGGCTGCGCGAGGTCGAGCGCGAGCAGGTCTTCGGGCAGTACGCCCAGCGTGAGTCGGAGATCATCACCGGCACCGTCAGCCGGGTCGAGCCGCGCGGCGTCATCCTCGACGTCGGCCGCGCTGAGGCGATCCTGCCCACCACCGACCAGTCCTCGACCGAGCACTACCGCATCGGCCAGCATGTCAAGGCCTACGTGCTCGAGGTCCGCCGGACGACCAAGGGCCCGCTGATCTACGTCAGCCGAACGCACAAGAACTTCCTGCGCCGGCTGTTCGAGCTCGAGGTCCCCGAGATCCATGCCGGGACGGTCGAGATCAAGGCCATCGCCCGTGAGGCGGGCACGCGCAGCAAGGTTGCCGTCGCGTCGCGGCAGGAGGGTCTCGATCCGGTCGGGGCCACGGTCGGACAGCGCGGTGGGCGGGTGCAGGCGGTCGTAGCGGAGCTGGGCGGCGAGAAGATCGACGTCATCCCCTGGCACGAGGACCCGGCCGTCTTCGTCGCCAACGCGCTCAGCCCGGCGCAGGTCGTCGGCGTCGACATCGACGAGACCAACCGCATCGCCACCGTCACCGTTCCCGAGCGCATGCTCTCGCTTGCCATCGGCCGCGAGGGCCAGAACGCGCGGCTTGCCGCCAAGCTGACCGGTTGGCGAATAGATATTCGCAGCGACCAGCCCAAGCCGGCCGAGGCCGCGCCCGCTCCGGCACCGGCCGCCCGGCCCGCGGCTGCCGCAGCAGCCGAGGAGCGCGAACCGGTAGCCGAGGAGCGCGAGCCGGCAGCCGGGGG
>JALYGJ010000068.1 GCA_030777155.1 Chloroflexota bacterium | reverse complement strand
CTCCCAGCCCCACGTCATCGCGACCTTGCTAACTTGAGCTCCGCAGCTCGAGGGGTGATCATCCGCTAGCCCCACCAGGGAGAGTCGAGTCGATGCGAGCCGTCACCACCGCCGCTCCGCTGGCCCGCCGCTGGCGGCTGCGGATGCCCAAGCTGGACACGCGGACGGCGTTTCTTTACCTGCTGCCGGCGCTGCTCCTCATGGGTGCGATCACCTTCTATCCGCTCATCTTCCAGGTCTATATCTCGTTTACCGAATTTGGCTTGCCCAACACCCAACCCGGTGGACCTCCGGCAGAGTGGGTCGGTCTCTCCAATTACCAGCGGATCGTCGAGGGCCGGCTCGGCATTCCGAACTTCGACTTCTTCCGCATCATCGCCTTCAACCTCTGGTGGGCTCTGTCCAACGTCGTGATCCACGTGATCGTCGGTGTCGGTATAGCGATCCTGCTCAACACGCAGGGGCTTCGCTTCAAGGGGATCTATCGGGCGCTGTTCATCCTGCCCGTCGTCATCCCGCCGCTGATCGTGGCGACCGTCTGGCGCAACATGTTCGACCGCAACAACGGCGCCGTTAACGAGCTCCTCGTCCTGGTTGGCTCGCTGTTCAAGGTGCCGCCCGAGGCATTCCAGATCGACTGGCTGCGCCAGGTCGCGGACCCCATCCCGTTCCTGCCGCTTCCGCTCGCCTACTTCGCTCTGTTGGCGGCCAATACCTGGCTTGGCTGGCCGCTCAACTCCGTGGTCGCCACCGGAGCGTTGCAGAGCATTCCGCGCGAGCTCTATGAAGCGGCCGAGATGGACGGGGCCGGTCCGTGGCAGAAGTTCCGCAACGTCACGCTCATCTTCCTGCGGCCGGCGATGATCCCGTACGCGATCTACGGGTTCGTGGTCACCTTCAACCTCTTCTACCTGACTTATTTCATGAGCGGCGGCGGGCCGTTCGGGCGCACGGAACTGCTCGTCACTCAGGCGTTCCGGTTGGTCTACGAGTACCGCCTCTACGGCATCGCGGCCGCATTCGGCGTGTTCATGTTCTTCATCCTGCTGGCGATAACCATCTTCTTCAATCGGCTGACCAAGGCAACGGCGAGCTACGACACATGACCCTCCCGGCGCCGGTCCGTCCCGACCACGTCCAGCGCCATCGCTGGTTCTTCCGACGCCGCCGCGGCGAGGAGGAGAAGCGGCTGCCACTACGCAAGCAGGCGGTCCTTCAGGCGATGTGCGTCTTCATCGCGTTCACCGTCCTGTTTCCGATCATGTGGGTGCTCAGCCTCGCGCTCGACCCGCGCGGGCTGCCGCGTCCTGAAGGCCTCAACCTCATCCCGCCCGGCGCTTCGCTCGACTCCTTTGTACAGGTCATCGAGCGCCCCACGAGCAACCCGATCGACTTCCTCGGCCTGGCCAAGAACAGCCTGATCCTGGCCGCCTCGACGTCATTCTTCTCGATCGCCGTTGGCGTCAGCGCGGCCTATGCCTTCTCGCGGCTGCAGTTTCGCGGCCGCCAGGTGCTGATGCTGGCGATCCTGGCTGTCCTGATGCTGCCGCCGGTGGTGACGATCGTCCCGCTCTTCGCCCAGTTCAACCAGATCCGACTCGACCTGCCCATCATCGGCCAATTCAACCTGCGCCAATCACTCGCCGGCGTCAGCCTCGCCGTCATCTCGGGCCTGCTGCCCTTCGCGATCTGGAACCTGAAGGGGTATCTGGACACCATCCCGAAGGAGCTGGAGGAGGCGGCGGCTGTCGACGGCGCGACGCGCAACCAAGCTTTCCGGATGGTGATCCTGCCGCTCGCCGTGCCTGCTCTCGCCGTGACGGCGTTCCTGGGCTTCATTGCCGGCTGGACCGAGTACTACTTCTCGGTCAGTTTCCTCACCGGCAGGGTGGAGAACTACACGCTGGCCATAGCGCTCAACACGATGGTCGGCCAGTACGCGACGACGACGCCATGGGGCCACTTCTCAGCGTTTGCGATCCTGTTCGCGTTGCCCGTGTCGCTCGTCTACCTGCTCCTGCAGAAGTACATCGTGTCCGGGCTGGCGATCGGCGGGGTAAAGGGCTGATCGAACCCACCGATACGCCGCGCTGGGTGCGCGACGCCGTCTTCTACCAGATCTTTCCGGACCGCTTCGCGGCCAGCGAACGCGTGGTCAAGCCGGGTCCGCTCGAGCCGTGGGATGCGCCGCCCACGTTCCACGGCTACAAGGGCGGAGACCTGCTGGGCACCGCCGAGCGCCTCGACTACCTCGGCGATCTCGGCATCACCGCCCTCTACCTGACGCCGATCTTCGCCTCGGCGTCGAACCACCGCTACCACACGTACGACTACTACCGGGTCGATCCACTGCTCGGCGGCGACGTGGCGCTGCGCGAGCTGCTCGACGCCTGCCATGCACGAGGGATGCGCGTCGTGCTTGACGGCGTCTTCAACCATTGCGGCCGCGGCTTCTGGCCGTTCCACCACGTCGTCGAGAACGGTGCCGGCTCGCCCTACGCCGACTGGTTCTTCGTCGACCACGACCGCCTGGCGGCCGGCGGCTGGCTGCGCCCCTACCCCAGCGATGCCGAGCGCGCCGAGCTCGACAGGGCCGCCTCTGCGCAGGCGCACCGCGCCGGCGAGATGTCGCTGCGCCATCTCGGGTACCGCGCCTGGTGGGACCTGCCGGCACTGCCCAAGCTCAACACGGACAACCCACAGATGCGCGAGCACCTCATGGAAGCAGCCGAGTACTGGCTGCGCTTCGGCATCGACGGCTGGCGGCTCGACGTGCCCGAGGAGATTGATGCCGGGTTCTGGCGCGAGTTCCGCGGCCGTGTGCGCGCGATCAACCCCGATGCCTACATCGTGGCCGAGATATGGCGCGAGAAGCCCGAGTGGTTGACGGGCGACACCTTCGACGCGCTGATGAACTACCCGCTGACCGAGGCGATCCTTTCGTTCGTCGCGGCACCCGTGCTCGACATGGAGGTGGTGGCAACGCAGCACGAGTACAGCCGTTTCGTGCGCCCGATCGACGGTCCTGCCTTCGCCGGTGCGCTCGAGCATCTGCTGACTCGCGCCTACCGACCGGCGGCGACCGCCGTTCAGCTCAACCTCCTGGGTAGCCACGACACGGCCCGCTTCCTGACCGTCGCCGGCGGTGACAAGGCGTCGCTCCGTCTGGCCACGCTCGTCCAGATGAGCGTGCCCGGTGCGCCGTGCATCTACTACGGCGACGAGACCGGCATGGAGGGGCGCCACGATCCCGACTGCCGACGAGCCTTCCCTTGGCGGGAGGGTGCGTGGGACCACGAGCTGCGGACGTTCATCCGGGCGGCCATTCGCGCACGGCGGGAACACGCCGCTCTGCGTGGCGGCGACTTCCGGGTGCTTGCCGCAGCCGGCGACGTCGTCTGCTATGCGCGCCAGCTGGCTGATGCGCCGAGGGCGATCGTCGCGGTCAATGCCGGCACCAGTGCGGCGAGCGTCTCGTTTCCGCTGCCCGGCTCGGAGATCACCCCGGCCGACCCGCTGCTTGCCGGTTCGACCGTCATCCGGGACAAACGCGATGGCATGGTCGCGATCGACGTCGGCCCGCGTTCCGGCGCCCTCTTCATCGTGCGCTGAAGGGCGGCTGCTACCCTGCCGCGGTGAGTACCCGCCAGCGCCGTACGCCGTCGCCGCGCGGCCGCCAGGCCGGCACGTCGCGGCAGCGCAACGACGAGCACGACACGCGCTACTACACGCACCCCTACGCGCGCCGGCCGGGCTACTACCCGCCCAACGCCTACGAGGATGACGACGAGTACGCCGACGACCGGCCAGCCGAACGGGGCGGCCGGCTCGTCACGCCGACCCGGTTCCTCCTGGCACTCGCCGTCATCGGCTCGGCCGCCGCCTCGTTCTACGGGCTGTTCGTGGCGCGTTCGCTGCCCATTACGGTCAGCTCGCTGGCAGTACTCGGCATCTCGGCCGCGCTGCTCGGGCTGGCCGTCGGTGCGGCGTCGGTCCGCGCCGGTAGGAACGGCCAGGCTGGTCGGGCGATCCTGGTCGCCCTGATCGGCGGGGTACTCGTGCTGGGCGCCGCGGGCAGCCTGGCGGCGGCGCTCGTGCTGGGCCTGCTGGCTGCTTCCGCCTGACCGGCTGCTAAACTCGAATCCGCCGCGCCCCCATCGTCTAGAGGCCTAGGACGCCACCCTTTCAAGGTGGAGATCAGGGGTTCGAATCCCCTTGGGGGCACTCCCGCTGTCTTTCGAAGGACGAGCGGGTAGCCGCCACCCGCTCGTTTGCTCAACGTTGCCGTCGTGATGACGACGCGCTCGAGGACGATCCGGCACAACTCGTCGCGACGCGCCGGCGAGTGCCTTGAGCGATGCCTTGGGGCAGGTGGCGTCGCCAGCCTTGCCCGTCGCTAGCGGGGTGCCCGCGCGATCATCTCGTCGAGCTCATATTGGTGCTCAGGATAGACCCAGATCTCGGAGAATTTACCGTCCCGGTGATGGAAGACGATCACCTGGCGATCCTCGATGACCTCGCCGCCAGGCGGAGTGAAACGAACGAGCGAGAGGAGCACGGCGTGTTCGCCCGAGGCCAGGATGTCGTGAATCTCGCTCCTTCCGCCAGCCTGTATCTGGCCTTGAATCAGCTCCCTAGCTGCGTCTTGACCGCGGTGGTCGCCGGCGAACGGGCTCCTGCCCGGGAAGTGAATGACGACGTCGTCCGTATGGAAGCTCAGGAACCGCTCGACGTCGCCGCGGTTAAGTGCGTCGGTCGCCTGACGGATCGCATCCTCGATAGAGGCCATTCCGTGTTCCTCCTTGTCACGCTCGAGTCAGCGCTGGCGAGCCTGCGTCCGCGCCAAGCGCGCCGCATGCCGCTGCTGTGCTGCAGCGCCAGCGTCGCACCTCACGTGCCCTTGCGCAACCCATGCATTAGAGGGTCGATCGCGGACTTCCCCAAGCAGCCCAGCCAGAAGGACGGCCTGCCCGATGTGCCGGCCGCACTGGAACGAATACACCACGGCGCTGCAAGGCGGCGCTCGAGCGCAAGGCGGGTGCGGAGCGGGAGGCGGAGACTTCCGGTAGCGAGTCGGCCGAGACCGCCGCTACCGCCGACGGCGCCGACCCGAAGCGCCGACGGTTCGCTGCCAAAGGCGGAGGCAACGCAGGAGCGGACCGCCGACTAGATCGGTCGCCTGGAGCAAACCCGCGGGCCCTGGACGCAAGCTCCGGGCGCTTCTCTCTGCTCTGCTCACGCGACGTACCACCCCAGTGCGTCGTCATCAGACAGCACGCGGGTGCTTGAGCCCCCTTGGGGGCACTTACGGCACGCGGGTTGCGTACCAGACCTGGTCGAAGCCGTGCCAGTTCGCCTCGGCGCGGTAAGTCAGGCCCAGCTTCTGCATCACCCGCTGCGACCGCGCGTTCGTCGGGAGCGTGATCGAGATGATCTGGCGCAGTCCGACTCGGCAAGCAAACTCGAGTGCTGCTTGGGCACCTTCGGTCGCGTATCGACGCCCCCACGCAGAGCTCGCGCGAGTCCAGCCGACCTCGGCGTCGTGCTCCGAGGCCGCCCAATCCTCGTGGTGCACCAGCCCGAGCCGCCCAATCATCCGACCCGACGCCTTCTCCTCGACCGCCCAGAGCCCGAAGCCGTGGCGGCGCCAGTGCTCGGGCCACGCCTCGATCCGCTCGCGCGTCCTCGATGCGTCGACCGGCCCCAACTAGCGCGCGCCTCCGGATCCGCGGGGATTGTCGCCATCAACTCCACGTCGTCTTCCGGCCAACCGCGCATCCGGAGTCGCTCTGTCGCGAACACGGGGACGTCAGTGATCGAAAGGACTACGGAACGGTAGGTTGGATGCAAAGGGGGTACGCGCCGGCGTACCAGGCCAGACCTTGTGGCGGCTCCCGACTCACGCTACGTCGGAAAGTCGTCCGGGTGCCGCCAGCGCAGGTAACGGTGCATGACTCGAGACAGCGCGAGCCAAGGTCTCGCACGCCGCCAGAACACTCGCCGCCAGCGCTGTAACTCGCGATTCCACTCATCCCGACTCAGGTCGCCGAATGGCCCGAGCGAACGATCGTCGGCGAGCGGTGTGCTCGCCGCGAACTCTGCCCGAATCCGCTCGGCGACCTCGCCGCGGAAGGTACGCCCGCGGCGAGCACGTTTCAGGAGTAATGTGCCGACTTCGGTAGATCGAATGCGCAGCGGCGCGGCCCGACCGCCCGGCCGCTCAACCGAGTCGCCGTCCCAGGCCATGGTGTCTAGCCAATCAAAAACTGTCTGCGAGGCGCGCAGAGGCCGCGGTCGGACGCCGGCCATTAGCACGGCGTCATAGGAAGCCAGCGGGCCGGGGTAGCGTGGAAGTCGTGTGTCAAGCCGAGCGGCTTGCGAGCGCTCCATCGGCTGATTATGCGGGCGCGTGCCACGCCAGCGCCTCCGGCTGCTGAGCCCTCAAAGCCCCGTTGGGGGGCACCAGAATCAGAGCTCGATGCGGACACGCCCAAAAGAACTCGACGGCGGCGGCCGCGGCCGGTACCACGTAGACACGACCTCGACCGGCGAGCGGTTGCAGCGCTCCAAGCAGCTGCGCGACAGCCCCGCAGCCGCTCGCCGCGCAGCTGGATCAGCTGGCGGACGCCCAGCCCGTCGTGGCCGAACTCGTGGGGGAGTTGCTCGCATAGGGTCGGCTGTTGGAAGGTGCGCGTAGCGCGCCTACCTCAGGGGTCGGATGGTCAGCATCTGCTCGGCGCGCCCGACCGGCGCGCTCATCGTGGAGTGTCGTGCTGGTCAGCCCCTGTCCCTCCGCGCCGAAGACCACGCCCGTATCGAAACCGACCCACGGACCAGACGGCTGAGCGCCGACCGTTCGGCTTTTCGCGGCGTCGTAGAGGGTCTCGTATCGCTCCCGAAGCCGGTCGAATTCGTCGCGCGCAGCCAGCCACTCGGCGGTGCCCGGCGTCACGTTGACGAGCCGGCGCTCGGCCGCACGCTGGGCCGTCAACACCCGGCCGAGGGTGTCGCCGGCCGGCCCAGCGCCGACCGGCGTACGTCGCGTCCCCCCTCCGCCCCGTGCGCTGGGCGTCCGAAAGGGGGACGCAACCGCAGACTCGGCCGTCGCCCGTCACATGGCGCGGTGTATACCATCGGGGATCCGGGACCAGCAGTACGCCAGCGTACGGTATGGATATGTAAGCCTGTCGTCCAATTTGCAACGCGTGAACCAGCACGGCGACGGCAAAGCTAGTCACGCAACCGTACGCACCGTACACATTCGGGATAGGGTTACCGTGACAGTTCAGTCTGCAAACACGTCGCGCGGTGCGCCCGTGCTTCGTCCGACCGAGAGCACGGACATGACGCGCTTGGTCACCAACCCGCGCCACGATGGCCACTTTCGAACGATGGCCGAAAGTGGCCTGGCGAGCGGTGCTGCCTGCCCAAGCGAGCTCGAGATCTTCTTGAAGCGCGAATTCCCCGACGCCTGCGTCGTGGCCGGCATACGTGAGCACGGCGTCGAGCGCTGGTATGCGTACCGTGAGGGGCATTGGATCGATTCGACTCGAGCCGAGTAAGCCAACGTCACGCTAACCGATCGACGCGCCGCCGCTGCGGCAACTACGCGTAGTGCGGGGCTGCTGCCTTGATCGTCCGGTAGCAGCCGCAGGCGAATTCGGCCAGCCCGCTCCTGTCGCCCAGGCTGATCCGGCCGCGGCCGACACGGATGAGCCCGGCTTTCCCGAAGACGCCGACGACTACCGTGACGCTCGCCCGCCTGACCGCGAGCATCATCGCCAGGAAGTCGTGGATCAGCTCGAGATCAGCGGTCTCCGCCCGGTCCGCCGCGTGCAGCAGGCGGCGTGTAGCGAGACCATTCCGCTGGTGAGTCCTCGTCCTGGCGGCGATGATCGCCGCGAGTCAGAGCCGGGTGAGACAGCCCGCCGCGCTGAGTGTAGGCACCGACTGGCGCCGACCCGCCGCGCCCTACCAGCCGGATACAATCGCCCCCGATGACGAGCAAGTTTCGCGGCGGCGAGATCTATGGCATCCCGATCCCGACGCTCTTCGACGAGAACGACGCCATCCGCTGCGCGGGCTGCGGCGAGCCGGTCGCCGGCACACCATTTCGCGTGACGCTGCTCGACATCGTCGCTCCCGAGGCTCCGCCGAGCTGGGCGGTCGGTGCCCCGCTCAACCCGGGACCGCACGAGTTCCATCCTCTGCCCGATCACTTCCGCGCCTGGTGCCGCCGGCGGGGCCACCTGATCTGCCGCCGCTCGGATGTCCGCGAGATCATGCGGCCGGTACCGCTGCCCGGCGAGCGTCCGCGCTGGGGGCTCTGCGACGGCCTGCACCGGGAGGCGCACGAGTTCGTGCCCGCCTGAATCCCTGCTGAGCGTGCGAGCGGCTGAATGGCGGTGCTGATCCCGGCCCTCACGACAGTGCTCGCGTTCGTCTTCGCCATCGCGCTCTTCGACCAGTGGCGCGACCGGCGGCACGCGTTCCAGCTCATCTGGGCGACCGGCATGCTCTTCTTCGCGGTCGCTGCCGGTAGTGAGGCGCTGGCCGCCGCAATCGGCTGGAACGAGCCGCTGTATCGAGCGTGGTACACGACCGGGGCGGTGTGGAGTGCCGGCTGGCTTGGGCTGGGCACCTGTTTCCTGCTCAATCGCACGCGGTTCGGGTACGCCGTTGCGCTGTGTCTCTTCCTGGCCGGCCTGTTCACGTTCCTCGCCGCCCGCCGCCCGGAGCACGCCGGCGCCGGCGAACTCCCCGGGCTGTACTTCATTGCTGCCGGGGTCCTGGCCGTCGGCGTTGCCGTCGAGACCTACTTCCAGAACGAGCGCTGGCCTTCGCTCGCCGCAGTGGCGGTCGTCGGCGGCACGCTGGCTAGCCTGTGGCTGGTGCTGACCGTGCCGCTCCCCGCGCCTGGCTACGCGGTCGATCCGGCTACGGGCGCGCCGACAGCGGAGATCATCCCGCCGGCGCTGCGCCTCTTCACCCCCTTCATGAACGTCACCGGCGGGCTGGCCCTCATCCTCGGCGCGCTCTTCTCGGCCTACGTCTTCATGCCCAAGCGACGCGTGCTGCACTATTCGCTCGACCCGAATCAGGGCGGTGACGCCTTCCTGTTCAACCTGCTGATCGCGCCGATCGCGCTGGTCGTCAACTTCCTGGCGTCGCTGCCAGGCGCACTGCGCGCGCTGCTTCACGGCCGCATCCACAGCCGGGTGCCGGCGACGCTGCTGATTGCCGCCGGGGCACTTGTCGTGAGCAGCGCCGACACGCTCGTCCGCTTCGGCTCGACCGACCTCTCGCAGCTGGGCCGGCTGGTCGGCGTCGTGCTGCTCTTCATCGGCTTCCTGATCTCGGTCGAGGTCTTCCGCGAGATCCGCATCCCGTTCACCGGCCGCGTCCTGCGCAGCGAGCGCGGCGAACGGGCCGGCGCACTCGGCTCATCGGCCGACTGACCGGACCGGCCGATGACGGCCGGGCTGCGGCCAGGCAGCGATTGAGCGGCATCGTTCGATGAACCGCCCGCTGCTCATGGGCAGCGCCCTGGTGGTCGGCGCCGCGGCGCTCTTCGGCACGCTCGGCTTCGTCTCACGCAGCGCCGACGCGGGAGGCATGGGCGCGCTGCCCTTCGTTGCCTGGCGCGCCGGCCTCGCCACCGTGAGCCTGCTCGCCTTCAGCGTCCTCGTCGGCGGACGGCGCCATCCACGGCTGCCCAGCCTGCGCCTGCTGTCTCGGCGCCAGGCGCTGCTGCTCGGGGCCGCGTGCCTGGCCGGAGCGGTGCTCAACATCGCCATCTTCGCCGCGTTTCTGCGCACGACGATCGCGGTCGCTCTGATCTGCTTCTACACTTTCCCGGCGATCGTCACGCTTGCCGCTGTCCCGCTCTACGGCGAGCGGCTCGACCGGGCGAAGGTGACCGCGCTGTTGCTGTCGTCGGCCGGCCTGCTGCTGGTCGTGCTGGCGCCGTCGCTCGTCGCCGGGGAGCTCGAGATCGACGGGCTTGGCGTGAGCCTCGCCCTCTTCGCGGCCGTGTGCCAGGCAGCATTCATCCTGGTGGCGGGTCGGGGCTTCGCGCCGCTGCCGTCGCTGCACGTCGCCACCTATGTGGTCGCCGCGGCGGTGGTGGTCAGCGTCGCGCTGATCGTGCTGGCCGGCGACCTCGCCGGGCTCGTGCGGCCTGTCGTCGATGGGCGCCTCTGGCCGTGGATCCTCGCCGGCGGCATCACCGGGGCGGCGATACCCACGACCGCCTTCCTTGCCGGCATTGGGCTCATCGGCCCGAGCCGGGCGGCGATCCTGATGACGATCGAGCCGCTGGTCGGGGTCGCGCTGGCGGGGCTGCTGCTGGGCGAGACGCCGGTGCCGCTGCAGCTGGTCGGCGGCGCCGCGGTGTTGGCGGCGGTGGTGATGCTGCAGGCATCGCCCGGCGCCGCGCCCGAGGAGGCCGACGCGCGGCTTGTCTAAGGCCTCCCTGCGGAACTGCCCGAGGGGCGGTCTATACTGCGCCTCGACCCGCCGCGCGCACGTCACCGGCGGTCCCAGCTTCTGCACCCAGACCGAGGTTCACTTGCGGGTCCGAAAAGCAGTCTTCCCCGCCGCCGGCTGGGGCACGCGCTTCCTGCCGGCGACGAAGGCGCAGCCCAAGGAGATGCTGCCGCTGGTCGACAAGCCGGTCATCCAGTACGGCGTCGAGGAGGCAGTGGCGGCGGGGATCGAGCAGGTCATCATCGTGACCAGCAGCCAGAAGCGGCCGATCGAGGACCACTTCGACCACAGCTACGAGCTCGAGCACCTGCTCGAGACGAAGGGCGACATTGAGATGCTGCGCCGCGTACGGCAGATCGGTGACATGGCGCAGGTCAGCTACGTTCGCCAGAAGGAGCAGCTCGGCCTGGGTCACGCGGTGCTGATGGCGAAGGAGCTCGTCGGCCACGAGCCCTTCGCGGTCATCCTGTCCGACGACGTCGTGATAGGCGACCGGCCGTGCATCGGGCAGCTCATCGACGCCTACCGGCGAACACACTCGTCGGTCGTCGCGGTGATGGAGGTCGCCCCTGACGAGGTCAGCCGCTACGGGATCATCGATCCGGCGCCCGACGGTACGGGCGACGACCCGCGGCTCCACCGCCTGCGCGGTCTGGTCGAGAAGCCGGAAGTAGGCCACGCGCCGAGCAACCTGGCGGTCATCGGCCGTTACGTGCTGACGCCGCGCATCTTCGAGAAGCTCGAGCAGACCCCGCGCGGTGCCGGCGGCGAGATCCAGTTGACCGACGCGATCGAGGCGCTGATGGGCGACCAGGATGTCTTCGCCTACGCCTTCGACGGCAAGCGCCACGATGCGGGCACGATCATGGGCTGGCTGCAGGCGTCGGTCGAGCTGGCGCTCGAGCGGCCCGACACGGCGCCCGAATTCCGACGCTACCTGGCCTCGCTCGACCTGACGTGATCCAGTGGCGAGCGTCGGGCAGGTTCTGAACGGACGCTACCGGCTCGTCGAACTGCTCGGCGAGGGCGGCATGGCCACCGTCTTCCGCGCCCACGACACCGAGCTCGGGCGCGACGTCGCGGTCAAGGTGCTGCGCGCCGAGTACGGGCGCGATGCCGCTTTCGTCAGCCGCTTTCGCCAGGAGGCCCAGTCGGCGGCTGCCCTGAATCACCCCAACGTCGTCAACGTCTACGACTACGGGATGGAGGACGGCGACCCGTACATCGTGATGGAGCTGGTCGAGGGCGGCGACCTGGCCGAGATCCTCCGCGAGCGCGGCGCCCTCGAGCCGGTCGCCGCGGCGCGCATCGCTCAGCAGGTCGCCGATGCACTCGACGTGGCGCATGGCCGCGGCATCGTCCATCGCGACATCAAGACGACCAACATCATGATCACGCGCGCCGGTCGCGTGAAGGTTGGTGACTTCGGTATCGCGCGCGCCTTCTCCGAGGCACAGATCACGCTGCCCGGCACGACGCTGGGCAGCGTCCACTACTTCAGCCCGGAGCAGGCGCGCGGCGAGCTCGTGACGACGGCGTCCGACGTCTACTCGCTGGGCCTCGTGCTGTTCGAGATGCTCACCGGCCGGCGCGCGTGGACGGGCGACTCCGCCGGCGCCGTCGCCGTTGCCCGGCTGGCCGGTGACCCGCCACTGCCCTCGTCGATCAACCGCGCCGTCCCGCCCGCCCTCGATGAAATCGTGCGCGGCGCGCTTGCCCGCCTGCCCGCCGATCGCCCGACCGCCGGTCAGCTCTCGGCCGTTCTCGCCCGGTTCGTGGCCAACCCGGCGGCGCCTATGGCGCTCGCCAGCGCCGGGCACGCTACCGGGGCAGCGACGGCGGCTCATCTGCCGCCCGGACCCGATCCGTCCTATGGCACGGTCGCCGGCCGGCGGGCAGCGGCGCGCCCGCCGATGGCGCGCGGCCACCACGAGGAAGAGGAGGAAGCGGGTGGCGGCGGACCGTGGGTCTGGGTGGCTGCCATCCTGGGCCTGCTTGTCCTGCTCGCCGGCGGCTTGCTGGTGTTCCTGATGCTCTCGAACGGCCCAACGTCGCCGGGCGCGTCGCCGACCCCGGCCCTCGTCGAGGTGCCCAACTTCGTCGGCCAGCAGTACGCCGAGGCGCGCGTCCAGGCGCAGGAGCACGGGCTCGTACTGACCATCGGCGGCTATCGCCAGGTGGCCGACCTGCCCGAGAACCAGATCCTCGAACAGGATCGGCCGGGCGGCGACCGCGTCGCGTTGGGTACGGTCGTGTCAGTCATCGTCGCGACGCAGACCGACACGGTGGCGGTACCCGACGTTCACATGCGCACCGAGGCCGAGCTCTTCCAGCTCTTGCTCGCCGCCGGGCTGACGCCGGGCGCGCGCTCCGAGGCGTACGATCCGACCGTTCCGGCGACGCTTGTCGTCAGCACCAACCCGAGCGTGGGCATTGAGGTCCGTCGCGGCACGGTCGTCAACTACACCATGTCGCTCGGGCCACCGCCGACCCCGTCGCCGACGCCGACGCCGACGCCGACGCCCACGCCCACGCCGACCGAAACGGCGGTTCCGACGCCGACCGAGACGGTTGAGCCGACGCCCTCGCCGTCGCCCTCCCCCACGCCGTCGCCGTCTCCGACGCCGACGCCCTCGCCCTCACCCACCCCGTCGCCAACGCCCGAGCCGACCCCGACGCCGGTGATCGTGGGTAACTACGCGACTTGTGGCCCCGTCAGTGAGGCGAAGGTGCAGATCGTGAACGCCGGCCTGGCAGTAGGCGAGGTGTGGCCGCCCGAGCACGCCGAGGACGGTTTCGTGCAGGCGCAGTATCCGAAGGCCGGCGAATCCGTTGCGCCGGGGACGCTCGTGCACCTGTTCGTGCGCGGACCCGCTGAGGACTGCCAGCCGGCGCCGTAGACTACTGCTCCATGGCGACCTGGCGCTGCCCGCACTGCCGGACGGTCCAGGTAGAGGGTCCCCGCTGTTTCGTGTGCGACCGCTCGGCGATGAGCTGTGCGACATGCGTCCGCTTCCGCCGCTCCGTCGTCGGCGGCGTCGGCTACTGCGCGCTCGACCGCCGGCGTGAGCCACTCAACGGCAGCGAGCAGCGGCCATGCTGGATGGCCGCCGGCGAGGGCGCCGGCGAGGGGCTCTTCAGCTCGCCGGCCGGCACGCTCGGATCGAGCGCGGCGCCGCCGGGGCTTGTCGAGGGAGGGCGGCCGCCGATCAGCGGAAGGTGAACGGCGCGCTGTTGCGCAGCGTCTCACCGCTGGGCAGGGTAGCCAGCACCGTGACCAGGCCACGCCCGCGCACCGCGCCCTCGCGCGGCAGTTGGAAGCCGTGCCAGCCGGCCGTTCCAAAACGGGTCGTCGTGGTGTAGGTCGCCGTCATCTGGCCCGGTGCGGAGATGCTGAAGACGACCTCCGCGCCGTCGATGGGCGTCCCGTCATCGCCGGTCACGCGCGCGAGGACGGTCAGCATGGCAGGCAGCCTTGACACTTCGAAGCTGTCGCGCGAGAGCTGCAGCGCCACGCCCGCGGCGCTCGGGCGGAGTTCGACCGCGATCGTCGCCTGACTGCTGTTGCCCGCCCGGTCAACGCTGCTGACGACGATCTCATTCAGGCCGAGGGCAAGGCGCACACTGACGGCGAACCGGCCGTCACTGCCGGCAACGATGCTGCTGACCGCTCCCGCGGTGGTGTTGTGGACGCCAACTCTCGCCGCCGGCTCGGTCAAGCCGGCGACGAGGACCGCGGGCTCGCCGGCGCCCGCGTAGACAGCGGTCCCGTCGGACGGCTCAAGCTGGCTGATCGAGGGAGGCGCATCGTCGCGCTCGACGACCACCGGCGCCGAGTGCAGGGTCGTGCCCCACCGGCCGCGGACGACAGCGGTGATCGTGTTCGTCCCGCGAGCGAGCGGCACGTCGCGCACCCTGAACTCGGTTTCGCGACGCCCGATGCGCACCTGGCGACGCAGTCGGTCGTTGACGTAGACGCGCAGTTGATGCGATCCGGCGGCCGGTAAGGGCTCGCGCAGCCGGCCGGTCAGCGTGATCGTGCCATCGGCCGTCGCGGGCGGTGGTGGGTCGAGCACTGGAGCCGCTGGCAGTCCCGCGCCGGGGCCGGAGGAGGTCGGCGCGACGGTCGGCGTGGACGACGTCGCCGCCGATACACCGGCGGCCGGCGGGGACGGCGGGGCCAGCGC
>JALYGJ010000067.1 GCA_030777155.1 Chloroflexota bacterium | reverse complement strand
CCGCCCAAGAAGGGGGCGACGCGCGCCAGCCGCTCGGCCGCCGACGGCGCGACGACCCACAGCTGGCCGCACACGGCTCCGAGCAGCCGCCTGTCGTGCGAAATCAGGATCACCGTCGCCGGGGTGTCGCGCAGGAAGCTCTCCAACGCCTCGCGCGCGGGGATGTCGAGGTGGTTCGTCGGCTCGTCGAGCAGCAGGAGGTTGCCGGCCGTCACGCCGATGATCGCGAGCTCGAGCCGCGACCGCTCGCCGCCCGATAGCTGCGCGACCGGCTTGTGGACGTCGTCGCCACGGAACAGGAAGCGGGCGAGGTGCGAACGAGCGGCCCCCGTGTCGAGGCCGCTTGCCATGCTGAGCGCGTCGAGGACGGTCGTGCCCGCCGGCACCGCGCGCCGGACCTGGGCCAGGTAGCGCGGCACGACGTTGGCGCCGAGCCGAACGAAGCCCTCGAGCGCGGACAGCTCGCCGGCGATCGTGCGCAGCAGCGTCGTCTTGCCCGCGCCGTTGGGGCCGACGATGCCGATGCGCTCGCCGCGCATCGCGTCGAGTCGTTCGACACGCAGCACCGGGCGGCCGGGGAAACCGACGAGCAGTTCCTCGAGCGAGACTGCGACGTCGCCCGAGCGAGCCGGCAACTCGCCCGCGACGCCGCGGCTGACCAGGGCCAGGCGGCGTGACGCGCGCGGCGCTTCCACTCTTCGACCCTCGAGCGCCTCGAGGCGCCGCTCATGCTCGTGCATCTTGGTGTATTTGCGCTGGCTGCGATAACGCTGGACCAGCTCGCGCTCGCGCTCGACGGCGATGGCCTGCGCGTCGCATTCACGCCGCGCGCGGGCATCGCGCTCCTCGCGCTGGACGAGGTAGGCGCTGTAGTTGCCGCGGAACGCCGTCAGCCGCCGGTCGCGCAGCTCCCAGATGCGCTGAACTACGGCGTCGAGGAAGGCGCGGTCGTGCGAGGCGACGACGAGCGCCCCGCGCCGCTCGACAAGCGTCGTTTCGAGCCACTCGATGGCCGAGACGTCGAGGTGGTTGGTGGGCTCGTCGAGGAGCAGCAGATCCGGCCCGGCGACGAGAAGCCGGGCCAGAGCGGCGCGGGTCTGCTCACCGCCCGACAGCTCGGTCGGCGGTCGCTGCCACTCGGCGGGAGCGAAGCCCAGACCCGACAGCGCGGCCTCGACGCGCAGATCGAGTGAGTAGCCGCCGGCCGCCTCGAAGGCGTCGCGCAGGCGAACATACTCGTCGGACTGCACCCCCTCAGCACCGCGTGCCTCGAGCGCCGACAGTCGGACCTCCATCTCTTCGAGGGCCCGCGCGCCGGCCCGGACAGCCGCGCGCAGGGTGGGCGCAGCTGCGAAGTCGGCGTCGAGATTCGATTCCTGGGCGAGCAGCGCGACGGTCAACCCGCGGCTGCACAGCACGTTGCCGGCGTCCGGTTCGTCGCGGCCGGCGGCCAGGCGCAGCAGCGTCGTCTTGCCTGAGCCGTTCGCCCCGACCAGGCCGATGCGCTCGCCGTGCGCCACCGCCGCCGATATCCCGTCGAGGATGACCATGTCGCCGATCTCGCGGCGCACGCCGTCGAGGCGCAGGATCGCCATTGGCTAGTGCGTATCCCCCAATCGAGCCATGGCGCCGACGCTACCACGGGACGAGCATCGGGCCATGTCCAGTGGGCGCGTGCCGCTCGGCACGGCATCCAGAGGGGAAAGACCGATGCACTTCGCCGTCTGCCGGCTGCTGCCGGCCGTCATCGCGTTGGCGCTTGCCGTCACGCTCGCTCCAGCGCCTGTTCAAGCCGTCCAGCACCCGACGACCGCCGAGGCCCGGATGCTGTCGCTGATCAACGGCGCCCGGCAGGAGATGGGCCGAGTCGCGCTGCGCTGGGACGCCCGACTCGCCGACATCGCGCAGGCGCGGTCGGACGACATGGCGCTGACCGGCGTCTTCGCCCACCCGCCGAGCGGCGTAATCGCCGACATGCTGGCCGCCAACGGCATCGTCTGGTATCGCTGGGGTGAGGCGATCCACCGCAACACCTACGACGACCTGACGGTATCGACCGACGTCGCCTTCCGCGGCTGGCGCAACTCGGCACCCCACTGGTCGCTGCTGACCGACACCGACTTCAACTACATCGCCATCGGCGTCGCGCGCTCAGCCGACGGCTGGTACTACTGGACGGCGCTGCTGCTGAAGGGTCCTGACCGCACCCCGCCGGTGGGGAAGATGGACGGGGCCAAGCTTGGTTCGATCAGCGACGGCAAGCGCTCGGTGACCGTTTCGTGGTCGGGCTACGACATCCAACTGTCGGTCCTGACTGCCGGCCTGCGCGACTTCAAGCTCCAGCGGAAGGTCGGTTCAGGCCTCTGGAAGACGGTTGGCGATTGGACGACCGCGACCAGCCGGTCGCTGACGCTCTACGTTGGCAAGACCTACCGCTTCCGGGTCCGCGCCCGCGACAACAAGGGCAACCTGAGCTGGTGGTCGGCCGCGCTGACGGTCAAGCCCTAGCCGCGGCCCGCGCCTGACGCAGCAGTTGCCGAGCCGCCGGGACTCGCTCGCCGGCCGGCAGGCGCTGGCACCACGAGCAGAAGTGCGTGCTGCGCGCGTTGAGGACGATTCGGCGGATCGGCCGGCCGCAGCGCGGGCACGGCTTGCCGCTGCGCCCGTAGACGTTGAGGAAGTTCTGCATCTCACCCGCCCCCTCCGGCGGCAGGTAGTCATCGACCGATGAGCCGCGCCGCTCGATCGCCTCGGCCAGGACTTCTCGCACGGCCCGGTACAGTCGGCGTGCCTGCTCGGCATTGATCCCGGCCGCGCTGCGCAGCGGGTGGAGTCGGGCGCGCCAGAGTGCCTCGTCGGCGTAGATGTTGCCGACGCCGGCGAGAAAGGACTGGTCCATCAGCAGTGTCTTCAGCCGACCGCGGCGCGCAGTCAGCCGGCGCCGGAACTCGGCGGCGCTGAAGCTGGCCTCGAGCGGCTCGGGCCCGAACTTGCCGAACAGCTCGCGCCCCTCTTCGGCGCCCAGGATGGTCCCCGTTTCGCTGCGCCGGTAGAGCCCCAGCCGGCCGAACTTACGTGTGTCGCGCAGACGCAGCTCGCGACCGTCGTCGAGGCTGAAGATCGCATGCACATGCTTGTCGCGCGGCGCGTCCGAGGCGACCACGAACAGCTGGCCGGTCATCTTGACCTGGATTGCCAGGACGGCCTCGCCCGACAGGTCGAGGACGAGCCACTTCGCGCGGCGTTCGACGCGGCGGATCTGGCGGTCGCGGACGGCGGCGGCGAACTCGTCGGCGGGCGGGTGCTTGATCTGGTTGGGCCAGTCGAACCAGACGTCGCGGATGCGCGCGCCGACGACCAGCGGCGCCAGCTCGCGTGCGATCGTCTCGACCTCGGGCAGCTCAGGCATCGACCGCCTCACGCACGCGGAATGGGCGTCATCGACTCCCAGTCGTCGCCGGTTTTGAGATCCACGTCGAGCGGCACGTCGAGCTCGAGCGCATCCTCCATCACCTCACGCACCTGCGGCGCCAGGTCTGTCAGCTCTGCGCGTGGGACCTCGAGCAGCACCTCGTCGTGGACCGACAGCAGCATCCGCGCGCCTGAGCCGAGCCCGCGCAGCCGCTCGTGGAGGCGGATCATGGCCAGCTTCATGATGTCGGCGGCGGTCCCCTGGATGGGCATGTTGATCGCCATCCGCTCGCCCGCACCGCGGAGCGCGGAGTTGCGCGCCTCCAGCTCGGGGATCCAGCGCCGCCGGCCGAACAGCGTCTCGACGTACCCCTGCTGCTTCGCCAGCTCCTTGACGTGGATCATGTAGTAGGCGATGCCGGAGTAGGCGGCGAAGTACGAGTCGATGAACTCGCGCGCCTGCTCGCGCGCGATGCCCGCCCGCGATGCCAGGCCCCAGTCGCTCATCCCATAGGCCAGCCCGAAGTTGACCATCTTTGCCATCGACCGTTCGTCCGGCGTGACGTCGGCCGGATCCTTGCCCAGCACCCGGGCGGCGGTCTGGCGGTGGATGTCCGTGCGCGCCGCGAACGCCTCGCGCAGGTGCACGTCGCCACTGACGTGGGCGAGGATGCGCAGCTCGATCTGGCTGTAGTCGGCGGCGAGCAGGGTCTTGGCCGGATTGCCGGCGACGAAGGCGCGCCGGATACGCCGGCCGAGCTCGGTTCGGATGGGGATGTTCTGCAGATTGGGGTCGGTCGACGACAGCCGCCCGGTCGACGCGACCGCCTGCTGGAACGTCGTGTGCAGGCGGCCGGTGATCGGGTCGAGCAGCGCGGGCAGGGCATCGACGTAGGTGCTCTTCAGCTTCGTATAGAGCCGCCAATCGAGCAGCAGCGGGATCATCGGGTGCGCCGCGCGAAGGTCCTCGAGCACCGATGCGTCGGTCGAGTAGCCGGTCTTGGTGCGCCGCCCGCGGGGCAGGTTCAGCTCGTAGAAGAGCACCTGCTCGAGCTGCTTCGGCGAGCCGAGCGTGAACTGGTGACCGACCGCGGCAAAGATCTCCTCCTCGAGGCGGCCGATCTCGCGGCTGAACTCCGCCGACAGCTCGGCCAGCGCCTGGCGGTCGATCGCCACGCCGGTCGCCTCCATATCGGCGAGCACCGCGATCAGCGGCAGCTCGACCTGGTCGAGGAGACGCTGCAGCGCCGGCCGCTCGGCGAGATCGGCGGCAAGCGACTCGCGGGTGGCGGCGACAGCCAAGGCCTGGACAGCGGCATGCTCGGCGCCGCGCAGCTCGCCGGCCTTGGGCAGCTCGAGCGCCAGCCGCTCGGCGGTGATGTCGGCCAGGCTCTGGCTGCGCAGTGCCGCGTTGAGGATGTACGCACAGATCTGCGTGTCGAAGACGGGCCGCGGCAGAGCGGCGGCCGACGCTTCCGTCGCGCTGTGCTCGGCGTGCGGGTCCCGCCGGGTCAGCTCCGACACCAGGAGCTGCTTGATCTCGTGGCCGACGAGCGGTCGGCCGGCGTCGAGCACCATCGCTGCCAGCCGCGGCGCGCCTTGCTGGTCGGCGGTCGCCACGCGCCCGTCGGCGCCTGCCACGGCGAGCCCGAGTAACGTTCCGCGGCGCGGCCGGGGGTCATCGAGCGCCAACCCGATGGGCAGCTCGGGCTGTGCGGCGAGCCACGCGCCGACCTCGCTCGCGTTGTCGGCATCGACC
>JALYGJ010000066.1 GCA_030777155.1 Chloroflexota bacterium | reverse complement strand
GCGAGGAGCTGGGCGCGTGAGCGCGCCGCCGGCAAGGACGGGCGCGGGCACGCGCTCGGGCGAGGGCTCTGGCGAGGAGCGCTACGTCCAAGCCTGGCTGCTCCGTCTCGACCCAGGCTGGCGGCGGCTGTCGGCTGACAAGCGCCGGCGCGACGCCGACTCGTTCTGCGCGGCCGCGACGCGGGCCGAGGGGCGCCTGCTGCAGCACACGTACTCGACGGTCGGGCTACGCGCCGAGGGCGAGCTGCTGCTGTGGCGGATGGCCGCGCGCCTCGAGGAGGTCCAGGAAACGGCGGCCGAGCTGCTGGCGGCCGGCGTCGGTCGCTGGCTGACCACTGCCATCTCGATGGTCGGCCTGACCAGGCCGAGCCAGTACGTCAAGCGGCCGACACGGCAGGAACAGAGCCTGTTCGAGGGCGAGCGCTCGCGCTACCTGGTCGTCTATCCGTTCGTCAAGTCGACCGACTGGTACCTCACGCCGGCCGAGGAGCGGCAGCAGGTGATGGCCGGGCACATGCGCGTCGGCCACCGCTATCCGCAGGTCCGCCAGCTGCTGGCCTACTCGTTCGGCCTCGACGACCAGGAGTTCATCGTCGCCTACGAGACCGATGACCTCGTCGCCTTCCAGGACCTCGTTCGCGAGCTGCGCGAGACCGAGAGCCGGCGCGCGACCGTCCGCGATACGCCGATCATCACCGGCATCCACCGTCCGCTCGGCGAGATCGTCGCCATGCTCGGAGGGACCGACCGATGACGCGCGCTATCGATGCGGCTCCCAGCACCCGCTCCGAGGAGCTGATGGCCCGCGCCGCCCAGCTCTTCCCGGGCGGCGTCAACTCCCCGGTGCGCGCGTTCCGCGCCGTCGGCGGGACGCCGCGCGTCATCGACCGCGCGGCCGGTCCGCTGCTGTGGGACGTCGACGGCAACGAGTACATCGACTACATCGGCTCATGGGGACCGCTGATCCTCGGCCATGCCCATCCTTCGGTCGTGGCGGCGATCCGGGAGGCCGCCGGACGGGGCACGAGCTTCGGCGCGCCGAACCCGGTGGAAGTCGAGCTGGGCGAGGAGATCGTGCGGGCCATGCCGTCCATCGAGCGGCTACGCTTCGTCAGCTCGGGCACGGAGGCGGCGATGAGCGCGCTGCGCGTGGCGCGCGCCTTCACCGGTCGGTCGAAGGTCGTCAAGCTGGCCGGCGGCTATCACGGGCACGCGGACGGATTGCTCGTGCGCGCCGGATCGGGCGCCGCCGGCATCGGCCAGCCAACTTCGGCCGGCGTGACGCAGGCCGCCGCGGCCGACACCCTCGTCTCCCCGTATAACGATCTGACCGCGGTCGAGCGCCTGCTGGACGAGCACGGCGACCAGGTGGCGGCGCTGGTCGTCGAGCCGGTGGCGGCCAACATGGGCGTCGTGCTGCCCGCCAACGGCTACCTCGAGGGCCTGCGCCGGTTGACGACGCAGTCCGGCGTGCTGTTGATCTTCGACGAGGTCATCACCGGCTTCCGCGTCGGGCGCGGCGGGGCACAGGGGCGCTACGACATCACGCCCGACCTGACGGTGCTGGGCAAGATCATCGGCGGCGGACTGCCGGTCGGAGCGTACGGCGGTCGAGCGGATGTGATGGCGCTGGTCGCCCCCGACGGCCCTGTCTACCAGGCCGGCACGCTGTCGGGGAACCCGATCGCCATGGCCGCCGGGCTGGCCACGCTGCGCGAGCTGTCGGGCGACGTGTACCGGCGACTCGATGCGCTCAGCTCGCGCTTGGAGCAGGCACTCGCCGAGGCGGCGAGCCAGGCGGGCGGGCGCGTTCGCATCACGCGGATCGCGTCGATGCTGACCGTCTTCTTCGACGACGACGCCCGTTTCGCGCGCTTCTTCCACGCGATGCTGGAACGGGGAGTGATGCTGCCGCCCTCCCAGCAGGAGGCGTGGTTCGTGTCGAAGGCGCACACCCACTTGCACCTCGAGCACACTCAGCGTGCCGCGCGCGAGGCCTTCGCCGAGGCCGCCCGGTGAGCGTGGGCGTCGCGCCGATGACCGGCGCCCAGCGCATGCTCGCCGCAGCGCGCCGGCAACCGGTCGACATGACGCCGGTCTGGTTCATGCGCCAGGCGGGGCGCTGCCTCGCTGACTACCGCGCGCTGCGCGAGCGCTACGACATCCTGACGCTTGCCAAGACGCCCGAGCTGTGCGCGCAGGTGACGCTGATGCCGATCGAGGCCTTCGGCGTCGACGCCGCGGTGATGTTCGCCGACATCATGCTCCCCCTCGAACCGATGAGCGTCGACCTGGAGATCGAGCCCGACGTCGGGCCGATCATCCACAACCCGGTCCGCTCGGCGGCCGACGTCCAGCGCCTCCGGCTGTTCGAGCCGGCCGACGAGGTCGCCTTCGTCGCCGACGCCATCCGCCTGGTGCGCCGCGAGCTTGACGGCGACCGGGCCGTGATCGGCTTCTCCGGTGCCCCGTTCACGCTGGCCTGCTATCTCATCGAGGGACGCCCATCGCGTGAGTACGCGCGCGCGAAGGCGTTCATGTATGCCCAGCCCGATGCGTGGTACGGACTGCTCGACAAGCTGACCGAAACCGTCGTGCGTTACCTTCGCGCGCAGGTCGCCGCCGGTGCCCAGCTCGTCCAACTGTTCGACTCGTGGGCCGGCGCGCTCTCGCCGGCCGACTACGAGCGCTACGTCGAGCCGCATGTTCGACAGATCTTCGACGCCGTGACAGACGTGCCGACGATCCACTTCGGAACAGGCACGGCGGCGCTGCTCGAGCTGATGGCAGGCGCCGGCGGCGACGTCATCGGCGTCGACGCCCGGCAGTCGCTCGACGTCGCGTGGCAGCGCGTCGGCTTCGAGCGCGGCGTCCAGGGCAATCTCGACGCGGTACGCCTGCTCGCCGGCTGGGATGCGACCGCCGATGGCGCACGCGACGTCCTGCGCCGGGCCGCCGGCCGGCCCGGGCACATCTTCAACCTTGGCCACGGCGTGCTGCCCGAGACCGACCCGGCCCTGCTGCGCCGGCTGGTCGAGCTGGTGCATGCGGAGACCGCGCGCTGAGCACCGCGGCCCACCGGTCGGCGGCCGCCGGTGACCGCTTCGGCGTGCTGCTGATGACGTACGGCTCGCCCGCCTCGCTCGACGACGTCGAGCGCTACATCACCGCCGTACGCGGCGGGCGCGAGGTGTCGCGAGAGCTGGTCGATGAGATGCGCCGCCGCTACGAGAGCATCGGCGGGTCACCGTTGATCCAGATCACGCTCGCTCAGGCGCGTACGCTCGAACGCCGCCTGGCCGGCGGCGCGCTCGTTCGGGCGGGCATGCGCTTCTCCGGGCCATCGATCGCCGACGCGCTAAGCGAGCTGGCCGCGGCTGGCGTTCGCGACGTGCTGGGCATAGTGATGTCGCCCCAGTTCTCGCCGCTGCTGATGGGCGGCTACGGCCGGGCACTCGAAGAGGCGCGGCGCGGGCTTGGCCCGGGGGCGCCAGGGGTGTTGGTGGCAGGGGCATGGCACACCCAGCCGGCGTTCCTCGACGCGCTCGCCGGCCGCATCGTCGAGTCGATCTCGAAGCTGCCCGCGCGGGACGCCGAGTCGCTCCACGTTCTGCTGACCGCACACTCACTGCCGCGCCGTGTGGCGGACCAGGAGCCCGACTACCTCGCCCAGCTCGCGCAGACCGCGAGGGAGGTGGCCGGGCGAGCGGGGCTCGACGATGAGAGCTGGTCGTTCTGCTGGCAGAGCGCCGGCCACGAGCCGGCGGAGTGGCTCAAGCCGGACTTCGCCGACCTGATGCCGCAGCTCGCCGGGCGCGGTGTGCGCGCCGTGGTGGTCGCGCCCGTGCAGTTCCTGGCCGACCACCTGGAGGTTCTCTACGACATCGACGTCGCCGCCCGCGCGCAGGCCGAGGCGCACGGCCTGCGCTTCGTCCGCACGCGCTCGCTCAACGACGACGAACAGCTGATCGACGCGCTCGCCGACATGGCACTCACGTACGCCGGAGGCAGGCGGTCGCGGGCAGGCGCCGCGTAAGCGAGGAGCCCTACTCCTCTCGCTTCGGCCGGGTGCGGGTCAGGCCGCCTGGCGCGCCCGGGCGTCCTCGGCCAGGATCAGCGCGAGCTGATGACTCGCCGCAGCTGCCGGCAGAGCGCCCACCCACGGCAGCGGAGCGGGCGCGGCTTCCGTCGATGCGATAGGCAGGGGCGGACGGCGATCGCCGATCTCGAACTGCCGCGCCAGCTCGCCCGCCCGTTTGCGGATTGGTCGCGTCTCGGCATCGGGAAGATATGCGCGCCCGGCGTAGAGCCGCTCGTACTCGGGCAGCAGCTCGGGCCAATCGCGCGCCAGGTGATCGAGGAAGTGCTCGCGCGTCCCGGGCCGCAGGTAGAGCACGTTGGCCCACAGGTGGGTGGCGCCGGCGTCGCGGGCAGCCTTGACGACGTCGGCCATCAGCGCGGGATCGTCGGATAGGCCGGGGAGCATCGGCGCCATGCCGACACCTGCCTTGATGCCGCCATCGGCGAGCCGTTTCAGCGCACGCAGGCGCTGGCGGGGGTGCGCGGTATTCGGCTCGGTCGTGCGCCAGATCCTTTCGTCGAGCGTGGGGATCGAGAAGTTGACCGACACCTCGGCGCGCGCCGCGGCGGCCTGCAGCACGTCCAGGTCGCGCACGATCATCGGGCCACGCGTGACCAGGCTGAACGGGTTTGCGGCGTCGGCCATCACGGCAAGGCAGGCGCGCGTCAGCCGGTAGTGCCCTTCGGCCGGCTGATACGGGTCCGTCGCGGCACCCACTGCGACCAGGTCGCCGCGCCATGACTTGCGCGCCAGCTCGCGGCCAAGCACCTCGGCGATGTTCGTCTTGACCCGAATCGACGTGCCGTAACGCTCGCCAGACGGCCGGTCGGCGCGCCGCTCGAAGGCGCGCACGTAGCAGAACGTGCACTGGTGCGCGCAGCCCATGTATGGGTTGAGCGACCACTTGAAGGGCATCCCCTTTACTCGGTTCAGCGCGTTCTTGCACGGTTCTTCGCGGTACTCGGGACGCACGAGGGCATTTTAGAACAGCCGTTCAGAGAACTCTACCTTGACGCCGACGACGACGCTCTTGCATCGTTCCTGCGTTACTCGGCGCCCCGCGCCGAGTACAGGGGCACCGTTTGATATCGATGTGCGGGGGGCGTCCTGATGGAGGGGCCGTTCGTCGGCCGGCGAGCAGAGCTGGAGGGGCTTGCCGCCTTGTCCCGCCACGCGCGCCGCGGACGAGCAGCCGCCGCGCTCGTCAGCGGGCCGCCGGGGAGTGGCAAGAGCCGCCTCCTGGCCGAGTTCCTGACCCGCTCTCACGGGGTGGCGCAGCTTCGCCTTGCCGGTTTCGAGCCGATGCAGGCTGTGCCGCTCGCCGCCGCCGCCGACCTTCTGCGCGAGCTCGGCAAGGCGCCGCGCCATGGTCCTGAACTGAGGGCGCTCGCCTTCGGCGAGGACACCCGCTCACGTGACCCCTTGCCCATCTTCGAGGGCGCGTACCGGGCGCTTGCCTCGGCCGGCCCACTTCTGCTCGTCATGGACGACCTGCAATGGGTCGACGACATGTCGCTGGCGCTCGTCCACTACCTGCTGCGTGCCGCCGGGCGCGGCGGCGTGCCGTTCGTGGTGGTCGCTGCGGCGCGACCTTCGCCGGCCGCGGCTTCGTTCCGCGAAGGAGTGGCGAGCGCGCTCGGGCCGTCTCAGCGCCTGCTGATCGAGCTCGGCCCGCTCCCGCTCGAGGACGGCATGCTGCTGGTTGGCCAACTCGATCCGACGATCTCGCCCGCCGACGCGGCGGCGATGTGGCGGCACGCGCATGGTTCGCCCTTCTGGCTGCAATCGCTTGCCCGCCAGTTCGGGGGAGAAGCGATCATCGACCAGCGATTACAGATGTTGAGCGGCGACGCCGGCGCGCTGCTTGCAGCGCTCGCGGTCGCGAGCCGGCCGTTCCGCGTCACCGAGCTCGCCGAGTTGCTGGCGTGGTCCGTCGATCGGCTGGTGCCGGCCGCGCGCGAGCTCGTTGCACGCGGCCTCGCGGTCGAGACCAGCGGCATGCTCCATACGGCGCACGATCTGCTCCGCGAGGCTGCCCTGCGAACTATTCCCAGCGGCACGCGACAGCACCTTCATTCGGCGCTGGCGGAGTTGCTCGAGGGCCGCGCAGGCAGCGATCTTCAGCTCCTGCGCGAGGCGCTCGAGCACCGCCAGGCCGCCGGACTGCCGAGTGAGCGCCTGGCGCTCCGGCTCGTCTCGTCGCCTCAGCGGCGGCTGCTTGGCCGCACCGAACTGAAGTTGCTGGCCGAGATATCGGATGCACTGCCGGCGGGCCGGGACGAGCAGCTGGAGCTGGATGAGCGACTGGGGGAACTGGCGCTACTGCATGGCGAGGCCCGTCTGTCGGTCGAGCGCTGGCGGCGCGTCAGCTCGTCGAGCGCCGACGCAGCCACACGCCAGCGGGCGGAGCTCGCGGCGGCCCGCGCCGCGCACGCGCTTGGCTACATCGACGAGGTACGCGGCCATCTTGCGGCTGCGCGAGCGGCCGCGCCGCCGCCGGCCGCGATGGCGATCGAGCTCGATGCGCTCGAGGCCCTCACCGAACTGTGGCTTGAGCATCGGACAGCGGCGGGCGGTGCGATTGCCGACCGCGCCCTGGACGCGGCACGCCGGCTGGAGGAGAAGTCGGGCGGGCTCAGCGCACTGCCGCGCCCGGCGCGGAGAGCCTACCTGGCGGCCCTGCGCGCAGCGAGCGACGCCGCGCTGCAGCAGGATCGGCACACCGATCTCCTCGAACTGACGAGACAGATCGTGACGGTGGGCAGCAGCATCGGCGAGGATGACGAGCATGTCGCGGCAATGACCGAGGTCGGGCGCTATAGCCTGTGGTCGGGGCGGATCCGGGATGCCGAGCACTGGTTCCGCCAGGCATGGGAAGCAGCGCGCCGCCTCGTCCTTCCCGCGCCGATGGCTCAATCCGGACGCTGGCTGGCTCGGTCGCTGCATATGCTGGGACGGCTCGCCGAGGCACGGCGAATCCTGCTCGAAACCATCGAGCTCGAGAGGCGCGCCGGCGCGCAGGCGACGAGCTGGGGGTACGCGGCGCAGGTACTGCATGCGCTGGAGCTGTCGCTCGGCGACCCACGTGCGGCCCTGCGGGCACTCGAGGAAGATGCCCGGAACGAGAGCGATCCTCACTACCGGATGGGTATCCACCAGTCGATCGCCGAGTGGCTGGCGCGCTTCGAGGGCCGCGCTTCGGCCGCTCGCGTCGAGAGTTCCCTCGCAGCCGCCTGGGCGGACCTTGCCGCCGTCAACTGTCCGCGCTGTGGCAGCGAGCTGACAATCGTCTCGGCCGAGCTGCTGGCGCGCCTTGGACATGCCGAGCAGGCGGCGAGCCACTTTTCGGGCTGGGAAAGCGCGGCTGTTCGGCAGGCCGATCCCATCCAGGCGCTGTGGCGGACGCGGGCACAGGCATCGCTGGCAGCGGCACGCGGCGATCAGCGCAGCGCGATCGACCAGCTCGAGGCGCTCATCGACCACGCCGACTCGATCGGCCGCATCGACCACGTTCTCTGGGCTCGCCTCGATCTTGGCGAAGTGCTCGCCGAGCTCGACCGGCGCCGCGCCATCGAGGAGCTCCAGAAGGCGGCGGCACTGGCCGAGCAGATCGGCGCTGCGAGCCAGCATCGGCTGGCGACGCGGAGGCTGCGGCGGCTCGGCGTCCGAACCTGGCGCCGAGAAGCGGCGCCAGGTTCCACTTCGTCAGCCGCGGCCGGGTTGGCCCGGCTGTCGAGGCGCGAGGCCGAGATCGCCCGCCTCGCCGCGCACGGCGCGAGCAATCGCCAGATAGCCGACTCGCTGCTTATCTCGCCCAAGACCGTGGAGCGGCATGTCTCGAACGCCCTCGCCAAGCTCGGGGTCGCCAATCGGACCGCGCTCGCCGGAGTAGTCGCCTCGTCGCGGCTGGTACGGGATATTCCCGATGATGGGGGGACCCCTCTCTCCTAGTTTCGGCGCATCCACCGCTCAGCCGCGACAGGAGGTCCGATGGGGATGCTGATGCTCGTTGCCGACGACGAGGCTGGCGAACCGGTCCTGGGGCCATCGGCAGCCGAGAGCCTGGGGCGACTCGGAGTCACCCGGGTTGCGCTGCTGCGTGACGGAGCGTCCGTCGGGGTCGTGCTCGAGGGCTGGTCGTTCAGCTCTTCGTTCGCCGATCAAGCGGCGCGCGCCATCTTCCCCGCGAGCAGCAGCGGCCTGCGGATGTTCACCGAGGTCGAGTCGGTGGTCGTGTCGGCGATCGAGCAGCAAGGGAGGAACTGATGAAGCACACGCACCTGCCCCAGCTGGCGCGGACCGTAGTCGCCATGGCCCTGCCGGCGGCGCTTGTCCTGGCGGCGGCATTGCCCGTCTCCGCCCACGAGCACTTCGCCGAGCCCGCCCACGGAGGCGATGGACAGGTGCTGGCCAACGGCCAGAACCATCCGCGATTCATCCAGAACACGTCGGGCACCTTCGAGTCGTGCGAGGAGTACGGGCCGATCGCCGGCAGCTCTATCGGGCCGGCCTGGTACGGCCTCGAGACCGCTCACCATGGCCCGGATGCCGGGACGCCCGGTAAGGGCGACGGCTGCTACGCCGTCCCAGGTGGTCTATCGCCGCTCAATCCTCTGGCTGACCGGAACCCGGCGATCAGGTAGTCGGGAGCACGTTGC
>JALYGJ010000065.1 GCA_030777155.1 Chloroflexota bacterium | reverse complement strand
CCCCACGCCGACGTAGCGCGAGCGGATGCGCCGGTATCGCATGACCCGAGCATCGGCCGGAGCGTGCGACGCCCGCGGCCCGGTCCTGCCGCGCGAACGTCGCAGCAACGTTGCGACCGGGGTCCGGGCGGCTTGACGGTGCGCGCGCCGGCGAGGCGATCGTTACCCGCCGCTGACGGGTCGCCGCCGGCTGCTATCGTCAGGCGATGGCGATTCCGACCACGACGCGGGAACACGACTCCGCGGGCTCGAACGCGCCCCCGTTCAGCGGCTTCTCGCGCGACGCGATCCAGTTCCTCGTCGAGCTGGCCGAGAACAACGAGCGGGCCTGGTTCCAGCCGCGCAAGGCCGACTACGAGCGCCTGCTGCGGCAACCGATGGAGGCGCTCTGCGTCGCCCTCGCCGAGCAGTTCGCCGGGCGTGGCATCCCGCTGCAGGCGGATCCCAAGCGCTCACCCTTCCGCATCTACCGCGACGCGCGCTTCAGCCGCAACAAGCTGCCCTACAAGACGAATCTGGCGGCGACATTCCCCTGGCTAGGCGCGGACGGCGCGGCCGCCGGCGGCGCTGCTGATGCTGACGACGGAGGCCGCGGTCGTCCCCACGGCAACGGCGGCTACTTCAACTTCCAGCCCGGCGAGATGTACTTCGGCGGCGGCATGTGGATGCCTGCCCGGCCACGCCTGGAGGCCTTCCGACGGGCTGTCCGCGACGAGCCCGAGCGCGTGCGGACGGCGCTCGAGGATCCCGCCTTCGTCGCCGCCTTCGGCGGTGCGCACACGCACGAGATGCTCAAGCGCGTCCCGGTCGGCTACCCGATCGACCATCCGTTGGCCGAGCTGTTCCGCTGGAAAGACGTCATCTTCGGCCGGCGACTGTCCGACAGTGAGGTGCTGTCGCCGACGCTGCCCGACGTCCTTGCCGACGGCTACGCCTCGGCCGTACCCGTGTTTCGCTTTCTGGCCACGCTGAGCGACTGAATCCGGCGCGCAACGTGCGCGCCGCCGGCCGTTCTGCCGCCGCGCCAGTGACGGGGCTACTCTCGCGCCATGACTGCGCAACAGGCGCCCTCCGGCTTCCCGCGTGAGGAGTTCGGCGCCCTCATCCGCCGGACGCCGGCGTACGCTCGGCTGGCGTGGGCGCTCGCCCGCGACCCGCGCCTGTCGCGTGCGCGCCGGCTGGCCGTGCTGGCCGGTGCGGCGTACGTCATCTCGCCGATCGACTTCGTCCCGGGAATCATTCCGGTCGCCGGTCAACTCGATGACCTGCTCGTTGCGCTGGCCGCCATCCGCATCGCGCTCGACGGATTACGGCCGGAGTTTCGCGCCGCTCAGCTGGCCTCGGTCGGGCTGAGCCAGGCCGATCTCGACGCCGACGTCCGGGCGACCGGCGCAATCGTGCGCTGGATGGGCCGGTCCGGCTTCCGCCTCGGCCGCGAGCTCGCTTCCGCCGGTGCCCAGACCGGTGCCCGGGTGGCCGGTCGGCTGCGCGCGGTGGGCCGGGACGTTGGCGAGCGGATTCGCGAGCGACGAACAGCCGGCGCCGAGCTGCACCCGCCGCCTCCACCGGAGTGGCATCGCTACAGACGCTAGCGCTGCTTCGTCGCCGCCCGCCGCCGGCCACGCTGGCGTGGGTTGCAGAGCGCGTCGCGCCGGGTGCGCAAATCCGCGCCGTGCGGCCGCTCGTTACGGCGACGGCCAGAGCGGTTCATGAGGTCGCGCTGCAGCTGCCGTCGGGCGAGGGGCGGCGCGTGGTTCTACGCCGATTCGTCCCCACCGCCGAGGCGGTGCTCGATCCCGACATGGACGCAGCGCGGGAGCTGGCCGTGCTGCGCCTGCTGGAAGGGATCGATGTCCACGCCCCGCAGGTTCTCGCGGCCGACGCCACTGCCGCACACGCCGACGTGCCGGCGATCGTCCAGCAGCGCCTGCCCGGGAGCCCGCCACGCGGCGTGCCGGACCTTCAGTCGCTGCTCGCCGCGCTGGCCGACGTCCACGCGCTGGCGCCGGCAGCGAGGACGGCCGGTATTCCGGGCCACCGCCGTTGGAACGACCCGGCTGCAACGCACGCGCCGGGGTGGGCCGGCGACCCGGCGCTGTGGCGTGCTGCGATCGACATTGCGCGAGCGCCGGCACCGGCGTCGGAACCGGCGTTCATCCACGGCGACTTCCACCTCGGCAACACGCTGTGGCGGCGCGGCCGGCTGACAGGCATCGTCCACTGGACGACCGGCGCCATCGGGCCGCCAGCAGCCGACCTCGCCCAGCTGCGCTGGAATCTTGCCGTCGCCGAGGGCGCGGAGGCTGCCGAGTTCGCGCTGCCTGCCGCCGATGCGGCCGGCGTCGTCCACGATCCCTACTGGGACGTGGCGAACGTCGTCGACCTCCTGCCCGACATCGCCCCCTCGCGACCACCGCCGCCAACCGCCCTTGCTCGGCTGGAGGCTTTCCTGCGTTCGGCGGTGGCAGCCGCGCTCGGCGCGAAGCGCTGACTCAGGCCGCTGAGGCGGCCGGCTCTGCCTCGGCCGCGGCGAGCGCCTCGCTGGTGATGACCGTCCGTGCGAGCAGCAGCGTCAGCACGAACAGACCCGAGATCAGGAACACGGCGCGGAGCCCAACGAGTTCGGCGATCACTCCGCCCAGCAGCGCACCGACGGGCTGGCTGCCCCAGGCGAGGAGCCGGTAGGCCGAGTTGACGCGCCCGAGCAGGTGGTCGGGGATGATCCGCTGGCGCAGCGAGACCGTGATGACGTTCCAAACGACGACGAACAACCCGGACACGACGAAGGCGGCACCGATCGCCCAGACGCTCGCCGTGAATGCCGGCACAACCGCGCTGACCGCGGCGGCGACCACGCACACGAAGAGCAGTCGGACGCGGCCGATCCTGGCCTCCAGCCGCCCGGCCCCGATCGACCCCGCCACGCTGCCGATCGCGAACGTCGTCGAGAAGACGCCGAACTGCGGTTCCGAGAGGCCCATCGGGCCGGGCGCGACGGCATACAGGACGAAGATCGCGCCGGTCGCCGTGAAGGAGAGATTCATCACGCCGACCATCAGCGCCAGCGTGCGCAGCACTGGATGGCGCAGCAGGTACCGCAGGCCCTCCGCTATGTCGGTCGTCAGGCGCGTCGGCGGCCCCTGGCGGACGGGACGGAAGCTGCCCACGACGAGCGTCAGCCCAGCGGCAGCGAGGGCGTAGCCAATCAGGCTGCCACCCAGCGCGAGCGGCACCGAGAGGGCGATCAGCAATCCGCCCAGCGGCGGCCCGACGAACTGGTTCATGATCAGTTCGACGCCGTACAGCCGACCGTTGGCCGTGGCCAGCTGGTCCTTCTCGACGATCGACGGCAGGATCGACTGCGCGGCGGTGTCGAAGAGCGTCTCGCCGATGCCGAGGACGAGCGCCGCCACGTACAGCACGGGCAGCGAGAGGCCACCGGTCAGCGCGAGCGCGGCGAGCACGGCCAGGACAGCCACGCGCAGCAACTGGACGTTGCGCATCGTGCGCCGCCGGTCGAGCCGATCGGCCAGCGCGCCGGCGATCAGCACGAAGAACAGCCACGGCAGGCGGCCGACGATGGCCAGGCCGGCGATCAGGAAGGGCGAATCGGTCAGCCGGACGGCAAGCAGGGGCAGCGCGATGAAGAAGATGCCGTCGGCCAGGTTCGAAACGGCCGACGACCCCCACAGGCGCCAGTAGTTGGCCGGCAGACCGAGCATTGGACGTAGCTCCCGATGACCGATTGAGGCTTCTCAATGAGTCCCTGAGGCGGGAGTCTGGGGCAATCAGTTGAGGCTTGTCAACCGGTGTGTTTTGATTGGCGCCGATGATCGAGAAGAGTGAGAAGCGGCCGGCCACGCGGGCAGAAGCGCGAGCACTGGCGCACCCCCTGCGGCTGCGCATCCTGCGCCACTGCCTCGACGAGTCGCTGACCAACCGCCAGCTCGCCGAGCGGCTCGGCGAGCAGCCGGCGACCGTCCTCTACCACGTGCGGACCCTGCTGCGCGAGGGCTTCCTCGTGCGTGAGCCCGAGCGCCGAGGCCGGCGCCGGGCGCGCGAGCTGCCCTACCGCAGCACGCGCAAGTCGCTCAAGCTCCAGCTCGGGTTCGACGATGCCGCGCACCTGGCGATGATCGATGCGGTCCGCGCCGAGCTCGCCGAGGCCGGACCCGAGGCGCTGCTCACGATGTCGCGGCTGGGCACCCGGCTGCCACCCGAGCGGCTCGACGCGCTGCTCGAGAGGATCGTCGAGCTGGTCAAGGAGGCGAGCGCCGCCGACGAGGAGGGCGGCGTGCCCGTGGGCATGCTGCTGCTCGCCCACCGCCGCGGCTGATGTCGCTCGGCGGCCAGTCGCATCGGCCAGCGGGAAGTAGGGTATGCTGACTTCTCGCCGCGCTGTGCGGTGGCTCGTGTGATCGACTTCCTCTCGAACAGATCGTGCGGTAGGCAGTTCGTGTTCGAGAAGGACATTGGAGGGTCACAGTGACCACCGGCACCATCAAGAAGGTCGTTTCCGAGCGAGGCTTCGGCTTCATCCGGGCGACCGACGATCGGGAGTACTTCTTCCATCGGAACAGCCTCGACTCATCGCTCGACTTCGACCGCCTCGTCGGCGGGGAGAAGGTCGAGTTCGAGATCGAGCAGAGCCCGAAGGGCCCGCGCGCCAGCCGCGTTCACAGCGCCTGATCGCGTAACCGTAGAAACCGCCCGCAGCAATGCGGGCGGTTTTTCTATGCCCCAGTGGCGCAGCGTAGCGCGCAACAGCGGCCGTACGCCGCCGGCCGCCGGTGGCCGGTCCGTCAGCCGCGGGCGAAGCGCTCGCCGGGCATGGCCACGAATTGGCCGATCGCCCCAGCAGCGGGCCGCGCGGCCGGTCGGATGGGTGCGCCGGTGCTGGCCGGGACACTTCGCGCCACCGGCCGTGGGCGGCGATTCGCACCACGCTGCCTCTGCGATCGCTGCCCTGCCGAGCGCATTGGGATCGGCTCGGCACGAATCGAGCGATCGGGCTCGAAGCCTGGCACGACTTCCGCTTCCAGACGCCGGCCCAGCATCCGCTCCACGCAGGCGAGCAAGGGTCGTTCATCGATGCACACCAGCGAGACGGCATCGCCGTCGGCACCGGCCCGGCCGGTCCGTCCGATCCGGTGCAGGTAATCCTCGGCCACGGTCGGCAGCTCGAAGTTGACGACGTGCGGCAGCGCGTCGATGTCGAGACCGCGGGCGGCCACGTCGGTGGCGACGAGGATGTCTACCCGACCGCGCTTGAACTCGTCGAGGGCACGCGTCCGCTGCGGCTGGCTCTTGTCGCCGTGGATCGCGGTGGCGGCGATGCCGTCGCGTGTCAGCTGATCGGCCAGCCGGCTGGCGCCGTGCTTGGTGCGCGTAAAGACGAGCGCCTGCTCGATCCGTCCCGCTCGGATCAGCCGGCTGAGCAGCTCGCGCTTGCGCTCGCGGTCGACCGGGATCACGACCTGCTGGACGAGCTCGGGCGCCGTGTTCTTCGGCGTGACCTGCACGACGCTGGCCGCGCGCTGGAAGTCAGTCGCCAGGCGGCGGATGGGGTCTGAGAAGGTTGCGCTGAACAGCAGCGTCTGACGCTGCCGGGGGAGCAGCGCGACGATCCGGCGGATGTCGGGAATGAAGCCCATGTCCAGCATGCGGTCGGCCTCGTCAAGGACGAGCACCTCCACCTGCGACAGGTCGATCGTCCGCTGCCCGACGTGATCGAGCAGGCGGCCGGGCGTGGCGACGACGATCTCCGGTGCCTGGAGCAGCTTGCGAACCTGCGGGTCGAACGGCATTCCGCCATAGATGGCGGCGGAGCGGACGGGCCGCTGCTGGGCGTATGTCCGGACGCTCTCGTCGACCTGCAGGCACAGCTCACGGGTGGGAGTCAGCACCAGCACACGAACCGGCCGCCGGCCGCTCGTCTGGGTGTACGCGGCATTCTCTGCCAGCCGCTGAAGGACGGGAAGCACGAAGGCAGCCGTCTTGCCCGTACCCGTCTGTGCGCCGGCAAGGACGTCGCGGCCAGCGAGCACGAGTGGGATTGCTTCGCGCTGGACCGGCGTGGGCTCGGTGTACCCCTGTTGGGCAACCGCGCGCAGAAGCTCGGGCGCCAGCCCGAGTTGATCGAATGACATGAGGTGAGTGCTCCTGACGAGGCCCTCCCGCACGTGCGGGGCCCGGTCAGGGCGGGTGGACGAGAACGAGTCGAGCGGTTTTGGGCCGGGGCGCAGACCGGTGGCGCCCTACGAACACGAAGTGGAGCGAGTGTAGCAGGTCAGGCAGCGAGCTCGGCCGGCAGTGCGACCGAGCTCGCTGACGCTGCTGTTGGCTCTACGGCTTGCCCTTCTTGCTTCCGCCGCCCGACTGCCGATAGCTGAAGATCCACAGACCGCTGTCGCGATCGCTGGCCAGCACGACCGGGTCGGTCGCCCCGGGCATGTAGTGGACCTCCACACCCCAGAAGTTGCTGCCACCTTCGGCGATGAAGGCACCAACCTCCTTGATGCCGCCCTTGCCGAAGTCGAGGACGCGGAATCCGCCGCTGTAGTGCGACACGTAGGCGCGGTTGCGCTTCGGGTCGACTGCCACCTCGTGCACGGACAGAATGCCCGAGCCCTGGGCGTGGGCGGGATCGATCGCCTCGGGCAGTGCCCAGTGGTCGATCACGTTGAAGGTTGTCGCGTCATAGAGGTGGACGTAGCCCCAGCCGTCGAAGATGGCCAAGAGCGACACGTCGGCGGCCGGCGTCCCGGGCAGCGGCGTGGCGGTGTTGCATGGGTCATTGGCGTCCTGGCCCAGGATCTTGAGCCCCGTGGAGCGGGCGACGAAGATGAACGGGATGTCGCCAACGGCAAGCATGAACACCTGCGCCTCGCAGCCCGTGCCGCCCTGCCGGTCGTTGAAGACGATGCCCCCGCTGTAGCCGGCGGCCTGCACGGTCTGCGTCTTGATGGTGAAGGTGCACGTACCGCGCTCGATCAAGGCAATCGCATCTGGCGACGTCGCGGGCAGGACCGGCGTGCACGCGTCGCCGACGAACGTCACCGGGCCGGCCAGCGGGCTGTCCTCATCGACGTGCGGGACGTTGCTGCCCTGCGTGGCGGAGAACACGTCGCCGGTATAGGGCCCGGTCTCGATGCGGCCCGAGACGCGCCGCGCGCCGAAGTCCTCGTCGGCAGCGAGGATGAACCTGTTGTCGGAGCTGAACTCCGCCTGGTGGGCGTTGCCCTCAGGTGTCCAGTCGGCAGGCAGTCCCATCTGGCTGGCGAACGGCTCGACGGCACCGAAGTCGGTATGGCCGACGAGGGTCGGCTTCGCCGGTAGGGTGGTCACGTCTAGGACGATGTAGCCGCCGTCCCAGTAGGAGCCCAGGAGCAGGTAGCGGTCGCCGATCTTCTTGACGACCATGTCATGCAGGAAGACGTTGTTGCCGTTGGGCGTTGGATCTTCTTGGATCTGCCGGAAGTCGGGCAGGCCGGTCTCGACGACGAGCACCGGGTTGCGCGGGTCGGTGATGTCGAAGATGTCGATGTCGGTGCCGGCGCCGACATTGCCCAGCTCGGCGTTGTCGACCATCACGACGTAGGCGCGGTCGCCCTGCTGCCACCCAAAGGCGCTGTGGCTCTGGTGGGGCAGCGAGCTATGGGGCAGCGTTCCGACGAAGGCTGGATCGTTGTCACCGAAGTGCTCGGCCAGCGGCACCGGATTGAGCGGGTCGGTCACGTCCCACATCGAGGCGCCGCCCTGGCCGGCTCGCAGCGCGCCGTCGACCGGGATGCAGTTCTCGTTGTTGTGGATGAGCACCTGACCCTCGAAGGAGGCAGTCTTCATGTCGAGGACCTGCACGCCCTCGCCGACGTAGGTGAACGGACTGGCCGGGATGAAGCCAACCTCCTGTGGCGCGGCGGGGTTGGAGATGTCGATGACGTATACGCCGCCGTTCTCGCAATCGGGCATCCTGAACGCGCCGAGGTAGGCGTAATTGCCGTAGCCGGCCACATCCGAGATGCGCCCCGGTTGCTCTTCGCCGGCGAAGAGGTCGAGGTGACCGACGAGGTCGACATTGCGCTGGACCGGTGGCAGATGGCCGGTGTTGCCTCCGTGCTGGTGGTGCCAGCTGCCCTGTTGGATGGTCAGCAACCCACCGTCGGCTGGTTCATCGTGGCCGGCAGCGACGCCGGCAAGCGCCAGGCTGATCACGAGCGCCAGGGCGGTGGCGCGGCGGATGGCGGACACGTCTCTTCTCCTCGCTCCGAACGTCGTCTCCGTGGTGTGGCGATCGAAGCAGCCACCACGACGCATGGTGGCAAGAGCCGGTGCGGCTCCGCATTACGGATTCGTATCAAGTGCGCAGCCTGTTGCCCGGGGCTGCTCGTAGCGCTCGTTAGGCCTCTCGCGCATGCCGTTTAGATTCGAAGCGTCCTCTAATTGCCCGGGCCAGCGAAGGAGTGTTGTCGTGCCGAAGTACCTGTTCATCGGCCAGTACACCGCCGAAGGCGCGCGCGGTGTCATGAAGGATGGCGGCTCGCGGCGCCGTGAGGTGGCTGCCCAGCTGACGGAGTCGGTCGGTGGGACGCTGGAGGCGTTCTACTTCGCCTTCGGCCCGGACGACTTTTTCGTCCTCGTCGACCTGCCCGACAACGCCGCCGCCGTGGCGGCGAGCATGAACGTGGCCGCCGCCGGCGCTGTGAACCTGCGGACGGTCGTGCTGCTCACACCCGAGGAGATGGATCGGGCGACGCAGCAGCAGGCCCAATACACGCCGCCGGGAGGCTGACGGCCGCGAGCCGGAACTTGCCGCGGAGCTCGGCTCAGCCGGGCGCGAGCTGCTCGCTTGGGCGGCTGCCGTGAAGCTCCGCGTCGGGCTCGCGCTCACTCAGGACCGCGTCTGGCGAACGATACGAACGCAGTGCCGCCAGGGCGAGGACGGCCAGCGCGACGGCGACCACCGCCGCCACGCCGGAGCTGAGTTGCATGCCGGCGACGAATGCGCTCTGCGCAGCGTGGACGACGAGCGCTCCCAGCTGATCGGGTAGTTGCGCGGCCACGGCGACTGCGCTGCCCAGCGTGTCACGCGCCGCGTCGGCCGCCGACGGCGGGACAGAGGAGGGCAGATCGCGGGCGACCTCGGCGCGGTAGACGGCTACGCCGATGCTGCCCAGGACGGCGATGCCGAGCGCTCCGCCCAGCTCGGCCGCCGTTTCGGAGATCCCGGAGGCGGCCCCCGCGCGCTCGGGCGGCGCCGCGCCGACGATCATCTCGGTCGTCAGGCCGAAGACGGGCGCGAGCCCGAGCGAGACGATGACCGAGGCAGCGACCAGCGCGGGCAGCCCGCCAGTCGTGCCGACCTGCGTCAGCACGGCCAGGCCGAGGGCGGCCAGTGCCAGCCCGCCGCCGATGAGGTGCGCCGGCGCCACGCGCCCGACGAGTCGCGGCGCAGCCTGCGAACCGACGATGAAGCCGATGGCCGATGGCAGCGACCACAGACCGGCCTCGAGCGGCGACAGGCCAACGACCAGTTGCAGGTACTGGGCGACGAACAGGAAGTAGCCGACAGCCACGAAGATGGACAGGAAGTTCACGGCCAGCGCGGTGTTGAACGAGCGGATGCGGAAGAGGGAGACGTCGATCATCGGGTCGACCAGCCGCCGCTGCCGGAATACCCACACCGCCCCCACCGCGACACCGGCGAGCACGGCGGCCAGCGCCGACGGCGTCACGCCGTCCTGGGCGATCGTCTTGAGGCCGTAGATGAACGCCAGCACGGCGGTAATCGACATCGCCGCGCTCCGCACGTCGAGCCGGCCGGCCTGCGCGTCGCGGTACTCGGGCAGGACACGCGGTCCAACGAGGAGCAGCAGCGCGATCACGGGCAGCGCGAGCAGGAAGACCGAGCCCCACCAGAAGTACTCGAGCATGATGCCGCCGGCGATCGGCCCGACCGCGCTGCCCGCCGAGAACGCTCCAATCCAGAGGCCGATGGCGACCGACCGTTGGCGCTGGTCCTGGAACATGTGGAAGATCAGCGACAGCGTCGATGGCCCGAGCGTCGCTCCGGCCAACCCGAGCAGGGCGCGGCTGAAGATGAGCATCTCGCCGCTCGTCGAGAACGCCGCCAGGAGCGAGGCAGCGCCGAATGTCGCCGCGCCGATCATCAGCAGCCGGCGCCGGCCGATGCGGTCGCCCAGCGTGCCCATCGTGATCAGCGAGCCGGCGACGAAGAAGCCGTAGATGTCGATGATCCACAGCAGCTGCGCGCTCGTCGGGCGAAGGTCGGCGCTGAGCTTCGGTACGGCGAGGTGGAGGACCGTCAGGTCCATCACGTAGATCAGGCAGCCGAGGGTCAGGACGGCCAGGCCGATCCATTCGCGTCGGCCGGCCAGAGTTGGTGGCGAATTCGTCATCGCGTCGTCTCCTCTGGATCGTCTCAACCCCATAGACGGCGCAGCCGCCGCCAACTCATCGGTCGCCCAGCGGTTGGTCCCGATCCGCCTCGACCGATGAATCCGGACGCCGAGGACAGTCCTCTATTCGATGACGCGCGATCGCGACGACGACTGCCCGCCGCTGCTCCAACCGCGCCTGCCGGCTGGCTTCGACCGATGGCGGCTGTCGCTCCCGGCCGGGGCGGAGCGGGCGACGTCGGCGCAGGAGTGGGCGGGCGCGCTGGTGATGGTCGAGCAGGGGACGATCGAGGTCAGCTGCGTCGCCGGCGGCCGGTGCAGGTTCGTCGCCGGCGACGTCCTGGCGCTTGGCTGGCTGCCGCTCAAGGCGCTGCGCAACCCTGGGCCGGGCGTCATGCAGCTCGTCGCTATCCGCAGGCGCGGCGACCGACCGACGACCGTGTTTCTCCACCTCCATCGCCCCCGCCGGGTACGATCCCCGCGATGAGCCAGACCGACACTCCCACGGTCCTCACGCGCGACCTCGAGCGCCTGCTCGAGGACCATCGCAGCGAGGTGACCGGCTACTGCTACCGGATGCTGGGATCCGCGTTCGAGGCCGACGACGCGGTGCAGGAGACGCTGCTCCGCGCCTGGCGCAGCTTCGAGCGCTTCGAGGGCCGCTCCTCGCTCCGCTCCTGGCTCTACCGGATCGCGACCAACGTCTGCCTCGACATGCTTGCCCAGCGCCAGCGGCGAGCGCGCCCGATGGACCTGCGGCCGGCCCAGTCGGCGGACACCGCGCTGCCTGCGCCACTCGCCGAGGAGACGTGGATCGAGCCGGTTCCGGACGATCGTGTCCTGCCGGCGGGCGGCGACCCGGCCGAGACGGCGCTGGTGCGCGAGTCGATCACGCTCGCTTTCATGGCCGCGTTGCAGCATCTGCCGCCGAGGCAGCGCGCCGTGCTGATCCTGCGCGACGTGCTGCGCTGGCAGGCGTCGGAAGTGGCGGCGCTGCTCGATACGTCGGTCGCCTCGGTCAACAGCGCGCTGCAGCGGGCGCGCGAAACGCTCGGCCAGCGCCAACTGTCGGTCGACGCCCCCGCACCTGCGCTCGATGACGACGACCGGCTGCTGCTGGCGCGCTACGTCGATGCGTTCGAGCGCTACGACATGGACGCGCTGACCTCGCTGCTGCACGAGGACGCGACGTGGAACATGCCGCCCTACGACCTGTGGCTGCAGACGCACGAGGACATCGTCAAGTGGTGCCTCGGGCCGGGCATCGGCTGTCGCGGCTCGCGGCTGATCCCGCTCTCGGTCAACGGCTCGCCGGGCTTTGCGCAGTACAAGCCGGGCGCCGACGGAAGGCTGGAGCCCTGGTCCATCCAGGTCGTCGAGATGGCCGGCGGCCGCATCAGCGGCCTCACGTTCTTCCTCGATACGCAGCGCTTCTTCCCGCTGTGGGGCCTGTCGCCGTACCTCCAGTGGCTGAGCGAGGAGGGGTCGCCCTAGCGCCGCTAACCGTCCGACGTCGACAGGTGGTCGGGGCCGCCACCGCTGCCCGATGACGAGCGCAGCAGGCCGACGCCCAGCGTCAGGACGCCGGCGACGAGGAAGAGGCCACCCACGAAAACCAGGCCGACCAGCGCACTCGGTGCCGTTGCCTGCGGATCGAGAACGGAGAGGAAGAATCCGGCCGGCATCAGGATGGCGGCGACGGGGACGTCGCCCCGTGCGATCCATGCCCAGGCACCGCGCAGCGCTGTCTGGTCCACGTACCGCAGCATCACGAGGGCGAGCACGAGGAGCACGCCGGCGTGCGCGTGGCCGGCGCGCCAGAAGGTCTGGCGGAGTTCGTTGTCGAGGTACCCGGGCGTGCCGCCGAGGATCATCCCGAGCAGGGTTGCGCCACCGAAAGCGACGGTCGGGAAGAGGATGAGGATGATGCCGGCAATCCGGCGCGATTGAGCGCTCATCACACTCCTAGCCGTACTGCAGTGACGCGCCGAGCGACGACCAGCGCTCGTTCAGCTGGTCGAGCCGGCGCATGCCCTCGTGCGCGATCTCGAAGTCGAAGACGTCGATGTCCTCGCGCAGGTGGCCGTCCCGGTTGGCCTTCGGGATTGGCGCCGTGCCCTTCTGGATCGCCCAGCGCAGGAGCAGCTGGGCGGGCGATCTGCCGTACTCGGTCGCCATCGGGCGAAGGCGGTCGTCATCGAGACGCTCAGCGCGGGTCAGCGGGCTGTAGGCCTGGATGACGATCTCCCGCTGCCGGCAGAAGTCGAGCACATCGGCGCTCCAGCCGAAGGGCGACCACTCGATCTGGTTGACGGCCGGCATCTCGCCGTTCAGGTCGGCCAGGCGCGCAATCTGGTCGACGGAGTAGTTGCTCACGCCGATGTCGCGTGCCAGGCCTTCCTGCCGCGCGCGCAGCAGGCCTTCCCACAGCTGCTCGCCCACGCCACGCGGCGGCGGTCGATGGATCAGCATCAGGTCGGCGTAGTCCAGCCCCAGCTCGTCGAGGTTGCGCCTGGTCGCCTCGTAGGCGTCGTCGTCCTCCTCGACCTTGGTCGTGACGTAGACCTCTTCACGCGGCAGACCAGCGCGCCGGACGCCCTCGCCGACGCCGGGCTGGGTGCCGTAGTCGCCAGAGGTGTCAATCATCCGGTAGCCCAGCTCAAGGGCCCGCTCGACGGTCCCGGCGGTGTCATTCGTCAGCTGCCAGGTGCCCAGCCCGATGACCGGCATCTGGCGTCCGGTATGAAGGCGCAGCGTGTTCTCGTCCATGCCGTCCAAGTTCACGCTCCAGGGCGGACAGGGGCGACTGGTGCGCCGCCCGCGACCCTTGCGAATAGGCGAATAGCGTTGCTGGAGAGTGATCGACGTTTCGCTCGACGGTCGCCCCGAACCGTAGGTCGTATCGTGGCCGTATGAACGATTCGCTCGAGCGGGTGCGGCCGCTGATCCGCACTCGCCAGTACCGCCAGTTCACCGATGAGCCCGTGTCGGACGAGATCCTGCACGCGTTGACGGAGGTGGCGCGGTGGTCGGGCAGCAGTCGTAACACTCAGCCGTGGCGCTTCATCGTCCTGCGCGACCAGTCCCTCATCCGCGAGCTGTGGCAGGCCGGGGTGCCGCAGACGCGCAGCCTGGAAACGGCCACCGCCGCGATCGCCGTCAGCATGCCGCAGGACGAGGGCCGCGCCGCCGGCCTGGCCTACGACGAGGGCCGAGCCGCGGAACGGATTCTCATCGCCGCCTCGATGCTCGGCATCGGCGCCGGCATCTGCTGGGTCCGCGCGGACGTGCGGCCGCGAGCTGCCGAGCTGCTCGGCCTGGCCGACGATCGCTTCGTGCGCACGATCGTCTCGATCGGCCATCCCGCGCCCGCCGCGCGCGCGCCGAAGTCCGCGCCCGGGCAGGCCCGCCTGCCGGCCCAGGAGACCGTCGACTGGCGGTAGCCGGCGGGAGCACCGAACGCCCGCAGCCGATCTGGTCGCTCGGCTGTGTCGATTCTGCGGCGCCTCGTTCGACGTACATGTAGGAACCCGATACAGCAAAGGAGATCGAGATGCCGCGTTTCATGGTCATCGTCAAGGCCAACGACGAGAGCGAGGCTGGCGTCATGCCGAGCACTGAGATCCTCGAGGCGATGGGCAGGTACAACGAGGAGCTGGCCACGGCCGGCGTGATGCTCGCCGGCGAGGGCCTGCACCCGAGCTCAAAGGGCAAGCGCCTGGTGTTCTCGAAGTCGGGCACGAAGGTGGTTGACGGCCCGTTCGCCGAAACGAAGGAGCTTATCGCCGGCTTCTGGCTGATCCAGGCACGGTCAATGGAAGAGGCCGTCGAGTGGTTCAAGCGCGCGCCCTTCGCGGGGATCGAGGACAGCAACTACGAGGGCGAGGCCGTGCTCGAGGTCCGCCAGGTCTTCGAGGACGACGACTTCGGCGCGGAGTTCACGCCGGAGCTGCGCGAGCAGGAGGCGCGCACCCGCGAGCAGGCCGCCACCAACCGCTAGCCGTGCCGACGGCTACGGGCGGGCAGGCAGTCGATGGCTGACCCGCGCCGAGAGGCGGTGTGGCACATCGAGTCGAGCCGCCTCGTCGCTCGTCTGACCCGCGTGGTTGGCGACTTTGGCCTGGCCGAGGATCTCGCGCAGGACGCTCTCGTCGCCGCGCTCGAACAGTGGCCCGTATCCGGCGTCCCCGAGAAGCCGGCCGCGTGGCTGATGACGACGGCAAGGAACCGTGCGGTCGACGTGCTGCGCCGCCGCGCGACGCTGCGACGCAAGGAGCAGGAGATGGCGCGCGACTTCACCACTGAACTCGAGCTGGGCGCGCCCGACTTCGACGCGATGGCCGACGACGACATCGGCGACGACCTGCTGCGGCTGATCTTCACCTGCTGCCATCCGGTGCTCTCGCCCGAGGCGCGCGTGGCGCTGAGCCTGCGCGCGCTGGGCGGCCTGACCACCGACGAGATCGCACGGGCGTATCTCGTCGCGACGCCAACCATCGCCCAACGGATCGTCCGCGCGAAACGGACGCTGGCCGAGGCGCGCGTGCCGTTCGAGCTGCCCGCGCCTGCCGAGCGCGCCGCCCGCCTGTCGTCGGTGCTCGAGGTCGTCTACCTCATCTTCAACGAGGGCTACTCGGCCACCGCCGGCGACGACTGGCTTCGCCCGGAGCTGTGCAACGAGGCTCTCCGGCGCGGTCGGGTCCTTGCGGGTCTCATGCCCGAGGAGCCCGAGGTCCACGGGCTCGCCGCGCTGATGGAGCTGCAGGCCTCGCGGCTGCGTGCGCGCATCGGGCCAGCGGGCACACCCGTCCTGCTGCTCGACCAGGACCGCGGGCGCTGGGACCAGCTGCTGATCCGGCGTGGACTGGCGGCGCTCGATCGCGCGACGGCTCTCGGTGGCGCGCTCGGTCCATACGCGCTGCAGGCAGCGATCGCCGCCTGCCACGCGCGGGCGCCGACGGCCGACCAGACCGATTGGCCACAGATCGTCGCGCTCTACGACGCGCTGGCGCAGGTAGCGCCGTCGCCCGTCATCGAACTGAACCGCGCGATGGCGGTGGCGATGGCATACGGGCCGGCCGAGGGGCTGGCGCTGGTCGACGAACTGACCGATGAGCCCGCCCTGAGGTCATACCACCTGCTGCCGAGCGTGCGCGGGGAGCTGCTCATCCGCCTTGGCCGACTCGACGAAGCGCGTGCCGAGCTCGAGCGTGCGGCGGGACTCACTCGCAACAGGCAGGAGCAGGCGATGCTGCGCACGCGCGCCGCAGCGCTGGGAAGGGAGCACGCGAACGCCTGATCTACGCGGCCGCCGTCATGCCCTCTGCCAGGTCAGCGGGTAGAAGTCGTCGCTGCCGAACGTCCGCCGCCCGCCAACGACGGTTGCCAGGATCGGTATCTGCGGGATGTCCGCGGGCATGACCTCGCGCGGGTCGTCGGCCAGCACCACGAAGTCGGCCCACTTGCCCACCTCGAGCGATCCGATCTCACTCTCCCAGTGAGCGGCCCGGGCCGCGCCGTCGGTGTACATCTCGAGCGCGTCGTCGACGCCCAGGCGCTCGTCAGGTCCGAGGACCACCCCCGCCTCGGTCTGGCGCATCGCCGCGTCACGCAGCCCGGTCAGCACGGAGGGCGCGATCACCGGCGCATCGGACGAGCCGGCGACCGTCATCCCCGCCCGGCGCAGCGATCTGAACGGGTACAACCTGTCCCGGTCGGCGGGAAAGGCTTCGGCGAAGCCGTCGCCGAGGGCGGAGAGGAAGCCGGGCTGGCTGGCCACGACCACGTGGAGCTGCGCGGCCCGGTCGATCAGTTTGCCGAAGATCGCGCCGGCGTGCTCAATGCGGTGACGCCGAAGGTTGTTGCCACCGTCGCCGATGACCGGCGCGAAAGCGTCGAGCGTGGTGGCGATCGCCCGGTCGCCCTGCGCATGAACAGCGACCTGCATGCCGCGGCGGTCGGCGGCGGCGACGAGCGACCTCAGGGATTGTGCCGAGTGCCACATCACGCCCGAGCCGTACGGCGGCACCGGGTACTCGCCGCTGATGGCCGCCGTTCGGCTGCTCATGCCGCCATCGGCGAAGACCTTGATGCCGTTGAGTCGCAGCATCGGCGAGAGCACGTGTGGATAGGGGCCCGCTGGCATCTCATCGATTTGCGAGTCGTCGACCATCCCGGCAACACGAACCTTCAGCGCGCCTGCCTCGTCGGCCGAGCGGAGCACCTCGAAGCTGCGCAGGCCAACGTTGGCCTCGACGCAGCTGGTGATGCCATGTGCGGCGAAGTACTCGCTGCTGCGCCGGACGACGTCGATGCGCGCGTCACCCGGCATCCTCGCCAGGTCCTCGTTCATGTGAACGCCCAGCAGCCGCATCATCGGCCCCTCGAACAGGATCCCGTTCAGCCGGCCGTCGGTGTCGCGACCGAAGCTGCCATCGGGCGGATCGGGCGTCAGCTCATCGATGCCCTGCTCCTCGAGGCCGCGGCTGTTCACCACGCATACGTGGAGCGAGGCGTGGAGCAGCACGCACGGCCGATCAGGCACCGCCGCATCGAGGTCGATTCGCGTCGGATGGCGACCCTCGCGCAGCTTGTACTCCAGATAGCCCGAGCCGACCACCCACGACGGCGACGGCGTCCTGACTGCAGCTTCGCGCAGGATGCGCCGGACCGAGGCGATGTCCGGCGCAGCCTCGGGGCCGCAATCGGCGCCCATCCACAGGTACTGCGTGAGGTGGCAGTGGGCATCGATGAAGCCGGGCAGGATCGTCGCTCTGCCGGCGTCGACCACCTGCGCGCCGGCGATACCTGCCGCCTCCGCCTGCTCGAGGCTGCCTATCGCGGCGATCCGACCATCTCGAATCAGCACCGCTTCGGCTGCGGAGCGCTGCGCATCGAAGGTCTGAATCCTGGCGTTCTTGAGCAGGAGTGCCACGCGGCTCAGCGGTCGACGGTGGCGAAGGGATGTTCGGCTTCGAGCGTCGGGCCCATCTGCGCGCCATCGAGCGGGGTTATGGCCGACGTTTCGTCGAACCAGATCCACTCGTCGAACTGGTTGGGCAGTTGCGCCTCGAAGTAGTGGCTGAGCAGCTCGGTGTCAGGGCGGTAGATGACGCCGATCGCGCGCTCGAGGCGCGGCCGTGACAGATCAGTCCGCAGCTGCGCGTCGGAGCCGGCTCCCACCGGCAGCAGGAAGTTGCGCACCCCACTGTCGTGGCACAGGCGCTCGTAGCTGTCGGGGTGGGACGGGCGGACCGGCTTGACCTCCATCGGTCCGCCCCAGTCGGACGCCGCCGCCACCGTGCCGGTGTGCGTGCCAAAGCCAACGAGATAGCCCTGCTCGCCGAAGCTCTGCCTGACCAACTGGCCAAGGTTCAGCTCGCCGCGCTGCGCCATCGACGTCGCTGAAGCGTCACCAAGGTGCGAGTTGTGCGCCCAGACGACCGCGCGCGAGGCCGGGCCGTGGAAGGTGAGCAGCGCCTCTAGCGTGTCGAACATGTGCTGGTCGCGCAGGTTCCACGAGTCGGCCCCGGCGAAATACATCGCCCGGTAATAGCGCTCGGCGTTGGCCGCCACACGCGCGTTCTGCTCGGCGTCGAGCATCTGGCGCCCGTCGTGCAGCACGAAGTGGCCGCGCTTCTCGCGCACTTCGCTGAGCATCGCCACCACGTCCGTTTCGCACTCGCGGTAACGCTCGGTCAACGCGGCCAGGCCGTACGCTGCCGGGTCCGACTGGAAAGGCGTCAGGCAGCCGTAGCGCTGGCGTGCCAGGCGAGCGGTTTCGGGATCGATACGGTCGAGGTAGCGGATGACGGCCTCGATCGAGCTGTACAGGCTGTACAGGTCGAGGCCGTAGAAGCCGGCCTGCGCCCGCTCGCCGGCGGCAAGGTTGTGCTCGCGTAGCCAGTCGATGAACTCGAGCACCTCGCGGTTGCGCCACATCCAGACCGGGAAGCGGCCGAACGCGTCCTCCGGGTGCGGATCGTGGCGGATCCCGCGTACCCACCGGTCGATGCGCGCCGCGTCCGGCCAGTCGGCTTCGACGGCGACGATCGTGAAGCCGTGATCTTCGATCAACCGTCGGGTGATACGGGCGCGCAGCCGGTAGAACTCGGACGTCCCGTGCGATGCCTCGCCGAGCAACACCAGCCGCCGGTTGCCGATCCGCCTGATGAGCGGCTCGAGTTCGGCGCGCTCGAGATCGGCGAACGGCTCCGCCGCTTGGGCGACGCGCTCCTCGAGCGAGAGAGTCGGCTGGGCTGCCCGTTCGGGCAGCGCGGTCGG
>JALYGJ010000064.1 GCA_030777155.1 Chloroflexota bacterium | reverse complement strand
GCGCGCACCTCGCGGGCAAAGCTTTGCAACTCCTTCATCGAGTCGAACGGGGCGGCATACGCGACGAGCCGCGTCCCGTTGAGCGACTGCGCCCGGCGCGCGAGCTCGGCTGGCTGCTGGCGCCGCTCGCTGCCACCGGCGACGAGGCGCCGCTCCAGCTCGCGCACGCGCGCCTGCAGCTCGTCGACCCGCTGGGGCACGGCCTGTGGGTCGTGCGCACCGAGCTGACGCGCGGCCTGCGCCAGCAGCTGCCGCTGGGCGTCGATGATCTCCTCGGCGGCTTCACCTGTAACCGCCTCAATCCGCCGCATGCCCGATCCGATCGAACGCTCGGCGGTGATGAGGAAGGGACCGATCTGGCCGGTCGCCCGGCAGTGTGTCCCGCCGCACAGCTCGCGTGAGTAGCCGTCGACGAAGACGACGCGCACCTGCTCGCCATACTTCTCGTCGAAGAACGCGTCGGCACCGGCGCTCATCGCCTCGGCGAACGTCATGTAGCGCGGCTCGACCGGGCGGTCGTCGCGCACGACCCGCCGCACCTCCGCCTCGATCGCCTTCTTCTCTTGGTCGCTCAGCGGGCGATCGCCCGGGTAGTCGAAGCGCAAATAGTCGGGCGCAACGAGCGAGCCCTGTTGCCGCGCCTGCTCGCCGACGGTGTTGCGCAGCGCTCGGTGGAGGACATGCGTCGCCGTATGGTTGCGCATCGTCCGCGCGCGGCGGGCAGCATCGACCTCGGCGCGGACGGCGTCGCCGCGGCGCAGGCGGCCATGGAGCTCGCCGCGATGGACGATCAGCCCGGCCGTCGGGCGCTGAGTGTCGCGGACGGTGAACACGACCTCGCCGTCGGCGTTGCGGATGACGCCCTGGTCACCGACCTGGCCGCCACCCTCGGCATAGAACGGCGTCCGATCGAGGACGATCTCCGCGCTGGCCGCTGCAGGCTCGCGCAGCTCGACCTCGGGCAGCGCGGCCAGCTCGTCGAACTCGAGCCCCTCGCGCAGGATCGCCTGCACGGCTGCCTCGGCCGTCGTTGTCTCGTAGCCCACGAACTCGATGTCGCCGGTGCGCCGGGCAATCTCGGTGTACAGCGCAGCGCTCTCGGCGTGACGCGCAAGCTCGGCCCGCCGGCCGCCGCGGCTGCGCTCACGCTGCTCGGCGAGCGCCTGCTCGAAGCCCTCGCGGTCGACGCGCACGCCGTACTCCGCCGCCAGCTCGACGGTCAGGTCGATCGGGAAGCCATAGGTGTCGTGCAGCCGGAAGGCCACGTCACCGGGCAGGACGGGCGCGTCGGCCGGCAGCTCCTCCGGCCGCCGTCCGACGCTCCGCTGCGCGCCGGTGAGCGGGATCAGTGCCTCCTCGAAGTGAACCGTGCCCGCGTCGAGGGTGCGCTGGAACTGGCGTTCCTCGGCGCCCACGATTGCATGGATCTCGCGGCGCCGCTCGGCCAGATGCGGATAGGCGTCCGACATCGTGTCGACGACGACCTCGCCCAGGTCGGCCAGGAACGGCTCGTGGCGACCGAGCAGCCGGCCATGCCGCACCGCCCGCCGGAGGATGCGCCGCATGACATAGCCGCGCCCCTCGTTGGCTGGCCTCACGCCATCGGCGGCGAGGAAGGTTACCGCGCGGACGTGATCGGCGATGACCTGGTAGCTGAAGCGCTCGGTCTCGAACTTCTCCGGGTCGTGGCCGAGGAGGTTGCGCATCCACTCGTGGATGGGCGCGAACAGGTCCGTGTCGAAGGTCCAGGTGACGCCCTGCAGCACGGTCGCCAGCCGCTCGAGCCCCATGCCGGTGTCGACGCTCCTGAACGGCAGCGGGAGGCGCCGCCCGTCGGGCTGCTGGTCGAACTCCATGAACACCAGGTTCCAGATCTCGAGCCAGCGGGGACAAGTCTCCGAGTGATCCGGTACGCAGTGCGGGCCCTCGGAGAACTGCGGCCCGCGGTCGAAGTGGATCTCGCTGCACGGGCCGCACGGGCCGGTGTCGGCCATGCGCCAGAAGTTATGGTCGTCGCCCTTATCGGCGTCGCCCCACGCGGCCATCCGCTCGCTCGGCATGCCGAGCCCACGCCAGTACTGGCGTGCCTCTTCATCGTAGGTGTAGGTCGTAGCGCCGAGCCGCTCGAACGGGATGCCGTAACCCTGTGTCAGCAGCTCGACCGCCCACTCGATCACCTCGCGCTTGAAGTAGTCGCCGAAGCTCCAGTTACCGAGCATCTCGAACAGCGTGTGATGGCGCGTCGTCCGGCCGACCTCCTCGAAGTCGTTGTGCTTGCCGGCCACGCGCAGCACGCGCTGGTAGTCGACGGCGCGCCGGTACGAGCGCGTCTCCACGCCAAGCAGCACGTCCTTGAACTGGACCATGCCGGAGTTGGTGAAGAGGAGCGTCGGATCGCCGGCCGGCACGAGGCTGGCGCTGGGCACGACGGCGTGGCCGCGCTCGGCAAAGAATTCGATGAAGCGCCGGCGGATCTCGGCGGCGGGCAGCCAGGGTATCGTCGCGTCGTTCCGCCGGAAGGTGCGTTCCGACATTGCCTTACGGTAGCAAAGAGACCGTGGCCAGCGGGCCGCTGCCCGGGCGACGTATGGGCCGGCCGAACGCATGAGCCGGAGCCGCGGCTGGCGTGCCGGCGGCTGGCCGGGGCGGCGTAACATGAGCGCGATGGCCGTCCAGTCACTGCCCACGTGTCCGCGCTGCGACGCCGCCGTTCCCAGCGACGCGCGCTTCTGCATGAATTGCGGCAACCCGCTCGCCGCCGTAAGTCCAGCCGACGAGTCGCTGCGCTCGCGGCTCACGGCCGCCGCACCCGCGCCGCTGGTCGACAAGATGCGGGCCGCGCGATTGACCGGCGAGCGCAAGCCGGTGACGGCCCTGTTCGCCGACGTGGTCGGCTCGACGGGCCTGGCTGAGCAGATGGATCCCGAAGACTGGACGCAGATGATCAATGAGGCCTTCGACCTGATGTCGCAGGCCGTCTTCCGCTACGAGGGCACGATCGCGCAGTTGCAGGGCGACGCGATGCTCGCCTTCTTCGGTGCGCCGGTGGCGCACGAGGACGACCCCGAGCGCGCCGTCCACGCCGCGCTGGACATGCTCGCCGCGACCGATGAGTTCGCCCGCCAGCTGCGCGCCGCGCACGGCATTGAGTTCCGCATCCGCGTCGGCATCAACACTGGCCCGGTCGTGGTGGGCAACGTCGGCACCGACCTCCGCTACGAGTACACCGCCATCGGCGACGCGATGAACGTCGCGGCGCGGATGCAGGCCGCCGCCGCGCCTGGAACGCTCCTCACCACGGACGCCACCCGCCGGCTGCTTGCCGAGAGCTTCGACGTGCAGGATCTGGGCGAGATCACGGTCAGGGGCAAGGCAGAGGCGGTGCACGCCTACCGCGTGATCGGCCGGCGCGCGGTCCCCGGACGGCGCCGCGGGCTCGAGCGCATCGGGCTGGAGAGCCCGATGGTCGGTCGGGATGAGGAGCTAGAGCGCCTGGTTGCGCTCTTCGGCGTGGTAGCTGCTGGCCGCGGGCGGCTGGCGGTGCTGCTCGGCGAGCCGGGCATCGGTAAGTCGCGCCTGCTGGCCGAGCTGCGCAGGCGCCTCGAAGCTCAGGCGCCGGATGGGGCAGCGCCGCGCTGGATCGAGGGCCACTGTGTCAGCTATGGACGGTCGGTTCCGTACCACCTGGTGCTCGACCTCGTCCGTTCAATGCTCGCGATTCCGTTCGTCGCCTCTGAGAGCGAGGCGGCAGCGATGCTCGACGAGCGGCTCGCCGAGCTGCTCGGCGAGGAGGCGTCCGACGTACGACCGTACCTCGCCCACCTGCTGGCCCTGCCGCTTGATGCTGCCGCTTCCGAGCGTGTCCAGCTCGATCCCGAGACCCTGCAGGGGCGCTACGTCGCGGCGCTCGTCCGCGTGCTGCGTGCCCTGACGGCGAAGCAACCGGTCGTCCTCGTCTGCGAGGACATCCACTGGGCTGACCCGGCGTCGGTCGAGGTGACGCTGCAGCTGGTGCCGCTGGTCATGCGAATGCCCGTGCTGCTGCTCGTCGCCGGGCGGTCCGAGACCGACGTGCCGGGCTGGCGGCTGATCGCCCAGGCGCGGGCGACGCTCGGCGAAGCGCTGGTCGAAACGCGCCTGCAGCCGCTCAGCGATTCGGACAGCCGTGCGCTGGTGGGCCACCTGCTCGAGATCGAGTCGCTCCCCGACTCCGTCCGCGCGGCCATCCTCGCCCGCGCCGAAGGCAACCCGTTCTTCGTCGAGGAGGTCATCCGGATGTTCATCGAGAGCGGCGCCATCGTCCGCCGCGACGGTCGCTGGGTGGCGACGCAGGCAGTGACCGACGTCCAGATCCCGGCCACGCTCCACGGCCTCCTGCTGGCTCGCATCGACCAGTTGCCCGATGAGGCGAAGCGGTGCCTACGCGTGGCGTCCGTCATCGGCCGGCAATTCCCGGTTCGCGTCCTCGAACGTGTACTGAGCTCGACTCACCGATGACGTCCGAGACGACGGCCATGCCGCCCGACCTCCAGCTCGACACGCTCGAGGCGAAGGGCCTGATCCGGGTTGCCGCCCTCGAGCCCGAGCTGGAGTACCTTTTTCGCCACGCACTCGTCCAGGACGCAGCCTACGAGTCGCTGCTCAAGCAGGAGCGGCGGGCGCTCCATCGAGTCGTCGGCGATTCACTCGAGCAGCTCTATCCGGAGCGCCGCAGCGAGTTGGCCGCCATCCTGGCGATGCACCTGGAGCAGGCCGGCGAGACCGAGCGGGCGGTGGCATACCTCGTCGAGGCCGCCCGCTATGCGCATGCACGCAATGCGATCGTCGAGGCTTACCAGCTCTACAGCCGAGCGTCGTCACTCCTGCCAGTGCTGTCCGGTGACGACGATGCCCTTCGCCGGCAGCGCCTCCAGATCGAGCTCGGCCGTGCGAAGGCGGGCTTCAGCTTCCTGACCGACGACGAGACGCTCGCAATCCTCCAACCGCTCGTCGCTGAAGCGCACAGGCTGGGCGACCTGCGCCTTGAGGCCGAGGTCAGGCTTCACCTCGCCTTCGTGCGCCAGTTCCGTGGCGAGCGGCCGGCGTCGAGCGCTGAGCTGCGCGACTCGCTGGCGCGCATCTCCGAGATCGCCGCCGAACTTGACGACCCGTTGATCGCGGCGATGCCGCAGGCACTGGTCGGCATGTACCAGGTGTTCAGTGGCGACATGCGTGCCGGCATCGAGGCGCTGCGCGAGGCAGCGCCTCTCCTCGAGCAGAAGCACGACTTCATCGCCTCATCCTTCTCACTCGTCGCGCTGGCGGTCGGCCTGGCCCGCCTGGGCGACTTTGGCGCCGCCGAAGAAGCGGCACGGCGCGCGACCGAAGTGGCCCAACAGGGCGACGTGATTGCCCGGCTCGACGCGATGATCGCCGAGTCAACGCTTCGCTCGATCCGCGGCGAGCTCGATCAGGCGGTCCCGCTGGCACTCGCCTGCACGAACCTGGCCGAGGAATCGGGCGCCACCGCCTGCGTCGTCGCCAGCAACGTCGTGCTTGGCGACGCGTTCATGCGCCAGGGCCGCTACGGCGACGCGAAGATTGCCTTCGAGCGAAGCAGCCAGATCGCCGAGGTCACCGAGCAGAAGATCTTCCGTCCATCGATTGCGGCGTACCTGCGCGCCACGGCGGCCAGCCTGGGCGACTTCGGGCCGCAGGCCCGTACTTTCGAAGAGGCGATCGAGGAAGCGCGCTCGGTCGGTGATCGCTGGGGCCAAGCGACCATCGTCTGGCGTCGTGCCGAGACCGAGCTCAAGCGGGAGGGTTACAGCGAGCAGGTCGAGCGCGACTTTGCCACCGCCGCGGCGGCCTACGAGCGGATGGAGGCACCGCCGTTCGTCGCCCGTGTCCTGCGTGCCTGGGGTGAGGCGCTCCGCGCGGCGGGCCGGACCGGCGAGGGCGACGAGAAGCTGCGCCGTGCGCTGGCCCTCTTCGAGGAGCTCGGACTCGGGCGCGAGGCGAACGAGGTGCGGCAGCAGCTCGGCTGATTCTGGTCAACCCTCGCCACGCGGCGGCGCGAGCATGCTTGCCGCGGCGACGACGACGATGCCCAGCCAGGCGAGCAGCGACGACCAGAGCAATCCGAAGTCGCCGATCAGCAGCGGATCGCCGAGACGCCGCGACAGCGCCTGGCCGGCGAGCGCACCAAGGACCGCCGCGAGCAGCACGAACGCCACGCTCGTTCCGAAGCGGCCGCGGATGGCCAGGTAGAGACCGGTATGGAACGCGCCGACCAGTAGCGCAAGGACGGGTGCCGGCCCGATCTCCGGCACTGCTCAGTCGGCGTCGGGCGCCGCTATGCGGCCGCCGCCGACCACCTCGTCACCGTCGTAGAAGACGGCCGCCTGGCCGGGCGCGGGCGCCCATGCCGGGCGCTCCAGCTCCACCATCCAGCTGCTGCCGGCGCCCGCGCGGCGGACAAGGCCCGGGACGGGTTCGGCGCGGTGCCGGATCCGGACGTTGGTATGGAACTCCTCGGCCGGTGTTTCGCCCGCGACGAACGTGACGCGCTCGACGGCGAAGGTCTCACGGTACAGGTCTTGCCGACGGGCGAGCGTCACCACGTTGGCACGCGCGTCGATCGAGCCGACATAACGCCGCGCGCCGAGCGCCACGCCGAGGCCCTGGCGCTGGCCGACGGTGTAGGCG
>JALYGJ010000063.1 GCA_030777155.1 Chloroflexota bacterium | reverse complement strand
GGTGCCCTGCGCGCCGGTCAACGACGTGCTGGCGGCGCTCGGTCAGGCGCAGGCTGCGGCGCGCGAGATGGTCGTCGACGTCGCGCACTCGGCCGTCGGGCCGGTGCGCCAGGTGGGGGTGCCGCTCAAGCTGTCGGCGACGCCGGCGTCGATCCGCAGCGCACCGCCGTTGCTCGGCGAGCACAGCGACGAGGTGCTGGCCGAGCTTGACTACGGCGCTTCAGAGATCGCCGACCTGCGCGCCGAACAGGTGGTCTGAAATGGCGGACGCCGCCCGAGTGGGCGGCATCCGCCGGCTGAGCGGGGCGGTCCTCCGCCGCGCGATCTAGTTGCGCTCGTAGGTCTGGAAGTTGCCCGTGTACGGGTACGGGATGTTGATGCGTCCGTAGACGGCAGCCGTCCATGTACCGGCCATCGGCTTCGTTACGGCCACCGCGCGGTAGTTGACCTCGCCGATGTCGAGCAGCGCCGCCGACACGGCCGCCTCGTTGCACTCCGGATCATATAGAACGAGGTAGATGAGCTGGGTCGGGCTGTCCCACTCGATCTCGGCGAAGATCACGTCGGTACCTGCGGCAACCTCGAAGCTGTGGTGGCTAAGCACGCCGAGGCTATCGGGGCACTCACGAACCAGCCAGGTAGAGGGCATGACGGTGCCGTCGAACGGGGTGCTGCTTGTCAGGGTGTGCGGCGGCCGCTTGCCCTTGATCGAGGGCGGGAAGGCGACCTTGCCCTTCTCGGCCGCGACGACGGCCTGGTAGGCGTCGAGGTAGCCGAGGCCGGCCTCCCAGTAGTCGTAGTCGGGCATGTTGCTGGCCGTGCCCTCGATGATGTCCATGACGTTCTGCGGACTCAGAAGTGGACGTGCCTCGAGCATCAGCGCCACGGCACCGGCGACATGCGGGGTGGCCATGCTAGTGCCGTCGGCGTAGGTGTACATCGGGTTCTCCGGGTCGGTGCCATCGGCCATCACGACCGCCTGGGTCGACTTGGCAGCGGCAATCTCCTGGCCCGGCGCGGTGAGCGACGGTCGGTACAGGCCGCTGTCGTTCTTCTGCGCGATACGCCGGTCCCAGTTGCCGTTGAGCCGGCCGCGCGAGCTGAAGCTGGCCAGCTGCGAGTCCTTGGTGCCGGCAGCAACGCTGATCACCCATGGCGAGGTGGCGTGTGTGTTCAGCGTGTTGGGGCCGCCCGAGTTGCCGGCGGCGAAGACGACGGTGATGCCCGCGTCGTAGAGCGCCTTGATGCCAACGTTGATCGGGTCGTCAGGGTTGTAGTCGGTGCCGTCGCAGCAGCCCCACGAGTTGCTGCTGACCCGGATGCCCTTCTCCGGGTGGTCGAGGATCCAGTCGAACGAGGCGAGGATGTAGCTGTCGAGGAGGAAGGCCCCCACATCGGTCTTGAAGCTGACGATCTGCGCGCCGGGCGCAACGCCCTTGCGCTCGCCGCCGCTCGCCGCGCCGGTCCCAGCGATGGTCGAGGCGACGTGCGTGCCGTGGCCATAGGTGTCCCCCGTCGCCGACGGCGCGAAGACGAACGGCTCGCTCTCGAAGGGGTGGCCGGCCAGCGCGTAGCCCTCGACCTTGGCACCTGCCGGCAGGTCGGGATGCAGGCCGTCGACGCCGGTGTCGATGACGGCGACCTTGACGCCAGCGCCCGTATACGGCCGCTTCAGGCCTTCGCCTGCCCAGACGCGGTCCGCGCCGACGAGCGGCACGCTCTGCTCGAGGATCGGCTGCTGCTGCTGGTCGTGCCATAGGCTGCGCGTCTCGGGCCAGGCCGCGACCTGCTCGATCTGCGTCTTGGTCAGCGTGGCGAAGGCGATCGGCAGCTGGCGCAGCTTGACGGCGCCCACGTCGAGCGTGTCGATGCGGTCCATTCCGGCTCGATCACGGAAGGTGACGATCGTCTCGAAGGTGGCCGTGCTGGCCGCCTTGGCCAACCGGCTGCTGAGAACGTCCGACTTCGTCGCCCCGCTCGCCGACGCGGCGGGCGGCCCGCCACCGACTACGGACAGCGCGACGGCCAGGGCAACGACGATGCCCAGCCAACGGTGGAACTTCATCTGCGCGATACCTCCCCACTTCTCCGGACGGATCGGCACGGCGTGGGACGTGCCACACCCGCAGCGTACGGAGAACCCGCTACCACTCCGCGTGGTGTCACGAGTCGTGGAGGTTTCAGAACCGTATCAGCGAGCCGGGCGCAGCGTTGAAGTGGGAGCGTGAAGCTGGGTTAGCCTGTCCGGCGCGCGGTCCTCGTCGGCACCTTCGCGGCAGGCGTGATTGCTGCGGTCGGGATCGTCTGGTCGCAGATCCAACCGGCCGTTCTCAGTTCGGCGCACGTCGCGTTCGCCGTGCTGATCTTCGCCGCCGGCGTCGGAATTGGCGTGGCGATCCTGTCGCGCGGCGACTGAGCGCGACCCGCCGTCGCGTCGGCCGGCGTCGGTCGCCCTTCGGCTAAACTACCCCCCGGCGCCGGCGTAGCTCAGCGGTAGAGCAGCTGTTTCGTAAACAGCAGGTCCTCGGTTCGAATCCGAGCGCCGGCTCCAGTCCTGCGCGGTGTCGAGCGCCGGTCAGTGATCGACCGACGCGCTCCCGCTGCTCAGCCACGGGCCGAAGACGAACGCCTCGCTCGCGTCGCGCAAGGCGCCAGCGATGCGGTAGGTGCCGCTGCGGGTGAGCTCGACCTTGACGCCGAAGCGGGCATCGCCGTTGCGCGGCAGGCGGAAGTTCGCCGTGCTCCAGCAGACGCCGACGCTGCAGCCACTGATCTGCTGGCCGCCGGCCAGCGCGCCGTCGAGGACGCGCCGGCCGACGATCGACCACGAGCCACCGTCCCTGCGACTCACCCTCGCGACGCCGCTCCAGGAAATGTCGCCCGTGCGCAGGATGAAATCGATCCGGCGCTCTGCGCCCGGCGCAACGACGCGCACCCGCCACACGCCGGTGCGTGCGCTGCCGGTGACCGACGCCTTGAGCATGTCGTCAACCAGCGAGTAGGCGAGGCGGGCCTGCGCCGCCTGGGCGAGCGATGCCGCACTGAGCACGACGGCAAGCGAGAGCGAGACGCTGACGGCGGCCACCCGGGCTAGCTTCGAGCGATCGAGGTACACGGCGTTTCCTTTCACGGCTTCGGCGCGATGTGACGGGACCGGATGTGGCGAGGCCGGGCGCGCGCCCCAGCGCAGCAGGCCCGGCCTCAACTCAGGAGACAGGGATCTCCTGTGCCGATGCGCGGAGGAGAGGGGGGCCTCCGCGATCAATCGCATGGACGCACGTTAGGCGGCGGCGGTTCCATCGCCAATCCGGTCGATCCCTGAAATCAACCCGTGCTGTCGGCTCCGTACCCGGAGCGGCGGTGCGTAAGGGGCAAGCGGCGAGGTCAGCGCGGCGGGCCGCCGAGCGCCGACAGGTCGGCCAGCTCGCGGTCGCCGTCGGTGCCGCCAAACAGCAGCAGGCGCGCTCGCACGGGATCGGCGACCAGGGTGGCACCCGATCGCGCGGCCGGGCGATCGCCGGCCGGCTCGAGCGGCATCCACGACAGATCAGCCAGTGTCAGCCGCCACAGGCCGTCGAGGTAGCCGCCGTCGACAGCCCCGCCGCCGAAGATGTAGGCCGAGCCGCCGAGGGCGGCGACAGCGTAGAGCTGCCGGGCGGGCGGCGGTGGAGTCGGTTGCTCGCTCCAGGCGGCGCTCGTCGCGTCGTACGTCCAAAGGTCGCCCAGCGCGGGCAGCCCTGTCGTCTGGCCGGCATAGAGCACCAGTTGCCCGTCGTCCGACCAGAAGCAATCGTGCAGGCAGCGCTCGACCGGCCCGCTCGCCGCCGTTGCGTCACTCCACGCCCCGCTGGCGAAGTCGTAGGCGCGCGTGTCCCGGAAGCGCCCGGCGTCGTCGGTGAAGCCGTGGCTGATCCACAGCCGACCGTCCGGGCCGATGCCGCCGCACGAGCCATAGCGCGCGATCGGGACGTCGCCAGTCGAAGGCAGCTCGTGCCAGGTGTTCGCGTCGGGGTCGTAGGCCCAGACGTCGGCGAAGAACGTCGTCGCGTCCGCCTGGCCGCTCCACACGACGAGACCGAGCTCGCCGTGCCAGACGGCGACGTGGCCGAAGCGGGCGGCCGGCGACACCCCCTGCGGCGCCAGCTCGGTCCACGAATCGGAGGTGAGGTCGTAGCGCCACAGGTCGCCGAACGCACCTGAACCGGCGCGCCCGCCGAAGAGATATGCCGCCTTGCCGTCTCGCGCGACCGTCCATGTGTGGTCCTCCCGCGGCGACGGGCCGCTCGGCACGTCGAGCGTGCTCCATGCCGCGCCCTCGGGCAGGCCAACCGGAGCCGGCGACGACTGGCCACTTTCGGTCGGGGACGGCGAATGGCGACCGGTTGGTGATGGAGTGACCGGCGGCGATTGGATCGCCGATGCGGTCGGTTGGGGCGTCGTTTCGGCCGTCGCTGGAGCGGCGGGGGTTGTGGTCGTCGAGATCGTCGCGGGCGCGCCGGCGGGCGCCACGCACGCGGCGGCGAAGAGGAGTGCGAGCGCCAGGCGCGCGGCGGCCATCATCGAACGTTAGCGCGTCGCGCGCTCGGCGCGCTGTGGGTACCTACGCGCTACCTCCCCGCAGCGTCGCCGGAGAAGAGCGCCGACCGCCTACGCGGGTTCGCCGCCCTCGCCGGTGCCGCCCTCGGCGGCCCGGACGGCCTCCGCCGCCTCAGCCGCCTCGATCGCCTCGGGGGCCTCCTCGGCCGGTACCGGGACTTCCTCGACGCGTGGCGGCTGGACGCGGGCGATCGTCTCAGCCCCGTCGGTGAGAAGGGTGGCACCCTCGGGCACGCGCAGATCAGAGACGTGCAGCACGGCGTCGAAGCTGTCGAGCGGGCTGACGTCGAGCTCGAGCGCCGGCGGCAGCCGATCGGGCAGCGCGCGGACCTGGACGTTCTCGCGGAGATGGAGCAGGACCCCGCCCATGCGCTCGACGGCGGGCGACTCGCCGACGAACACGATCGGCACGTCGACGGTCAGCTCCTCGGTCATGCGCACCGCCATCAGGTCGACGTGCAGCGGCGCCCGCGAGACCGGATGCTCCTGCACCGCCTGGACGAGCACCGGCAGCGGCCGATCGCCGTCGAGCGTCAGGTCGAGCAGCGCGTTGCGACCAGCGCGCCGCCGGAGCAGCTCGAACTCGTGCGCGTCGAACTGGACGGAACGCGATTCCACGCCGTGCCCGAAGACGACACCGGGCAGCAGGCCGCGACGGCGCAGGCGCTTGACGGCCTTGCCGTGGACCTCTCGCGGTTGGGCGGATAGCTGGGGACGACTCATCGGTGGTGGGGACCTCCTCGGCGCCCGAAATGCTAGCACGGCCGGTCGCCGCGCCCCGCATGTACCATCGGCTGACGATGACGGCAACGATCCTCATCGTCGAGGACGAGTACGCGGTGGCACGCGGCATCCAGTACGCCCTGCAACAGGAGGGCTACGCGGTGACCGTCGCCCGCAAGGGCGAGGAGGGGCTTGACTTTGCCACGCGCCACGCGCCCGACCTGGTCATCCTCGACGTCCGGCTGCCCGATCTCGACGGCTTCGAGGTGCTGCGCCGGCTGCGCAGTGCCGGCAACAAGGCGCCGGTGCTGTTCCTCACTGCACGTGACGAGGAGATGGACAAGGTCATCGGGCTCGAGCTCGGTGCCGACGACTACCTGACCAAGCCGTTCGGGCTGCGCGAGCTGATGAGCCGCATCAAGGCGCTCCTGCGACGCGCCTACGGCGACCTCGCCGACGCGGTCGGCGGCCGCGTCATCCGCCACCGCGATCTCGTCATCGACCTCGAGCGGCGGCGCGTCCAGCGTGGCGATCGGCGGATCAGCCTCACCGCCACCGAATTCGAGATCCTGCGTCACCTCGCTTCGCGGCCCGGGCGCGTCTTCTCGCGACGCGAGCTGCTCGAGCTGGTACGCGACTACGAGGCGCTCGACCAGGACGAGAAGACGATCAACGTCCACATCAGCCACCTGCGCGAGAAGGTCGAGGACGACCCGTCCGAGCCGGCGTTCATCATGACCGTCCGTGGCGCCGGCTACGCATTCGCCGAACGCTAGCGTGCGCGCCGCTCGGGATCGCTCGCTGCGCGGCCGGTCCATCAACATGCCAATGCCGGCTTTCCTGACCGGCCTCCGCGCTCGGCTCGTTCTCGCCTTTGTGGCCATCGTCGTCCTCGCGCTGGCGCTGGTGCTGGCCTCGCTGCCGCGGCTGCTCGACGGCTACTTCGTGCAGCAGGCGGTCGATGACCTGCGGACGCGGACGAGCGTGATGGAGACGCTCATCTACAACCGCCTCGTGCAGTACCAGCTCGCCGGCGTCGACGCCCCGCGGCCCATCCTGCTGCCGACGGAGCCATTGAGCGTCTCCAATACCGTCCGCCAGGCGCTGGGCACAGCGCAGGCAGGCTTCATCCGGGACCTGGCCGAGAGGGTCGCCCTGGCCAACGTGACGGTGACGATCGGCGCCGATCCGGCCGAACCGTCGGCGATCGCCTACCGGTTGACCGTCGAGTTGCCCGACGACTTCGGCGCGCCCGGCCAGCAGCGTGAGCCGTTCTCGTATGAGCGCGCGACCGCGCTGCCCGACCTGTTCTGGACGCAAACGGGCGCCGCCGCGCCGCAGCGACTGGTGACCGTCACGCTGTCGGAGCCATTCTCGTTCCGGGCGCAGACGCTCGAGACGATCGTCGGCGTACTCAGCCTGGCCGTCGTCGTGGCGCTGGTGATGGCGGTCATCGTGTCGATCCTGCTCGCCGATCGGCTGACCGGACCGCTGCGCCGGCTGACGATCGCCGCGCGTGAACTCGCCGAAGGCCGGCTCGATGTGCGTGTGAGACCACCGAGCGGCGCGCCCGAGGTCGCCGAGCTGACGCGTGCGTTCAACACCATGGCTGAACGCCTCGAGGAGTCGATCGAGTTCATTCGCCGCGACCGCGACCGTAGCCGTGATTTCGTGGCCGACGTGTCGCATGAGCTGCGCACACCGATCGCCGCGCTGCGCACCTTCAACGAGCTGCTCGCCGATGGCGCGGCGACCGACGACGCCACACGCCGCGAGTTCATCGAGCAGAGCCGCCAGCAGATCGACCGGCTCGATTGGCTGGCCACCAACCTGCTCGAGCTGTCCAAGCTCGACTCCGGCCTCGTCCTGCTCGAGCTGCGCCCCGACGACCTGCGCGTCGTCGTCGAGGACGCCGTCGAGCAGGCACAGCAGGCGGCCGAGCGTCGCGGCGTCGAGCTGCTGCTGGAGCTGCCCGGCGAGCCGGTCCGCCAGCGCCACGACCCACAGCGGCTGGGACAGGTGCTGGCCAACCTGATCGGCAACTCGCTCAAGTTCACGCCGGCCGGCGGCCGAATCACAGTCAAACTGACGCCAACCGCGACGGGCGCCGACCTGCGCGTCAGCGACACCGGCGTGGGCATCGATCCGGCCGAGCTGCCCTTCGTCTTCGAGCGTTTCTATCGCGGCTCGCGCGTCCACGAATCGCGCGCCGCCGGCTCGGGGCTCGGCCTGTCGATCGTGCGTTCGGTCGTCGAGATGCACAATGGGCGCGTGGCAATCAGTAGCACGCCGGGCAAGGGAACGGAGGTGACGATCAGCCTGCCACGTGACATGTCGGTTTCTTCACCGGCCGCTGGTCGGGGCTCAACCGGTGCATGACAGGCTTGAGCGCGCCGTGTCAGTGATCCGATGAGCGACGCCCACAACCCGCCGTCAGACCCGGCCGACACCACCTCGAGCTACAGCCCGCCGGCCGACCTGCGCGGCAGCTGGTCGACATCCGACTGGCCGCAGCACACTCCCGAGCGCTGGTTCGAGCCCCTGCCGCCGCACCCGCCGGCGCACTCCGCCACGACGCGCCATGGCACCAGCGGCTTCACGCTCCTGGTCGTCGCGCTGCTGGCGGCGGTGCTGTCGTCGGTCGGTACGCTGGCCCTGCTGACTGCCGGCGGCTGGCTGCGCCTCGATGGCGCCGTCGCCGTCGCACCGACGTCTCAGCCCACGCCAACTGCGATCACCACCGGCACGCGTCCGACGGCGACGCCGGCGGCGCCCAGCGACGAGCAGTCGGCGATCATCGAGGCAGCCGAGCTGGTCAGCCCGGCGGTGGTCACGATTACCGCCCGCGTCGTCGAGGAGACCGACCCGTTCTCGCTGCCCGAGACCGGGGTCGGCTCGGGCGTCATCTACGATGCGGAGGGCTGGATCCTGACCAACAGCCATGTCATCGCCGGCTCCGATCGCGTGCAGGTGGCACTGCACGACGGACGGCCGTTCACCGGCGACGTCTACGGCGTCGACACGCTGACCGACCTGGCGATCGTCAAGATCGAGGGCACCGACCTGCCCGTCGCCGCCGTCGGCGACTCGGCCCAACTGCGCCCGGGGCAACTGGCGGTGGCGATCGGCAGCCCGCTCGGCTCGTTCACCAACAGCGTCACCGCGGGGGTCATCTCGGCGCTCGGTCGCAGCATCTCGGTGACCGACCCGCTGACCGGTCGGCTGCGCCAGCTCAACAACCTGATCCAGACCGACGCGGCGATCAACCCGGGCAACAGTGGCGGTCCGCTGGTCGATGCCAGCGCGAGCATCGTCGGCATCAACACCGCCGTCGCCGGCGGGGCCCAGGGAATCGGCTTCGCCATCCCGATCAACATCGCCAAGCCGATCATGGCCCAGGCGCTCGCCGGCGAGGAGCTGGAGCGCCCGTGGATGGGCGTGTACTACACGCCGGTCAACCGCGCCGTCGCCGACGCCGAGGACCTGCCCATCGACTACGGAGCGCTGATCGACGCACCCGCGCCCGGCGAACCAGCGGTGCTGCCGGGCAGCCCGGCCGACGAGGCCGGCGTCCAGGCGGGCGACATCATCACGGCCATCGACGGCCGGCGCATCGATGGCAACAACAGCCTCGACGAGGTGCTCAGCAAGTACCGCCCAGGAGACACTGTCGCACTCTCGGTCCTGCGCAACGGCGAGGATCTGACCCTGCGGCTGACGCTCGGAGTGCGGCCCGGACCCTAGCCGTCCGCCGCCGGCGCGCGGCCGCGCCGACGCTCGATCGCCACGCCGGCGTACTCGACCTCGCCGGCCAACGGCACGCCCGGCTTCTTGACGCCGACGAAGACGGCATCGACAGGGCCGAAGCCGGCGAGCACTGCCGCTGCGATTGCCTCGGCAATGCCCTCGAGCAGATGGAACGAGCGCTCCTCGACGATATCGCGGCAGACGGCGAAGACGTCGCTGTAGTCGACGGTGTCGGCCAGATCATCGCTGGTGCCGGCCGGCGCGAGGTCGAGCTCAATCTCTAGGTCGACCTCGATCTGCTGGGGGGTGGCACGCTCCTCGTCGGTCACGCCATGGCGGCCCTCGAAGACCATCTGGTGCAGGTAGATCCGGTCGGTCATCGGGATCCCTCCTCTCTCCAGGCGCCACGCACGACGGCATCGCTCATCCGTGCGGCGCGAACGTTGGCCGCCACGTCGTGGACGCGCACGATATCGGCGCCGTTCGCCACGCCCAGCACCGTCGTGGCGAGCGTGCCCTCCAGCCGCTCGCCCGCCGGCAGGTCGAGGACCTTGCCGATCGTCGACTTCCGGCTGGTGCCGAGCAGGATCGGCCGGCCCAGGCAGCGTAGGGCGGACAGCTGGCGCAGCAACAGCAGGTTCTGCTCGGCGGTCTTGCCGAAGCCGATGCCGGGGTCAACGATGAGGTTGTCGAAGTCAACGCTCAGCGCGAGCGCGCGCTCGACGGCGCGGGCGAGATCGGCGATCACCTCGGCCAGGACGCTCGCGTAGCGCGCCTGGGAGCGGTTGTGCATCACCACCAGCGGTGCGCCGCGCTCGGCGGCGAGGCGGGCAAGGGCGTCGTCGGCGCCGACCCCCCACACGTCGTTGATCATGTCGGCGCCGGCGTCGAACGCGGCGACGGCGACGCGATGCTTCGTCGTGTCGACGCTCAGCGGGACGTCGGGCAGCGCTTCGCTGAGCGCCCGTACGACGGGGACGACGCGGCGCAGCTCCTCGTCCTCGCTCACCGGTTCATGCCCGGGGCGCGACGATTCACCGCCCACGTCGAGGATGTCGGCGCCGGCCGCAACCATCCGCTGCCCCTCGGCGAGCGCCGCCTCAACCGCGTCGTCGGCGCGTGCCAGCAGGCCGTCGCCGCTGAACGAGTCGGGCGTGACGTTGAGGATGCCCATGACGTACGTCCGTTCGCCCCACGTGAAGCGGCGCTCGCCGATCAGCGTCGGAGCGGGCGGCTGGCGCGGGATGCCCGGCGACGCGTCGGCGGGCAGCGCGACCGATGGCGTATCGTCCATTCAGTCCTCGAGCAACTGCCGGCGGATGTGGCCGACAAGGTACAGCGAGCCGCAGGCGATCAGCGGCCCGTCGCTGGTCAATGCCTGGGCGGCCGCGGCGGCGACCGCGTCACCGGCGTCGCTGACGGCGTCCGCCCCGCTGCCCCACGCCGCCGCGAGCGCGGCCGCTTCGAGCGAGCGGTCAGTGCCGGGTACCGTCGTCGTGATCACGTGAGCATCGGTCAGCAGGCGCGACGCGCGCAGCGGAGCAAGCATGCCGGCGATGTCCTTGTCGCGCAGCAGGCCGATCAGCAGCGTCGGCCGGCCACCGGAGAGCAGCGGGCGCAGCTCGTCGACGGCGGCGGCGAGAGCCGCCGTGCCGGCCGGGTTGTGCGCGCCGTCGAGGAGGACGTCGGGGCAACCCGGGGTGGCGGCGTCGGTCGACGCGCCGACCGCCCGCCCGCCTGAAGTCAGCGCCAGTAGCT
>JALYGJ010000062.1 GCA_030777155.1 Chloroflexota bacterium | reverse complement strand
GTCAGCGAGCGGGCGCGACGGCTTGTGGTGCACGAGACGGTCACGTTCCTCGAGGGTGACACGCCATCCGTGCGGCTGTACCGGCGGTCGGGGGGGCGGCTGCGTGCCGAGTACGTGCACCTGCAGGCCATCTGGAGGGAACCGTAGATACCTTTACTTGGGCTGTGCGGACAGTGCGAGCTGTCGCTGTCGATCGCCAAGCTCAGAACGGAACTCGTGCGTCGGCGCTTGATACAATGCTCGCCGGCGTGGGGCGGTAGCTCAGCTGGGAGAGCATCTGCATGGCATGCAGAAGGTCCGGGGTTCGAGCCCCCGTCGCTCCACCAATCCCCTTTCCGTGCCGTTGGCGCGGTCACTGCATGAGCCGCTGACGCCGAGCGCCGACTCACTGTCCGAGGCGGGCGTCGTTGCCAAATGTCCACGGGCGTGGAGGCCGGCCAGCAAAGAGTCCGTTCTTACAGCCTCTTGTTGCCGAGCTCGCCGCGGCCGCCCCCTCAGCACTCCGCGCACGGCGGTTGCCGATCAGGCACTACTCGCCTACGATCTGCGGACGATGACTGGCCAGCCGCGGACAGCAGTCACCACTCGCGGCCTCGCGCTTAGCGGGGTCGCCGGCGCCTGAGCGCGCCGCGCGACCCCAGCCTCTTCGATCCGCCACGCACCCGTCCCCAAGTGCTGAGGGCCGCGCCGTGACCACGCCCGCGTATCCCCGCTCCGCCATCGACCCATACCAGCCGACCGCGATCGAGCCGCGCTGGCAACAGCGCTGGGACGAGCTCGGTATGCACCGGACCGATCTCGAGGACAGGTCGAAGCCGAAGTACTACGTGCTGACGATGTACGACTACCCGTCGGGCGATCTGCACATCGGCCACTGGTTCGTGAAGGTGCCGACCGACGTGATCTCTCGCTTCAAGCGGATGCAGGGCTACAACGTCTTCTTCCCGGTCGGTTTCGACGCCTTCGGCCTGCCCGCCGAGAACGCCGCCATCAAGAGCGGCGTCCAGCCGCGCGAGTGGACGATGCGCAACATCGACACGATGCGCCGACAGCTGCGCACGATGGGAGCGACCTGGGACTGGTCGGCCGAGATCATCACCTGCGAGCCCGACTACTACCGCTGGAACCAGTGGTTCTTCCTGCGCTTCCTCGAGGCGGGCCTGGCCTACCGCGCCATGGCCCCCGTCGACTGGTGCCCCAACGACGGCGTCCTGGCGCGCGAACAGGTCGTGGGCGCGGAGCGGGTCTGCTGGCGCTGTGGGGCACCGGTGACCAAGCGCGATCTGGAGCAGTGGTTCTTCCGCACCACCGCCTACGCCGACGAGTTGCTCTACTTCGACAGTATCGAGTGGCCGGAGCCGATCCGGCTGATGCAGCGCAATTGGATCGGCCGCTCCGAGGGCGCGGAGATCACCTTCACCACCGCGCCGGCCGACCATCACCCGGGCGGCGAGGCGATCACCGTCTTCACGACGCGCCCCGACACGCTGTTCGGCGCGACCTTCATGGTCCTCGCGCCGGAGCACACGCTGGTGGACGCGCTGACCTCACCCGAGCAGCGCCAGCAGGTGGCCGAGTACCGTGCCCAGACGGCGCGCAAGACCGAGATCGATCGGCTGTCGACGGAGCGCCAGAAGACGGGCGTGCCGCTCGGGGCTGACGCGATCAACCCGATCAACGGCGAGCGCATCCCGATCTGGATTGCCGATTACGTGCTGGCCGGCTACGGCACCGGTGCGATCATGGCCGTGCCTGCCCACGACGAGCGCGACTTCGAGTTCGCGACCTGGGCCGGACTGCCCATTCGGCGCGTCGTGGCCGAACCGGGAACCGAGCCTGACGCGGCGATCGACGCGGCCTACGTCGGCCACGGCCGCGACGAGGTACTGGTCAACTCGGCCCGCTTCTCGAGCCTGCCCGCCGAGGAGGGCGGCCGCCAGATCGTCGCCGAGCTGGAAGGGCGCGGCCTGGCCAAGAGGGCGGTCACCTACCGGATGCGTGACTGGGTCGCCGGGCGGCAGCGGCCATGGGGCGCGCCGATCCCGATCGTCTACTGCGCGCGCGACGGCATCGTGCCGGTACCCGACGAGGCCCTGCCCGTCGTGTTGCCCGACACGTTCGACTACAGCGTCGCCGGCAGCAACCCGCTGGTCCACGACGAGCAGTTCGTCAACGTCGCCTGCCCGCGCTGCGGGGAGCCGGCCCGCCGCGAGACGGACACGATGGACACCTTCGTCGATTCGTCGTGGTACTGGTGGCGGTACCTCTCGCCGGACAAGGAGGACGGCCCGATCGACCGCGCGCGCGAGGAGCGCTGGTGCCCGGTCGACCAGTACACCGGGGGCGCGGAGCACGCCGTCATGCACCTGCTCTATTCGCGCTGGTTCACCAAGGCGCTGTGTGACATGGGCATCGTCAGGGAGCGCGAGCCCTTCCTGCGCCTGTTCAACCAGGGCCAGATCCTGGGCGCTGATGGCGAGCGGATGAGCAAGAGCCGCGGCAACGTGCAGGATCCCGACGAGCTCGTCGCCCGCTACGGCGCCGACACCGTCCGCCTGTTCCTGATGTTCATGGGACCGTGGGACCAGGGCGGACCATGGAGCGAGACGGGCATCGAGGGCGTGCACCGCTTCCTGCGCCGCGTCTGGACGGTGACGCTCGACCCGCACGGGCGCGAACCGGGCGACAGCGAGGCCGGCCGACTACCCGCCGGCCAGACGGCAACGGCCGCCGCCGACGAGCTGCGACGGGTGGCGCACCGGACGCTGCGCAAGGTGACCGACGATCACGCCGGCTTCCGCTGGAACACGATGATCTCGGCGCTCATGGAGCTGACCAATCGGCTGATGCGGCTGCGCGGCAGCGAGGTCGCATCGAGCGCGGCGTGGGACGAAACGATACGGCTGCTGCTGCTGATGCTGGCCCCGATCGCGCCGCACATCGCCGAGGAGCTGTGGAGCCGCCGGCTGGCCGCCGCTGGCGCCGAGTGGCACTCGATCCACACCGAACGCTGGCCGGACTACCTTCCCGAGCTGGTTGCCACCGACGAGATCGAGCTGCCCGTCCAGGTCGACGGCCGGCTGCGCGACGTGATCGCCATTCCAGCCGGCCTGTCGGAGGTCGAGATCGAGCAGATCGTCCTCGCCCGCGACAAGGTGCGCGCCCATCTCGACGGAGCCGAGGTGGTGCGCGTGGTGCAGGTGCCCGGCCGGCTGGTCAACGTCGTGACGCGCCGCCGAGCCTAACGCCGGCGCGTCGACCGACAGGTCAGTCGTCGGCGCCGGCCGCATCGGCTCGCTGGCGGGCGCGGTGACGGGCGACCTTGGCGCGGTTGCCGCAGGTCGCCATGTCGCACCACTTGCGCCGGCCGGCGGGCGAGGAGTCGAAGAACACCCAGCGGCACTCGTCGTTGGCGCAGACGCGCAGCCGTTCCGCGTCGGCCTGCGTCAGCTCGCGCGCAATCGCCTCGGCCAGCCGAGCGAGCGCGCCGGCGATCGGATCGCCTTCGTGGCGATGATCGAGCGAGACGCCGTCGGGTGCGGGAACGAGCTCGTAGACGTATTGCGCGCGTAGAGCGCGGTTGACCTCACGCAGCGCAGCCTCGTCGGCCGGCCTCTGCTCGACGGTCGCATCGAGCAGCTCGCGAAGCGCGGCACGGACGCGCCTGATGCGGCTGAGCACGCGCATCTCGCCGGCCGAGTCGTCGGCATAGCGGCGCAGCTGGTCGGCGACCATCTCGCCGCGCAGAAGCTCGTGGTCGTGCAGCCATCGCACGGCAGTGGCCAGGCTGCCGAGGTGATCGGTCGAGCCGTGCCGGCCGTGCTCGAGGGTGTTGACGAAGTCGAGCCCGTCGGCGAGCGAGGCGTGATGGCCATGCCGCGCGGTGTGGTCGTGGCCCGGCCGGTGATCGGCCTCGGAGACCTGATGAGGATTCATCGCGTAACCAGTTATACCACCTTGACAGGTTACATGCAAGCGGCTACGATGCCGCTGTCAAGTAACCGGTTGTAAGCCGTGTAGCAGTTACTTGGAAAAGGAGTCTGTGCGATGGCCCTGCTGGTCCTGCTGGCGGTATTGTTGGTCGTTTTCGTTGGAGCGACAGTAATTTTCGGGGTCGACTCGCGCGAGCCGTTCGGCGACGACTACGGCCGGCCCCTGGGCGCGGGAGGCGACCGATGATCTACCTCGATCTCGTCCGCATGCGGCAGCGTGAGCTGCTGCGCGACGCCGAGGAGGCGCGTGCCGCTCGCCTGGCCGGCGCGCGAGACGCGCGGCGCTCGACTCGGCTCGGCCGGTTGACCTCACGCTCCAGCCCAACGGTCGCGCCGCGGACCTGACAAACTAGACATCGCCTCTACCTTACGGCCCGCCGGCCCCCTCCCGGCGGGCCGTCTCACATCTGCGGGCCGGCGGCAACGGCGGAGCGAGCGAGGTGCGCGATGACGGAGAGCCGGTTGAAGCTCGGAGCGCTCTGCTGGAACCAGTACACCGATTGGCCGTCGCTGCTCGATGCCGGGCGCCGTGCCGACCGGCTCGGCTTCGACTCGCTGTGGACGTGGGATCACCTCTATCCGATCGTCGGCTCTGATCGCGGGCCGATCTTCGAGGGTTATCTGACCCTTGCCGCGTGGGCGCAGGCGACCGAGCGGACGACGACCGGGCTGATGGTCGGCGCCAACCCCTTCCGCAATCCGGCGCTGACGGCGAAGATGGCGACGACCCTCGACCACATCAGCGGCGGGCGCGCGTACCTCGGCATCGGCGCGGCCTGGTTCGAGACCGAGCACCGTGCCTTCGGCCTCGAGTTCGGCAGCTCGCCCGGTGAGCGCCTGCGCTGGCTGGCCGAGGCGCTGCCGGTCATGCGCGGCATGCTGCGCGGCGAGGAGCCGTCGGCAGCCGGGCCACGCTATCGCGTCGAGCGCGTGCGCAACGATCCGCCGCCCGTACAGCAGCCGATGCCGCTGCTCGTCGGTGGCGGCGGCGAGAAGGTGACGCTCCGCCTGGTGGCGCGCTACGCCGACGCCAACAACGTCGGCGGTGGCGTCGAGAACGTGCGGCGCAAGGAAGCCATCCTGCGCGAGCACTGCGCCGCGGTCGGGCGCGACGAGGCGGAGATCGAGCGGACGAGCAACATCGGGCCGGTGATCATCCGCGACACGCGCGAGGAGGCGCTCGCAGTGCTGCGCGATGTCTTCGCGCGGAACGGCGGTGCGAAGCGATGGGCGGGCCGGGCGCCGGAGGACCAGCCGGTCGGCCCACCACAGCTGCTGGCCGAAGCGCTCGTGCCCTATCTCGAGCTCGGTTATCACCACCTCATCTTCGGCTTTCCGGCACCCTACGACGAAGAGACGATGGCTCGGCTGGTCGAGGAAGTTCGGCCGATGCTCGCCCGAGCGGCTGCGCCAACGCGCGCGTAAGAGCGCGATAAGCCGCCGATAAGCGGCGATCCATAGCATGGCGTGGCGCGCTCGCCGACCGCCTGAAGTGCCCCGGGTGGTCTGGCGGGCGCGGTCAGCCGCCGAACCGCCGAGCCGCCAGCCCGCCGGTCCCCGCCGTCTTCCCCGCCGTGGAGGGACGCTTTGGATCGGATTGCCGAGTGGCGCCCCGTCGAGCCGGTGGGGCCGGAGGGAGCGGCGGACAGGCCTGCCGCGAGTGCGTCGGAGAACAGCAGCCGGCAGGGTGGGCTGCAACTCGTTGGCGTCGGCCTGCTCGCCGTTGCCGCCGTGCTCGGCGCCGCATTGGTCCTCTTCGCCGGCACGCCGCGGCCGCCGACGTCGATAGAGACGGGCGTCGCCATCTCGCGCGCCTCGGCTGACGCGCCGACTAGCTCGCCCACCCAGAGTGCCCCGGCCGAGATCATCGTCGACGTCGAGGGCGCGGTCGAGCGGCCGGGGCTGCACCGCCTGCCGTCGGGCAGCCGGGTTGGCGACGCCGTTCGGGCGGCCGGTGGCTACTCGGCGCAGGTCGATATCGGCGCTGCCGCGCGGCGCCTCAACCTCGCCGCGGTTGTCAGCGACGGCGAGCAGGTCTACGTTCCGCTACGCGGGGAGGAAGAGGAGGCCGGCGCGTCTACATCGCCCGGCGCGCAGGCACCGGCAGTGGCCGGCCCGCCGGACGGCCTGATCGACGTCAATACCGCCAGTGCCGCGCAGCTCGAAACGCTGCCCGGCATCGGTCCGGTGACGGCGGCCAAGATCCTCGGCGCGCGCGACGAGGCGCCGTTCGAGACGGTTGACGACCTGCTCGCCCGCAAGGTCGTTGGGCCGGCGACGATGGAGAAGATTCGTGCGCTCATAACCGTCGGCCGGTGACGCCCGTCGGCGCCGGCATGCCGCGCGCCGGCTGGCTGGCCGTCGGTGCGATCGCTGGCGCATTGACCGCCGGCGCAATGCCGGCAGTGCTCGACTGCGCAACCGCCGCCGGCGTGGCTGCGATCGCGGCGCTCGGCGCGAGATGGGCTGGGC
>JALYGJ010000061.1 GCA_030777155.1 Chloroflexota bacterium | reverse complement strand
TTCCGGTCGGGCAGCGGGTGGCCGACGGTGATTACGCCGGCGGGCACGAAATGGGACGGAATGCCGAGCACGTCCTGCACGTCCGCGATCTTGCCGGGGCCGAGGAAGCCGGCGGCCAACCCCTCGTCGACGGCCGCGAGCAGGATGAGCATCGTGGTGCAGCCGACATCGACCCACCAGTAGGGGACCGGCCACTCCATCTCAGGTTCGCCCGGCGCGCGCTTGTCCGGTTCCCGGTAGCGGGCGCGGTAGACCTCTTCGCTGACGCACGGGATGAACAGCGCCGGCGCGCGGCTGATCCAGGGGTCGAAGCCGGCGGCCACGTATCCGGGCTCGTCGCAGACGTCGGCGACCGCGCGGCGCATCTCGGCATCGGTCACGACGACAAGTCGCTGGCCCTGGCTGAAGCCGGCGCTCGGGGCGCGCTGGGCAGCGGCGGCGATACGCTCGAGCGCCTCGCGCGCGACCGGCCGCTCGGCATCGTAGTTGCGCACCATCCGCCGTCGCCGGATCAGTTCCCGGAATTCCATCGAGCACTCCAGCTGTACGCTGTCCGGTGCGACCATTGTGGAGCGCGCCGCGCCGTTTGCAGCGTCCTCCACCCTCGGCTAGACTCAATCCTGACGTGATCACTCGGAATTCAGGCTTGCCGGCCGTCGCGGCCGACGCGCGCTCGCGGCGAAGCATCTTTCCGGGCAGCGGCGCGGTCCACTTCTCGACACGCGGCGAATACGGCGTCCGGTTGATGGTCGAGCTCGCTCGTCACTACGGCGCCGGACCGATCAGCCTCTCTGAGATGGCCGACCACGAGGCGCTGCCGCGGCCGTACCTCGAGCAGCTCGTGGTCAGCCTCCGCGAAGCGGGCCTGGTCGTCAGCACGCGCGGCGCTCACGGCGGCTACCAGCTGGCGCGTGCCCCTGGCGAAATCCGGATGGGTGCGGTGATCCGAGCGCTAGAGGGCCCGATAGCGCCAATGGTCTGCGCGAGCGAGGATCCGGCCCACCGCGGGCTGTGCGAGCGGACCGGATACTGCAACGTCAACCTGTTGTGGATCAAGGTGCGCGACGCGATCACCGACGCGCTCGATTCGGTCACCCTCGCCGAGCTCGCCGTCCCTCGACCACACCACCCCTTCCACGCACTCGACCAGCTGACCAGCCAGAGGACCAATGACTGATACACCGACCCTCACTGCGCCCGCCGCCGCCCGCGGCGGCGGCGCCCTCGCCGACAGCGAGCGAGCACTGATCATCCGTGACCTTCACGTCGTGCCGGCCGCCGATCGGTCGCGCGAGATCCTCGCCGGCATCGACCTCGTCGTTCCGAAGGGCGAGGTCCACGCGATCATGGGCCGGAACGGGTCGGGCAAGACCACGCTCGCCTACGCGCTGATGGGCCATCCCGCCTACGAGGTGACCCGCGGGGAGGTGCTGTGGAAGGGTCGGGACATCCTGCAGCTGACTCCCGACAAGCGCGGCCGGCTGGGCATCTTCCTCGCCTTCCAGTACCCAACGGCGATCCCCGGCCTGTCCGTGGCGAGCTTCCTGCGCACAGCACTCAATGCACGCATGCGCCCGCTCGACGGTGCCCAGTCGGACTTCGACCCGTCGGACCTCACCCGGGGCGGCATCAAGATGGCCGACTTCCGGCGCCTGATGCGCGAGAAGATGGCGCTGCTCAAGCTGGACGAGGGCTTCGCCGCCCGCTACGTCAACGAGGGCTTCTCGGGTGGCGAGAAGAAGCGCCTGGAGATGCTACAGATGGCGGTCCTGCAGCCCGAGATGGCCATCCTCGACGAGACCGACTCCGGGCTCGACATCGACGCCCTGCGCATCGTCGCCGAGGGCGTGAACGCCCAGCTCTCCAGCGAGCTCGGCGTGCTGCTCATCACTCACTACCAGCGCATCCTCAACTACATCACCCCCGACCGCGTGCACGTGCTGGCTGCCGGCCAGATCATCGCCTCAGGCGGGAAGGACCTCGCCCTGCGCCTCGAGCAGGAGGGTTACGCTCCGATCATTCGCGAGGCCGGACTGCAGCCAACCGCCGACGACGCCGCGCCCGAGCCCGCCCACGCCGCCGAGCCTGAGCTCGGCGACGACCACGCGCATTGAGCACGGAGGCGATCAGCGTGGCCATCGCCCGGCCGCTCGACCCGGTCACCGTCCGCGCCGACTTCCCGATCCTGCAGCGCGAGTTCCACGGACGCCGGCTGGCCTACCTCGACAGCGCGGCAACCAGCCTCAAGCCGCGCGTTGTCGCCGACGCCGTCGGCGGCTACCTGACGCGGTACAGCGCCAACATCCACCGTGGCGTGTACCAGATCGCCGAGGAGGCGACGGCCGCCTACGAGGAGGCACGCGCTACGATCGCCCGCTTCATCAACGCGCCGTCGCCGCGCCAGGTCGTGATGGTCCGCAACGCGACCGAGGCGATCAACCTCGTCGCCCACTCGTGGGGGCGTCAGCACATCGGTCGAGCGGACACGATCGTCCTGACCGAGCTCGAGCACCACTCCAACCTCGTGCCGTGGCAGCTGCTGACGCAGGAGCGCGATGCTGACCTCGAGTTCGTCGCGGTCGATGACGAGGGGCGGCTCAACCTCGACTCGTATCAGGCGCTGCTGCGGACGCGCCCGCGACTGGTCGCCTTCCCGCACGTTTCGAACGGCCTGGGCACGATCAACCCGGCGCGGCAGATGATCGACCAGGCCCATGCCGTCGGCGCGCTGGTCCTCGTCGACGGTGCGCAGGCGGTGCCCCATCAGCCCGTCGACGTCCAGGCGCTCGACTGCGACTTCTACGTCTTCTCCGGGCACAAGGTGCTCGGACCGCCCGGCTCGGGCGCGCTGTGGGCACGGCGTGAGCTGCTCGAGGAGATGCCGCCGTTCATGTCGGGCGGCGACATGATCCTCGAGGTGCACCTGCGCCGGACGGTCTTCAATCGCGTGCCGCAGAAGTTCGAAGCGGGAACGCCCGACATCAGCGCCGCCATCGGGCTGGCCGCCGGCCTCGACTACCTTGCCGGAATCGGGATGGAGTCAGTCCGTGCGCACGAGCGCGAGCTGACCGACTACGCGCTCGAGGTCCTGCCCCGCGCGGTGCCCGGCATCCGCATCTATGGCCCGCCCTCGGCGGCGGAACGGGGCGGCATCGTCACGTTCAACGTGCCCGACGTTCACCCGCACGACGTGGCGACCATCCTCGATCGCGGCGCCGTCGCCGTGCGCGCCGGCCACCACTGCACGATGCCGCTCCACGAACGGCTGGGCGAGGCCGCCACCGTCCGCGCCAGCTTTGGCGTCTACAACGACCGCGACGACGTCGACCGCCTGGCTGATGGGTTGGCCGGCGTCGCCCGGCTCTTCGCTCGCGGCCGGTAGCGAGCAGGAATAGCGAGCGGCAAACGAGCCATGGATGACCTCTATCGCGACGAGATCCTCGAGCACTACCGCAATCCGCACAACTTCGGCATGCTCGAGGCGCCGACGGCCGTCCACGAAGGCGCGAACCCGCTGTGCGGTGACCGCATCACGCTGATGCTCGGCATCACCGACGAGGGCACCATCGAACAGGTCGCGTTCACCGGCCGCGGCTGCGCGATCAGCCAGGCCTCGGCGAGCATGCTGACCGACGAGATCAAGGGCCGGCCGCTGGCCGAGGTCGCGCGGCTTGGCAGGGAGAACATCCTGGATAACCTCGGCATCGAGATCAGCCCAGCCCGGCTGAAGTGCGCGTTGCTGTCGCTCGAGACGCTGCGCCAGGCGCTGGCCGATCGTGTCGAGTGGCAGGGGAGTACCGATGACAGCTGACTTCGCAACCGTCCGTCAGGTCCCGCCCGAGGAAGCGGAACGGCTGATCCACGCCGGCGCCGCGCTCCTCGACACGCGCGAACCCCACGAGTGGCGGACAGGCCACCTGGCCGGCGCAACTCTCGTGCCGCCGGCCGAGGTCGCCGGCCGCGCGGCCGACATCGTGCCCGACCGCAGCCGGCCGGTGGTTGTCTACTGCGCGGCCGGAGCGCGCTCGCTGCGCGCCGCCCAGCAACTCGCCGCGCTGGGCTACCGCAACGTCGTGTCGATGGCCGGCGGGATCGTCCGCTGGAAGGCCGAAGGGCGGGCGTGGGAGCTGCCGGCCGACGTGCCGTCGCTAGTCACGAACCCGCGCTACAGCCGTCACCTCGTCATGCCCGAGGTCGGCCCGGAGGGCCAGGCGCGGCTCGCGCAGGCGAAGGTGCTCGTGATCGGTGCCGGCGGGCTGGGCTCACCGGCGCTGCTGTACCTCGCCGCAGCGGGCGTGGGCACGCTGGGCATCGTCGACTTCGACGTGGTCGAGCTGTCGAACCTGCAGCGGCAGGTCGTCCACGCCGACGACCGCGTCGGGCGCAAGAAGACCGAGTCGGCGGCGCAGACAGTCCGCGGCCTCAACCCCGAAACGAAGGTCGTCGAGCACACCGAGATGCTGACCGAGCAGAGCGTCGACCCGCTGATTGGCGGCTACGACGTCGTCATCGACGGGACCGACACGTTCGAGACGCGCTACTGGCTCAACGATGCCGCGGTGCGCGCGGCGATTCCCGTCGTTCACGCCTCGGTCTTCCGCTTCGAGGGCCAGCTGACCGTATTCGTCCCCTTCGAGGGGCCGTGCTATCGGTGCCTCTATCCCACGCCGCCGCCGCCCGAGCTGGCACCCGGCTGCTCGGTTGCCGGGGTGCTCGGCGTCGTGCCCGGCGTCATGGGCCTGCTGCAGGCAACCGAGACGATCAAGCTCATCCTGCGCATCGGCGATCCGCTCGTCGGCCGGCTGCTGGTGTGGGACGCGCTCGACGGCGCCTTCGGCGAGCTGCAGCTGCAGCGCGACCCGAACTGCCCGGCGTGCGGCGTGCCGGCGGAGGCGCGGCCAGAGGCAGTGGCGGCAGTCACCGGAGCGGCGGCGCGATGACGGCGGTACGCATTCCGCCCGTGCTGCGCAGCCACGTCGGCGACGCCAAGCAGGTCGAGGCTGCCGGCGCGACGGTCGGCGAGGTGCTCGGCCAGCTCGTCGACCGCCACCCCGGCCTGCGCGAACAGCTGCTGACCGACGACGGGAGCCTGCACCGCTTCGTCAACGTGTACCTCAATGGGCTGGACGTGCGCTACCTGAAGGGGCTCGATACGCCGGTGGGCGAGCGCGACACCGTCGTCGTGCTGCCGGCGATGGCCGGCGGCTGACTCGCCCTGGCTGAGCAGTGACCGAGCTGGCCGCCAGCGCCGGGACCGCGACCGCGCGGCGTTACCCGTCGCTCGTCGACGCGATCGGCCACACCCCGCTGGTCGAGCTGGCACGCTTCTCGCCCAATCCGCGCGTCCGGCTGCTGGCCAAGCTCGAAGGTGCCAACCCGACCGGGTCGGTCAAGGACCGCGTCGCTCGCTATCTCGTCGAGGGACTCGAGCGAGCCGGCCGGCTCGGGCGCGACTCGATCATCCTCGAGCCGTCGAGCGGCAATACGGGCATCTCGCTGGCCATGATCTGCCGGCTCAAGGGCTACCGCCTGACGGTCGTGATGCCCGACAACGTCACGCGTGAGCGCCGTCAGCTGCTCGAGATCTTCGGCGCGCAGATCCTCGAGTCACCAGGCGAGCAGGGCTCGAACGGGGCGGTGGCGATGGCGCGCCGGCTCGTGCGCGATGACCCGCGCTACGTGATGGCGGACCAGTACGCCAACCCGCTCAATCCGCTCGCCCACTACGAGACGACAGCGCCCGAGATCATCGCCGACTGCCCGGAGGTGGACGTCTTCGTCGCCGGACTGGGCACGGGTGGGACGCTGATGGGCGCGGGCCGGCGACTGCGCGAGCACAATCCGAGCGTGCGTGTCTACGCTGCTGAACCGATGCCCGGCGAGCTCGTCCAGGGCCTGCGCTCTCTCGACGAAGGCTACGTGCCAGAGATCTTCGATCCTGACCAGATCGACGGGAAGCTCCTGGTCTCGACCGCCGAGTCGATCGCGGCGCTGCGCAGGTTGACCGCCACCGAGGGGATCTTCGCCGGCGTGTCGGCCGGCGGTGTGATGGCAGTCGCTGCGCGCGTGGCGGAGCAGATGGAGTCGGGCACTGTCGTCGCGCTGCTCGCCGACGGCGGCTGGAAGTACCTGTCGGAGGACGTCTGGCGGCGCGACCTCGCCGATGAATCGCTCGAGGCGCTCAACCTGTGGTGAAGGGCGACCCCTCGTGAAGGGCGAGCTGCCGGCGCCGGCCGACTGGTCGGCGGCGGCCGAGGCGGGCATGCGGCCGGCGCAGTCGGGCCACGGCGGCGAGGGGGTGATGATCAGCGCCGACCTGCTGCAGGCGATCATCGACGCTGCCCGTGCCGGCCTGCCCAACGAGGCGTGCGGGGTGCTGGTCGGCTCGCGCTACGCGGCCGAGGGTGGGGTGCCAGAGCGTTACGTCCCCCTGCGCAACGCCGCCGAGTCGCCCTACCGCTACCTGATCGATCCTGACCAGCAGCTGCGCGTGATGCTCGAGCTCGACGACGCCGACGAGGTCGTGTGGGGCATCGTCCACTCGCACGTCGCGTCGCCTGCGGTGCCCTCGGCGACGGACGTCGGACTCGCCTTCTATCCGGACAGCGTCTACCTGATCTGCTCGCTCGCCGAGCCCGTGCCGCAGGTCCGCGCCTGGTCGATCCGCGAAGGCGCGGTGACCGAGGTGTCGCTGGCCGTCGGGTGAGCCGGAGAGGCGATCGACCGCTATCGGCCTACCCGATCAACCGTCGGCCACCTGGCACTCCAGGGCACGCTCCAGTGCGGCAACCGCGAGCGCCACAGCAGGGCCGTGCCATCGGCCACGCTCGCGTAGCCGCTGCGCGGGTCGTCGCAGCCCGCCTGGGCCGCTCTGGCCGGGCCGAGGGCCGTGATCCTGGGCAGTGATCGGACGGTTGATCGGCTCAGCCGATAGGCGTGCCGCGCCCGCCCGTCGGACGTTCGTCAGCAGCCCCGGTTCGCGTCGTCGCTGCGCGGCACGGCGCAGTCGGCGCAGACCGCCGCCGGCTCGAGGTGGCGCAGGTGGATACCCAGTAAAGGCGCCGCCAGCCGGTACATCCAGCAGCCGAGGCAGAAGCCGGTCGCGGCGGCGAGGAGCGCGAGACCGGCGACCAGCCCGCCAAGCGCGTTGCCGACGAGGCCAAAGCCGACCAGATGGGCCACGCTCGCCGCGCTCAGGACGCTGAGGCCGATGAAGTTCGCAAAGCGGGGCGGTCGGCTGTCCTCGAGCGGCCCCTCTCCGAAACGCGGTTGGACGACCTCGAAGTAGAACAGACAGGGCACGCAGTACTGCCGTCCGAAGCGCAGCCCGATCGCCAGTTGGGCGGCGAGGAGGGCGAACAGCGGCCACCAGCCGGTGATCACGGCCACCAGCGACACGGTGCCAACGAAGGCCTGGTTGAAACGCGGTGCGCGTGCGTCGATTACGTCGAGATCGCGGTACGGGTCGGCGGTGCGGGACAAGGCGACAGCGGTCACTGGAAACCCCCAAGGTCGAACGCAGGAGAGGAGGTCGAGTCGGCGGAAGGAGGACGAGCCCGGCGCGTAACGGCGCACGCTCGCAGCGGCGAGAGATTCCTCCCGCCTAGCTACAGGTGCAGCGACAGCTCCGCGCGCGATCGGTCATCGGTCTCGAGCAGCGTAGCCGAGCGCCGTGGGCATGGCAAGCGCCACTGCCCGGTTAGCGAGCTGCCTGGCCAAGCGCGGCGACCACCGAGCGCTCGGTCGGCGTCGAGCCGAGACCCAGCCGCGCGCCGACCCGAGCGGCGTAGGGCGGCTCCAGGTTGGTCGAACGCAGCAGCGGCCAGTGCTCTTCGGCGAATGCATCGGCTGGGCTGGCATCGAGCACCAGGCGGCCTTCGCGCATCACGACGACGCGCTCGAACACCTCGGCCACGAAGCGCAGATCGTGACTCACCGCGATGACGGTCCTGCCCTCCTCGGCCAGGCGAGCCACGATCTCCTCCAGCCGGCGCACGCCGCGTGCGTCCTGGCCGGTAGTTGGTTCGTCGAGCACGATGACCGGCGTGCGCATCGCCAGCACCGACGCGATCGTGAGCAGCTTGCGCCGCGAGTAGCCGAGGTCGTACGGATTTGTCCTCGCTTCGTCGCTCAGCCCGACGACGTCGAGCGCGGACTCGACCGCTGTCGCCAGGTCGGCACCGCGTAGGCCCAGGTTCCGCGGGCCGAACGCGACCTCCGCGTGGACGGACCCGGCGAAGATCTGCCGATCGGGGTCCTGGAAGGACAGTCCGACGATCGCAGCCAGGCGAGCGATCCGCGTTTCGCGCGTGTCGCGACCGTCGACGCTGACCCTGCCCACGACCGGCCGGAGCAGACCGTTGAAGTGGCGCACGAGTGTCGTCTTGCCAGATCCGTTCTGGCCGACGATCGCCACCCGCTGGCCGGCGCGAATGGCCAGGTCGACGCCATCGAGCGCGCGCACGCCGCTCTCGTAGACGTAGACGAGGCCGGCGCATTCGATCAGCTTCACGTCGGCAGTTCGGCACTCACGCCGGCCGCCTCGAGCGCACGGGCCAGCCGGATCCGCGCCGGCGGGTCGATTCCGAGCGCCGGCAGGCGCCGGTCGGCCAGGACGTCGGCCGTCGCGCCGGACAGGACGATCGAGCCGCCGTCGAGCGCGACGACCCGCCGACAGAGCGCGGCGAGCAGGTCGGTGTCATGTTCAGCGATCAGCAGTGCCGTGCCCTCCGCCGACAGGCGGCGCAGGGCCTGGGCGACGAGTTGTTTGCCCTCCGGGTCGAGCTGTGCCGTCGGCTCGTCGAGGACGAGGTGCGCAGGACGCATGGCGAGCAGGCCGGCGACGGCGACGAGCTGCATCTGGCCGCCCGACAGGCGGCGTGGATCGCGCTCGGCGAGGCGATCGATCCCGAGCGCGTGCAGCGCCTGTGCCGTGCGGGCGGCCACGTCGAGCCGGTCGAGCCCAAGGTTCAGCGCGCCGAAGGCGACCTCCTCGAAGACGGTATCGGCGACCTGCGACAGTTGGGTGGCCGGGTTCTGAAAGCCCACGCCGACGCGTGCCGCGAGATCGTGAATCGGCCGCCCTGCCGTGTCCTCACCATCGATCAAGAGCCGCCCGTCGAGCGTGCCGCCTACCGAACGCGGCGCGAGCCCACTCGCCACCAGGCAGAGCGTCGTCTTGCCCGCCTCGCCGGCGCCGACGAGTCCGACGACCTCGCCGTTGGCCAGCTCGAGATGGATGTCGCGCAGCGATGGCCGGCGGGCTCCGGGGTAGCGATAGGTGACACCTTCGAGCGTGAGCATCAGAACGCGACGCCGGCGAGGCGGACGACAACCAAGACCACGAACGCCCCGACGACCGCCCAGCGCACGAGGCGCTGGCGCGCCGAGTCGGGCGGGTGCCAGAGCAGGGAGCGGCGCCCGGGTCGCGTGAACGCTCGCGCCTCGAGTGCCATGCTGCGCTCCTCGACCTCGGAGATGGAGCCGAGGATGACCGGCGCCGCGACTGGCACGATGCCGCGCAGCCGGCCGAAGAACCCGGCTTCGGTATCCAGGCCGCGCGCTCGCTGCGCGGCAACGATCGCGGCAGCTCGCTCTGCCATCGCCGGCACGGTCTGCACCGACGCATTGGCCACGAAGGCCAGCCGCGGCGATACGCCGCGGCGCTCGAGGTCGAGCACGAACTCGGATGGTCGTGTGGTGACGTAGAACAGCGTTATGGCACCCGAGATGGCAGCAATGCGGAAGAGGATCTCGATCGCGAAACGGAGGCCCTCGGCGGTTGCCGTCACTGGGCCGAGCCGGAAGAGCACTTCCTGACCGCCGGGAAAGAAAAACAGGTTGACCACGAGCGCGCTGATCGCGATCGGCAGGCTGAACAGCAGCATGAAGCGGAGCAGCCGCGGCAGCACGCGCGCCGAGATCGCCGGCGCGAGAACCGCGGCGCCGATCAGCATTGCCGGACCGATCACGCCGCCTAGCACGACCGCCGCCGCCGCCGTCACCACCGCCACGACGAGCTTCGTGAGCGGGTTCAACCGGTGGTATGGCGTCGGGCCTGGGCGGCCAAGGAACTCGGGGACGACACCCGCCGCCCCGGCGCCGGAAGCAGTCAGGAAGTGTGTTCCGCCGCGTCCGCTCCGAGCAGCCTCTCACCCTGCGGGAAGCGCGCCTTCGTACGGACGGCCATCGCGCCGAGGATGACGTAAACGACGGCGAAGGTGATGACCTTGTCGATCGGGTCGGAGATCAGTCCCTGGCCCAGCGTTGCGGCCTGGATGTCGGCACCAGCCTGGCGGAAGGCGGCGACGAGGAAGTCCGTGCCGCCGCCGGTAACGCCGCCGAAAACGTTGGCCGAGATGGGCGCGCTGATCAGCGCAGCCACGATCCCGGTGAGTACGCCGGCCAGGACGACGTAGGCGGCGGTCAGGTCGCGACGGACGAAGAGCAGCGCCGCCAGTCCGACGATCGTGCCGACGATGATCGCCAGAGCCAGCAGCGCGAGCACGACGAGCACGGGGCCCGCCTCCGGATCGGGCTGCAGTATCACCTCCTCGCCGATGGCGACCCAGCCGAGATATGCGAGAAAGGCAAGCACGCCGATAACCGCAGCTGCGGCGAGGCCGTAGATCGCCAGACGCCCGGCATGCTCGGTCGGTCGTGGGCGCAGCCATCCGATGCGCCCGAACCAGCCGGCCATCAGGCCGATGACGGCGGCCACGACGGCGAACGCGGCGGCATAGTCGTTGTGGAAGGGCGGTGGGACGACGAATGTCCAGAGCGTGTTGGCGAGCAGTCCGGTGAGCGCGCCCGGGATGGGCCCGGCCAGGATGCCGACCAGGATCGTTCCCACCGAGTCGAAGTAGATCGGGATGCGCAGCGCCGCGCCAACCGCCTGACCGAGGATGATGTTGAGCGCAACTGCGAACGGGATCAGCACGAGCGTCCGAGTGTCGAACTGGCGCGCGATCGAGTCGAGGCGGCCGGTCTGGGCGTACTCGACGGCGGCGTACGCGGCCAGCGCTAGGGCGAGTCCGACGAGCGCGAGATAGGCCCACGTCGTGACACCCGCCACGTCGCCGACGAAGTCGAGCATGAGCATCGCGCCGAGCACGACGATGACGAATGCGGCAACCGCTGCCGCGATACGAAGCCCCGTGCCGGACACTCCCCAAACCTCCTTCGCAGCGTTCCCGACTCGTGTCAGATTGCCACGCAACGCCGCGAGCGTGGCGGCCGATCCGCGAACTTTTCGATTCCCCCGACTTTCGACTACAGTTCGGCCGATGTTGCCCCGTCCCCGCGCGTCGCGCGCGTTCGCCGCTGCGACTCTCTGGCTGCTGCTGACCAGCCTGCTGGCTGCCCCGACGCTGGCGTCGCCGGCGCTGCTCGCGGCACCGATCGGTGGGTTCGCCGCCACGCTCGCCTTCGCCGCCGACGTCAACCGCCTGGTCCCCGCCGATGGTGTAGCGACGACCACCATCGTCGCCAGCGTGAGCGACGCTGGCGGCCGGCCTCTGGCAGGCCGGCTGGTCGAGCTTCGGCCGCTGGGAGGCGGAGACGGCGCCGTCGTCGACGCGCCGCGCGAACTGACCGCCGCCGACGGCACGGCTCGCTTCACGGTCCGCGGCCAGCACGCCGGGCGGGTCGCCTTCGGCCTCTTCAACGGCGCTGACTGGAGCCGCCCCGGTACCCCGGCTGCGACTCTCGACGTCCACTTCACGCGCAAGGTCGTGCTGCTGGCACCGGGTTTCGGCTCGGCCCTCGCTCGTCGCTTCGAGATCTTCGGCACGCCGGCGCAGTGCGCCGATCCGGCGGCACCGGGCTCCATCTACGGCGCTCTCGTCTGCCTCGGCTACGGCGCCGACGGTGGGCTCGACGGCACGGTTGCCGGGGCGACGGTCGTCGACATGTCGTGGACCGCCACCAACTGCCGCCCCACCGACGCCTCGGCCGACTGCGTCGCCACGATCAGCCGGACGGCCGATGGGGCCGACGTCCACTGGCGGCCGGCCGACTACGACCTTGGCAGCTTCCCGCGCAGCCTCATCCGGCAGGCCGAAGTCGACCGCTGGGCCGAACGCCTGGCCCGCACGATCGCGACCTACGATGCCGAGCTGTACGCGACGACAGGCGCCCACGCATCGTTCTACCTGCTCGGGCACAGCCTTGGCGGTGAGGCAGTCGTGCGCGTGCTGCGCGTGCTGGCCGGTCACCCCGAGCTCGGCCCGGCCTTCAGCGACGATGGGCGTGGCCTGCTGCAGGCGGTCGTCTCCGTCAACGGGGCACTCAACTGGACCGGCGGCGTCGCCTTCTTCAGCGACGGGCTGCACTGCGGCTTCCCGGTCTACACGGTGGCCGACCCCGCGCGCCAGGCCGACAACGCCTTCGCCGTCGAGTACGCTCACGCCGCATTCGGCACGACGACGCTGGCCGTGACGAGTGCCTTCGACCCGATCGTCGGGCCGCAGGTGGCGCTGCTCAACGCGCCTGTGCCGGGACGGGGCTACGTCGAGGCCGTCTTCCACGCCGGCGGTGCGCCGTCAGACTGCGCGCACTCGACGCTGCTCTGGCCGGAGCCCGCCTCGGCGCTGCGCTATCCGCTACACGAGCTGCTCGTCGAGCACATTGGCCGGGCGGTCGGGGCCGGTTCGCCAACCGCCCACGCCGGGTCGCGGCCGCGCAGCTCTAGGCCGTCGCCGCTTGCCCGGCTCTGAGCCCGAGCGTCAGGCGACGATGAAGCGGACGGTCGCCCTGTTGTCCTCGACGGAAACTGCGACCAACGGCGAGTGACCTTGGTCAGGCGTCGCTGGTCTTCAGGGCCACCGTCGACAGACGGCCGATGAGGCGCTCGAAGAAGAGCCCGACATCTGCCTCGACGACGACGTCGAGGTTGGGCGGCCGACGCCACGCGCGCCGCCAGTCGGTCACTGTCTCACCGGTGGTGAAGGTGCCGCCCAACTCGACCTCGACGCGCAGCGCCTCGCTCCGCACCAGCCCCGGATCGAGGGCCGCAGCCACCGCCAGCGCGTCGTGGATGAAGGCGCCGTAGAAGCCGTCGTAGCGGCTGTGAAACTCCATGTAGAAGCGCAGCGCGTCGTCGACGAAGCGCAGGAGCTGGTGCTGGTCTGGTCGCGCCCCCGTGCGCCGGTAGAGGTCGGCCAGATGGTCGGGTGTCAGCTTCGCACGCTCGGTCACGTCGAGGCCGAGCGCCAGCGGCCGCGGGACGCCGATGACGGCCGCCCAGCCATGAAGTACGACCGTCATTGCCTCGGGGTCGACGGCGACGTTCCATTCCGTCGTTGGCGCGGTGTTGCCAGCTGACCGATACGAGCCGGCCATCATCACCAGCCGACGGAACAGGCGCGGCAGTTCCGGCTCGCGCAGCAACGCGAGGGCGAGGTTCGTCAGCGGGCCGAGCGTCACCAGGGTGATCTCTCCCGGTCGTCCGCGCGCCTCTTCGATCAGCAGATCGGCGGCGTGGCGCTGCGAAAGTGCAGCGCGCGCCGGAGGCAGCTCGGCGTAGCCGATCCCGCGTGGGCCGTGCGTCTCCGGCGCCGTCTCGAGCGCGCGCACCAGCGGTACCTCGCGGCCGAGCGCGACCTCGACATCAGGGCGGCCGGCCAGCTCGAGGACGGCGAGCGTGTTCTCCGCCGCCTGCCGCGCGTCGACGTTGCCCGAAACGCAGCCGACGGCGACCAGCTCCGCCTCCGGCGAGCCGCAGCCATAGAGGATGGCCAGGCTGTCGTCGATGCCGGTGTCGACGTCGAGGATCAGTGGAACGCCCACGCCCGCGATGCTACGGGCGGACCGTTCGGCCGTCGAGATAACCTTGGCGTTACCGCCCAGGGAGGCCGCCGATGCCGTCTGAAGATCGCAGCTTCGTCCCGCTCATCGTTGGCAGTCGCTCCGACCTCGAGGTGATGCAGAAGGCAGCCGACCTGCTCGGCCGCCTGGGCATCGCCAGCGAGCTGCGCGTGCTGTCGGCGCACCGTGCGCCCGACCTGCTGGAGGCCTACGTCGGCGACGCGATCGGACGCGGGGCGAAGGTCTTCATCTGCGCCGCCGGCCTGGCCGCGCACCTGCCGGGCGTGGTCGCCTCGAAGACGACGCTACCGGTCATCGGCGTGCCCATGCCCGGCCAGCTCGCCGGCGGCCTCGACGCGCTGCTCTCGATCGTCCAGATGCCGCGCGGCGTGCCGGTCGCGACGGTCGGCGTCGGACAAGCGGAGAACGCCGCCCTGCTCGCCGCGCAGATGCTCGGCCTCTCCGATCCGGCAGTCGCGGAGGCCGTCGCCGGACAGCGCGCCGAGGGCCGCCGCCAGGTTGCCGAGGATCCCGCCAATCGGCCCTGACCTCGATCGCCAGCCGCGTCCGGGGGAGGTCGAGGCTGGCAACCGCCGGCCGCCGCCGGCCCGCGTTCCCGAGACACGGCCCACGCCGCTCCAGGACTGGTTCATCTACCTGTCGCTGGTTGTGCTCGTCTGCGGCGTTGTCGTCATCACCGGCCTCGAGCTCGGCGTCTCCCTGACCGACCCGCTCATCCGCCTGCCCTTGCTGCTCGGTGGCGTCGTGCTCCTGGCCGTTACCGCGGACGCGCTGGTCCGCGTCTGGCGCTCGGCGTGGGCGTGGTTGCCCGTCGACCGGGGTCGCGCCGTCTTCCGTCTGGTCTGGTCGGCCGTGCTGGCGGCGATACTGGTCGGTACGGGCGCCCTGCTGATGCTGGCGCTGACGCTCTAGCTACCAGGTCGCGACGTTCGATACGCCGCCGAGCAGGCCGGCGCCGATGCCGAACATGAGCACCGTCATCGCCAGCCGCCGCCGCTGGGGCGCAAGGAGAACGAAGACGGTCGCACCGATGGCCACGCTGACCGCCTTGGCGAAGGTCAGGCCGGGCAGCCCGATCTGGTCGTGCAGCACCACCACCAGCGGGTTGGCCTCGGCGGCCAGGCCGTGGCGGCCGATCATCTCGAGGAACGAGACCAGATCGAAGAGGTGCGCCAGGACGAGTGCACCAAGCGCGGCGGGTAGGAACATTGCCCGGTGGATTTTGGGACTAGTGGGCCATTGTGTCGAGATCCTCGTCCTGACACGCGGTG